>CAYJBG010000275.1:0-2503 GCA_964368085.1 uncultured Acidiferrobacterales bacterium | reverse complement strand
CGAACGTGTGCGAGCGTCCCTCGGTCGTGGCGCGCTGCCCGGTGGCGGCGATTCGTCCGGCGATCGTGAACGGCAAGCCGTCGCTGGAAGTGGACGAGAAGAAGTGCATCTGCTGCGGCGCCTGCTTTCCGCCCTGCCCGCCCATGCAGATCAACGATCCGGATCACTCCAAGCTCGCGATCTGGGTCGGCGGCAAGAATTCCAACGCCCGTTCCAAGCCGATGTTCCACAAGCTGGTCGCCGCCGGCATCCCGAACAATCCGCCGCGCTGGCCGGAAGTCAATACCATCGTCAAGAAGATCCTGCGCGTGTACAAGAAGGACGCAAAGGACTGGGAACGCGTCGGCGATTGGGTAGAGCGCATCGGCTGGCCGCGATTTTTCGAACTGACCGAACTGCCGTTCACCAAGTACCACATCGATAACTGGCGTGGCGCACGCAGCACCCTGAATGCTTCGACGCATATCCGCTTCTGATTATTCAGAAGCGGCCGTCCGGGAAGCGGCAGAAGGCACACTTTATTTTAGGGGCGCGACACGACTATGAAGTTCGGCATTATGGTTAATGAAGGTCCGTATACGCACCAGGCCGCGGACACGGCCTATCAATTCGCCAAGGCGGCCCTGGAGAAGGGACACAAGATTCACCGTGTTTTCTTCTATCACGACGGTGTGAACAACGCGACCCGGCTCACCGAGCCGCCGCAGGACGATCGCAACATCGTGCAACGCTGGACGAAGCTGGCGGCCGAGCACAAGATCGATCTCGTGGTGTGCGTCGCGGCGGCCCTGCGCCGTGGCATCAAAGAAGAGAACCTGGCGGAAGGATTTCGTATTTCCGGCCTTGGACAACTCATCGAGTCGGGTATCCAGGCGGATCGTCTGGTGACCTTCGGCGATTGAGGGCGGCGACATGACTGAATCGACCGGTGGTATCGAAATGGAAGAAGCAACGAGCGGCGTCGTCAAAAAGTTTCTGTACGTGAACCGCAAGGCGCCGTACGGAACGATTTACGCGCTCGAATCGCTTGAAGTCGTGCTGGTCGCCGCCGCGTTCGACCAGGACGTGAGCCTCGCGTTCCTGGACGACGGCGTGTATCAGATCGTCAAGGGCCAGCACACCAAAGGCATCGACGTAAAGAATTTCTCCCCCACTTACCGGGCGCTCGAAGGCTACGACATCGAGAAGCTGTACGTCGAGAAGGAATCGATGGAAGCGCGCGGCCTCAAGACGGAAGACTTCCTGGTCGACGTAAAAGTGGTGAGCGCCGCGGAAATGACCGACATCATGACCGGCCAGGACGTGGTTCTGAGCTTCTAAACAGGGGAACGAAATGCTGCATACCGTGAACAAATCACCCTTCGAACGCAACGCACTGGACAGCTGTCTGGCGCACGCCAAGAAAGGCAGCGCCATCCTGCTGATCGAGGATGGTGTGTACGCCGCCTTGAAGGGCACGGCGCCGGCGAAGAAAATCGAGCAAACGACGAAGACCGTCCCGGTCTACGCATTACAGGCGGACGTCGAGGCGCGCGGCATGACGGGCCGTGTTGTCGATGGCGTCAAGATGGTGGACTATGGCGGGTTTGTGGACCTCGTGGCCGAATACCCGGCCGTCCAATCGTGGCTGTAACGCAGCAGATCCACGTCTAACTCAACAGGAGACAGCACATGGGCACTATTACCGTTTCGGGCAAGAACGTCGAAGTCGATGAGGAAGGTTATCTCGCTAATCGCACCGACTGGAGCGAAGAAATTGGCGCAGAAATGGCCAAGATCGACAACTGCGAGCTCTCCCCGAGCCACTGGGAGGTGATCAACTTCCTGCGTGAATATTACGAGGAGTACCAAATTGCCCCGGCGGTGCGCGTGCTGACCAAGGCGATTGGCAAGAAGCTCGGCGCCGACAAGGGCAACAGCAAGTATCTCTACGAGTTGTTCCCCTACGGTCCGGCCAAGCAGGCGTGCAAATACGCCGGTCTGCCGAAGCCGACTGGCTGCGTCTAAACAGGCACGTCTGGAAAACCGCATGCGCGAACGCGGGGTGCTGATCTGCCCCGCGTTTCCGCGTAACGTCGTTCAGACACGGGAACCACAATGTCGGCCGTAACCATTCTTTACGCGCTGTTGTTCTACGCCGCGACGGCGGTCCTGGTGATCGGCGTGACGCGCAAGATTGTTATCTACGCCCGTACACCGCAGCCGCTGAAGATCCCCACCACCCCCGCTCCCACCACGTATCTCGGCGTGGTAATGCGCATGACGCGCGAAGTCACCGTATTCGAGAGCCTGTTCAAAGCGAACAAATGGACCTGGCTGTTCGGCTGGGTTTTCCACTTCTGTTTGTTCGTGGAGCTGCTCTGGCACCTGCGTTATTTCACCGAACCGGTCTGGTTCTTTGTGCCGTGGTTGCACTGGTTCACGACCTTCACCGGTTTTGGCATGGTCGCCGGTCTGCTGGGGCTGTGGGCGCGCCGCTTCCTGGTTGATCGTGTGCGTTACA
>CAYJBG010000274.1:0-2506 GCA_964368085.1 uncultured Acidiferrobacterales bacterium | reverse complement strand
TCGGCGTAGGTCATGCCATAGGCCATGCCGCCGCAACCGCCGCCAGAGACGAACACGCGAATGGCGGAGGCCTCGTCACCGGCCTCGGTCAACAGCTCGGCAAGCTTGCCGCGGGCGGAAGGGGTGATCTGCAACATGGGTTTGACGCTGGCGTCCAGTCGTTCAGTCTGAGCAAGGGCTGTCATGTGGCGGCTCCGGAGTTGGCTGAATACCTGCATTCTAGCAATGTGCCCCTGCATGCGCCAACGAAATGTTGCCACAGGCTCTGGAAATCAGATGCCATCCGCTACAATGAGCCAAATCGATCACGGGGAACCCCCATGCCGCGTACTGTCTTTTGCCATATTCTGCAGCGCGAAGCCGAAGGCCTCGACTTTCCGCCCCACCCCGGCGCACTCGGCCAACGCATTTACGAGAATGTCTCGCGCGAAGCCTGGAACCGCTGGCTGGCGCACCTCACAGTTTTGATCAACGACAACAGCTTGAGCACCGCCGACCCGGCGAGCATGGCGGTGATCGAGCAGCACATGCTCGGCTTTCTGTTCAGCGAAGGCGAGTTCGGCAAGATGCCGGCCGGCTACAGCCCGCCGAAGCGCAAGAAATAATCATCCGGTCGCGGCATCACAAAAGCGACGTCAATCCGGGTGGAGGCAAGAGGCATGACCTGACTGTGCGTCGCTGAGTCGAGTTCGCTCGTCGATTGAGCCTGAGTCGAGCCGAGCATTCACGCTGACATTAATCTTTGGACTATGTGGCGGCGTGGGAAGATGCCGTGCATACCGAGAGCAGTAAAGTACCGCGGTTGATACTGAGCCGGGCAGGACAAGGTCACCATTGCGTCAGGGGATAAGTTTATGGATAGCGCACACTCATCCACAGGGGGAAGGAATGGTTACTGACAATACACGGCGACAGAATAAAACAGTTTCTGCAACAAAGCTTGCCAGTAAGCCACTTCCCAGTCGCGGAGCAAATGTCGTCGTTGCAGGCGTCGTCCGGTGGCTTAAATATCTGGCCACCGAATTGTTGGGGGCCGTTCAAGACCACCGTAAGTGGATTAATAGCGACCGGGCCCGCGCCCTCGAAACGACATTTGTGCTCTCAGGACGGCTTTTAGTTTATTCCGCCTACATTGCCTTGGCCTACCTAACCGTCAATAGTTTTGTGGGCATCCAGAACGGATTGGCGCGAGGGATTTATGCGATTCCTGAACATGTCGATGGTTTGCGTGTGGCCCTGTTCTACATACTGGCCGCCGGGCTGGTCGGGCCGATCGTCGTCATCGCAGTCGGCATTGGAATCGGCTGGGCGCACAATCTGACGACCGCTGCCGCCAATCGGGCATTACCGCGTTTCGCCCAACCTTTGATTTACCCCTCGATACTGCTTGCAGTAGTAGCCGGTTTTGCGACGTACCATTCTACCGTTACGGCGATGCTGGCCAGCGGATATCTTTACGCCAAGTCAACCATCGAAGCGGCATCACCTCAAGGGGCTGCCGTTATAAAGGTAATCGAGATTCCTCGTGTGGATGTGTCAGGGGACAATGAGATCATGGAAAATAACTCCTCCAGTGAACGTGAATTGGTGCGGTTGCGATCGATTTTTAACAAGGGCCGACCCTGTCCGGTTGAAGGTCAGGGCGCGGAGGCGGTATCTCCGCCGGAGCTTACGCGACCGGAACTGGGGCTGGCGCCAAGGTATGATTGCCAAGTAGGAAAAACAGTCACACACAAATAAACGGCAGGCTCTAGGCCTCGCTCAACAACCGGTCGATGAGCTGTTGCGCCTTCCCACGATAACCACCCTCGAACTGGTTGAGCGCGGTAACGGAACACAGGATCAGGCGTCAGGTATTGCCTTTTGTCTACGCTGCTTCGTCCGTTCTTTCGGAAACTTTTAACCTATCCGGTCGCGAGCGTCACAAACGCGACCGCGTGATCTTCCTCGTCCGCCAGGCTCACGTGCACGTTGGTGATGCCGTGCGCCGCAACAAACGCCGCCGCCTCGGCGCTAAACTCGAGTTTCGGTTTGCCGGCGGCGTCGTGGCCGACGCCGATATGGTGAAACATAAGCCCGTCCCGAAATCCGGTGCCCATGGCCTTGGCGGCGGCCTCCTTGGCGGCGAAGCGCTTGGCGAGAAAATGCGCCGGACGCGGCTCACGCCGGTATTCCTCAAGCTCAGCCGGCGTGAGAATGCGCTCGGCGAATTTCTCGCCGTAGCGCTCGACATTTTTCTGCATACGCGCCACGCGCACGATGTCGGTGCCGATGCCGAAGATCACCGCGTATGCGCCTCGCGCATCAACCGCTTCATCTCGCGCACCGATTCCTGTAATCCGCTGAACACGGCGCGCGCCACAATCGCGTGACCGATATTGAGCCCGGCGATGCCGGGGATGGCGGCGACCGCCTGCACGTTGTGGTAGTTGAGCCCGTGACCGGCGTTCACCTGCAAGCCCAGATCAAGACCCTGCTGCACGCCAAGCTCGATGCGCGCCAGTTC
>CAYJBG010000273.1:0-2518 GCA_964368085.1 uncultured Acidiferrobacterales bacterium | reverse complement strand
GCTCAAGTTCGGCGCGCCGCCGCACGGCGGCATCGCCTTCGGCATCGACCGCATCTGCGCACTGATGGCCGGCGCCGAGTCGATTCGCGACGTAATCGCCTTCCCCAAGACCCAGAAGGCCTCGTGCCTGCTGACCAACGCGCCGAGCGTGGTGGAAGAGGCGCAGTTGCGCGAGCTGCACATCAAGCTGCGCAAGCCGGTCGAGCCGGCGGCCGGCGAGGCCAAGTAACAGTAAAGCCCTATTGCGGCGAAGCTTTTATACCGGCTCGTGGGTGCCCCCTGTAACTTGTCGGGGATGTATTCCAGGTTTCATGTACCAGATGAGTGTCTGCGAACACTTAAGTCAATCGGGAACGATAATCTCCCCCTCCAGAAACTTCACCGCGTACCCGGCAATCGTCACTCGATCACCGCGCAGTTCGCAGTGGAGTTCGCCGCCGCGGCGCGAGAGTTGGCGCGCGATGAAGCGCGATTTGCCGAGGCGCGTGGCCCAGTAGGGTGCGAGCGTGCAGTGCGCCGATCCGGTCACCGGGTCTTCGGTGATGCCCCATTTGGGGCCGAAGAAGCGGCTCACGAAATCCACCGTCCTGCCGGGGGCGGTGACGCACACGCCGCGCCGATCCAGCTTGGACAATTCGGCGAAATCGGGTGTGATTGCCCGGACGTCATCCTCGCTCGCGTACACGGCGACATAGTCGTCGGCCGCGAGCACCTCGATGGGTGGCCGCTTGAGTCCGGCGAGCAGCGCCGCCGGCGCGGGGCAGGGTTGGGCGGGTAGTGCGGGAAAATCCATGGCCAGCCGCTCGCCATCGCGCTCGACGATGAGACGTCCGCTGCGCGTGTCGAAGGCGATGGCGCGTCCGGAGTGACCAAGCAGTTCGAACAGCACATAGGCGCTGGCGAGGGTGGCGTGGCCGCACAGGTCCATCTCGCCGACGGGACTGAACCAGCGCAAGAGATACGCCTCGCCCTCGGGCACGAAGAACGCCGTCTCCGAGAGGTTGTTCTCGGCGGCGATCGCCTGCATCGTGGCATCCGTCAGCCAGCGGTCGAGCGGCACGACCGTCGCCGGGTTGCCTTCGAAGACGCGGGTGGCGAAGGCGTCGATCTGGAATTGGCGCAATTTTCTAACCATGGCTCGTTACGCTCACTTGGGCAATCCAGGTGCGCGCGCGGCGCGCGCTGCGTTCCCCGGCTGTCTGGTGCTCGAAGTTCACGTTCTGGATGCGCTCGGGCGGGATCGCGAGGCCCTCGGCCGTGGCCAGATTCACGACCGCGTAAACATGGTCCTCAATGCGGGTCAGGATGACCGGCACGACGCCGCATTGCCGGCACACCTGCGGCTCGGCGGTGCGCGTTCCAAAACCATAGGCGCTGACGGCCTGCGGGTCGCGGATGCTGACGACCAGGCGGCCTGCGGGATCGGAGGTGTAAAGTGCCCCGTGCTTTACGCAAAACGTGCAGGTGCAGCGCCGCACCGGCAGGTTCACCGGCGGCTGGCTTGGTTCGAAACGGAAGCGGATGTTCCCGCAGTGGCAGCCGCCTTCAATGATTGTCACGATCCAGTCTCGTCATGAAGTGAAATCCGAGGTTCTCCATTCCCTCGCGCAGATAGAAGCGATGCGCATCCTTGCGCTGCGCGCCTGAATCCAGATGCAACTGGGCACAGCCATTCTGGCGCGCGTACTCGGTCAGCCAGGCGAGCAGGGCCTTGCCATAACCCTGCGAGCGCGCGGCGTGGTCGGTGACAAGATCGTCCACGTACAGAAACCGGCCCCAGGCGAGGTTTTCGGTAATACGATAGCCGGCGACCGCTTTCACCGCGCCATCGTCGCGCAGGCACGCCAGGCGGTAGCCATCCGCCATTTGCCGGTGTACGCGCGCAATAAATTCGGCTTGCGCGAACTGCGGTCGCAGCTGGGCCATGACCGGAAAACAATCTGCGATCTCGGCGGGAGTCTCGGCGATATGAATAGTCGGCACGGTTCGTTCTCGTTCCCGGTCCGACAAAAGTACCAGAATTTTATCCGTTTGGCCTGCGCCGTGCCGAGGGATGGCCGGCTGGCGGCGGAAATGGCCGGACAGATGATGCGGAGACGCTCTCCTAGTATGATGCGCGTATGTCGCAATCCTTTAAACGCCCTGAATCGGTACTGGTTGTTGTCTTCACGCGCCGCGGCAAGGTGCTGCTGCTGCGGCGCGCCGACCATCCGGAGTTCTGGCAATCCATCACCGGCAGCATGGAGTGGGGCGACGAGCAGCCGGCGGAAACGGCGGCGCGCGAGTTGCGCGAGGAAACCGGCATTACGGCGGCGCCCGCGGCGCTCACCGACTGGAAGCTCCAGAACCGTTATGAAATATTTCCCCAGTGGCGCTACAAGTACGCGCCCGGTGTGGTCGAGAACACCGAGCATTTCTTTTCCCTCGAACTGGCGGACGAGCAAGCCGTCACCTTGAGTCCGGAGGAGCATTCCGAATACGCCTGGGTGCCGTTTGCGCAGGCGGTGGAGCGGGTGTT
>CAYJBG010000272.1:0-2523 GCA_964368085.1 uncultured Acidiferrobacterales bacterium | reverse complement strand
ATTATTGCGGCGGCATGAATGCACTTGAATACGTCGTGTGGCGGAGTGTTGCTTGGAGCCGGAATCGAGGCCGTCGCGCCGCCGCAATAACCGAAAAATCCTTATGATTTTCGCTATTGACCCGGCACACATGCCCACGCGCAGGTCCGGCGATGTGCGTCGTGCTCCGCTTCGTTCAAGAGCAATCGTGCCGGGTCAATAGCTGTCCGCAGCGGGGTAGTGAATGAGGCTTCATTCACTGTAGGGGAGGTCTTTGAGAATCAGGTCTGGCCCCGTGCCCCTCGCCAGACGCAGCGTCCCCGCCTCGCGGCTGCTCAGGTGCACGACCGCCAGCAGGTCATAGCCACCGTCCGGCGACGGTTGGGCGTCCAGCACGCTGCCGGTGCTCTGGCCCGGGAGATCTGGGGCGAACACCGGTGTGCCCGGCAACGGTGGCTCGGTGGTCTCGACATGGGCGCGGAACATGCGCTGTTTGAGGCGCCCGAGGTAGTGCATGCGCGCTACGATCTCCTGTCCCGGATAGCAGCCCTTGGTGAAACTCACACCGCCCACGAGTTCGAGGTTTGCCATCTGCGGCACGAATTCCTCAACGGTACCGGGCAGGATGGTGGGAATGCCGGCCATGATGTCGAGCCACGCCCAGGTGGCGGCGCCCGCCGGCATGGACTGAGCGGCGAGCTGTGGCCACAACACCAGCATCCGCTCCGGCGCGGCGACAAGCACAAAGCGCGCATGCGGTCCGGGCAGGCGCAGAACGGTCACGCCGTTGGCGGCGAGACCGTCATCGGGCGCGGCGGGTGCCGTGCCAAGAACTTCAGTCACCAGGCGTTGCGCGTTCGGTCCGGACAGGCCGATGCGCAGCAACTCGGCGTCGGCCAAGTCGATCTTTACCTTGGCGCGCATCACGAACATGCGCAGGCGCTTGAGCGTGGCCTCGGCCAGCGCCGCGGGCAACTGCAAGCAATACGCCTCGTCATGGCGAAAGATGCGCAAGATCGCGAGCATTCTGCCCTTGGGATTGCAGTAGGCGCTTAGCTGCGAGCGGGTTTCAGTTACCTGGCGGATGTCGTTGCTGAACTGGCCTTGCAGGAAATCCTGTGCGTCAATGCCGTGCGCGCGCAGAACCGACAGCTGCGACAAATCCACGAGAATGTCGCCTTGCGCGGCAGCGCGTAGCTCGTGCGCGGGCTTGCCGAAATGCTGGACACGGCCGGCCTCAAACACGGCGCCGCTGCGCTCCAGCAGGGCATGCCATTGCGGATTCAAGTCCGGGGAGCTTGCCGCTGGCTGCATGTGTGCATACTCTCCTGCTAAGTGACTGCCCAGTATACCGCGGCGCACGGACTCCGGCAGGCCCTGGAAGTCCGGCCGCAGAACGATAGACTGGGCGCGAGGAATGCAGGCATAGAATGCAGGCATAAGAAACAGGGAAAGGACATGGCAGGAAGAAATAATAATAAACGACCGGTGTATCTGAATCTTCTGCGCATTCACTTGCCGGTCGGCGGCGTGGTCTCCATCGCGCACCGTATCACCGGTGTGCTGCTGGTTGGGTCGCTGCCGCTCATGCTTTTGCTGTTGCAGCAGTCGCTGGCGAGTACCGAGGACTACCAGCGCGTGACCACTCTGCTGCAAACCCTCCCGGCACGCGTTCTGTTGTTTGTGCTGGCCGTTACGCTTGCGCACCACTTTTTTGCCGGTGTGCGCCATCTGCTTCTCGATGTCGATGTCGGCATCAGCCACGCCGGCGGACGGCGCAGCGCGTGGCTGGTGCTGGCCGCGGTCGTGGCGGTAGGAGCCATCGCCGCGGGGCGCCTGTTCCTATGATGAACGTACGTCACCGTGGCAGCGCGCACCGTGGTCTCGGTGAATGGCTCATCCAGCGTTTGAGTGCGCTGTACCTGGCGGGCTTTTTGTTGTGGCTGGTCTTGTATCTCTGGCTTTCACCGCTTGCGGATTACACCGCCTGGAAGTTCTGGTTCGCGGGCGGTGCGGTGCGGCTCGCCTTTGCGCTTTTTTTTCTGAGCGCGCTGGTGCACACCTGGGTGGGCCTGCGCAGCGTGTTTCTCGATTATGTGAAGCCCTTGTGGCTGCGGTTTGCCGTCCAGTTGCTGACGGCCCTGGGCCTGCTGGCGCTCGCCTTCTGGGCCGCGCAGATTCTTTTGCTTGAGGCGGGACGCTGAATGCCAATCGCGCGCCGAAAATTCGATTGTCTGGTGATCGGCGCGGGCGGCGGGGGCCTGCGCGCGGCGCTGCAACTGGCGCAAGCGGAGGCGCATGTCGCGGTGGTTTCAAAAGTGTTCCCGACCCGATCCCACACCGTCGCCGCGCAGGGCGGCATGAACGCTGCGCTCGGCAACGTGTTGCCGGACAACTGGCATTGGCACATGTACGACACCATCAAGGGCGGCGATTACCTGGCCGATCAGGATGCCGTCGAGTACATGTGCCGCGCCGCGCCGCGTCTGGTGATCGAGCTCGAACACTACGGCGTGCCGTTCACGCGCCTCGACAACGGCCGTA
>CAYJBG010000271.1:0-2527 GCA_964368085.1 uncultured Acidiferrobacterales bacterium | reverse complement strand
CGCGTCAGGATGTCGGGAGGAACCAGCACGGACTCGAAGAAACCGGCGGTCGCGGGACCGGTGATCGTCATGGAGAGCGGGTTCGCCACCGTCGCCAGCAGCGATCCGCTCGGCGTGCGGAACCGGCCTTGCGCGGAAACCAGCGTCACCGGCCCGGCGCTGTCGGTCGTGACGCGCCAACCGGTCGCGATCAGGGTGGCCTGGACCAGCGCCACCTCCGCCGACCCAGGCGTCGCATTGACCGCGGTGACCGCCGCCCCGGCGGGCCCGGCGGGCAAAGCCAGCACCGTTACGACCGGGAGCAATCGTACGAGTCGCAAGCTGAATCCGGTCCCTAGAAGTTTGGCAGCCATGAGACACCGATCCGCAGGAATATCTGGTAGTTGTTTCGGGTGTTCCCGACGTACACGGAATCTTCCACGTCATAATAGAGTCCGTCGAGCGCGAACGATACACCGGGTTGCATCCCCTGCGCCCGAATCGCGTTCCATTGCAGGTTGGCCGTCACCGATTTGACCTTGTTGTCCAGACTGCCGTTCGTAACTTCCTGGCTTCCGTAATTCAGACCGAGGTTGCCGCTGACGTTTTCCGTGAAGAGATAGCCGAGGCCCAGAATGGCGGTGGCGGTAGTCGAATCCTTGACCACGACACCGGCCGGCGGATCGCTTTCCTCAATGGCGCTGTATTGCAGCGCGGGTCTGACATCCAGTCTTTGGCCGACCCGGAAATTCGCATTGAGCTGGGATACCTGGGTGTACGTGTCCGGCACGACATTGATGTGATTCGTAAAATTACCGCGCGAATGGACGATCGACCAGTTCCATGCCGTATAGGCGAAACTCGCCACCAACACCACGTTGGTTATGGAATTCAGGGCGCCGGCCGGCAGCCCAGTGGCGGCCCGGTCGACATTCTGTTCGAGATCGAAAACGGTGGCACTGAAGACCGGCCGTCCATACCACGGCTGCTCGGGTATGTTCGTGATCGCGCCCGGTGGCGCACGGAACAGCGGCGAGTAGGTGAGCGATGCGACTTTCTGGACGGATTCCGTGCGCGGCAGCAGCGCGATGTCGTTGACGTTGTCGGTCTCGCGACCGGCCGAGAGCTGCACGCCCAGCCCCGCCCAATGGACTCCCGTGAAGACGCGTGTCGCATCGCGATCCGCCGCGCCGCTGGGATTTGCCGGGCTCTTGAAGTATGTGCCCAGACGCCTGTTTTCCATGCCCATATTCCAGACCAGCGGCTGATCGCCGACGACCATATCGTGCCAGGGCGTGTAGGTCAGGAGCCCCGCATACGCACGATCGCGTTCGGCCGGCAGGTTGCTGTCGAGGGTGCCGTTGAGATCGGTATCGCGCCCGCGTCCATCGAGATCGAACTCGCTCGATGCGTACTCGCCACGAAGGCGCAGACGACGATCGAACAGGTTGCTGTCGGCCACGATGCCGGCGGCGCGACCGCTGCCGCTGGTCTTGTCGCCGGCGATCCCCGTGCCGATCGCGCCGGTCTGGCTCGGTCCTTCTCCATTGACGACCGTGGCGGACAACGCCAGCGCATCGCGCTGTGAACTGACGGGCCGGCTGGTCAGTACCATGCCGTTCGTGCGGTTATCGGATTCTCCGATACCGAGACCGCTCTGGAGTCCGCCGATATCCTGTGAGCGGATGCTGAAAGCGGTCAGCGATGTCCCCAGCTCCTGCGATTGCGCACCGATGGAAACACCACGCCGGTTGAACCCCTGCATGACCAGGCCATCCGACGCGATGCTGTGATGCCCGACCTGGGCCACCACCGGCCCGGCCTCGGCGGTGACCAGATATCGGCTCACGTTATTGAGACTGTTCTGCGTTCCGCTTGCGGCGGGCGCGGGCTGGCTGGTGTACAGGAAGTCCATCCACCCGTTCACCTTCCAACCGTCGTCGGCGAGTAGGCCCTGCATCCGTGCACTGGCGTTCGCGGAGCCTTTCTCCGGCGCGGGTTCCGGCAAATCGTCCGCGATTCGATACGATCCATAAAGGGTGGTTGCGCCCAGCAGTTGGGCGTCGCGGAACACCGCAGTCTTTCGGATTTCAACAGTCCACAGACCGCGCTCGATGATATTCCCGTCGGTTGCGTATTCGACCATTCGCAGCCGATGCGCACCGTAGGGGAATGGTTGCGGAGAAGTAAAGATGGCGAAATCTCCTTCCGTGGTAACGAAGCCGGTCACGTCCATGTCGTCGAATTCCAGCGCCAGCCGCTGCAAAACTTCGAGCGGCAACCGCGGCAACTTGAAACGGATGGGTTCACTGGGACCGCGAACGCTTCCGGTGGCATCGACCAGTTCTGGTTTCCAGTCCGCGGTCGCGGCGTGAGAGATGGAGGCCACGGAGAACAAACAGGTGCAGCACAAGGCCCGTGCGATCACGTTGTTCAATTTCTTCTTCATCATGGCGAGCGTACACAGATTGGCCGCCCACGGAAACCACGCTCGCCGCAATCGCCGGAGATTCGGCGCGATGCGCAGTGGAATCCGTACACGTTCCTG
>CAYJBG010000270.1:0-2530 GCA_964368085.1 uncultured Acidiferrobacterales bacterium | reverse complement strand
CTCGCGCCGATCGAAGTGACGCAGATGTATCAAACGCTCGCGAGCGGCGGTTTTCGCACGCCGCTGCGCGCCATCCGCGAGGTGCTCACCGGCGGCGGTCAACCGGTGCAGCGATACGCGCTCAGCGTCGAACCGGTGTTCGAGGCGGCGCCGGTGTATCTGTTGACGGCGGCGCTGCAGGACGTGGTGAGCGAGGGCACGGCCGCCGGTCTCAAGGCATTCCTGTCGCCGTCCCTGAAACTCGCCGGCAAGACCGGCACCACCGACGAGCTGCGCGATTCCTGGTTCGCGGGCTTCAGCGGCGACCGCCTGGCGGTGGTCTGGGTCGGTTACGACGACAATCGCCCGGCCGGGCTCACCGGCGCGGCCGGCGCGCTGCCGGTGTGGGGCGAGCTGATCGCCAGGCTCGATCCCGAACCGCTTGCGCCGCCGCTGCCGGAGGATATCGAACGTGTGTGGATCGACTCCGCCAGCGGCCTGCGCGCCGACCGCGATTGCGCGGGCGCGATCGAATTGCCGTTCATGCGCGGCTCTGCGCCTGAGGAAACCGCGCCGTGCGCACGCTCGGCGGCGAAGCAGATCAAGGGTTGGTGGCGGCGCTTGTTCGAGTGATCTGGTAATATCGGTTTAGCCACAGATGAACGCAGTTTAAAAACATCCGCCGCAAAGACGCAAAGGACGCAAAGAGAAAAGCAGCAATAAACAAAATCTTCTTTGCGTCCTTTGCGTCTTTGCGGCAGGTTATTACTTCAAACCCGTGACGCACGTCCATCTGGGTTCATTCTTGGCCAATAAATCATATGTCTAAATTATCGATCCACATCGCGACGTTCGTGTTCCTGTTGTTGCTCTCGGCCTGTGCCGCGTTGCGCCTGGGCCCGCCTCCGGTCTCGGAAAACCCCGCCGTGCTCGGTCTGCTGGAGCAGGCGCGGATTGAAGCGGCGCAGAACAAACTGCAAAGCGCAACCGGAACCGTGGAGCGCGCGCTGCGCATCGAACCGCGCAATCCGTGGTTGTGGCAGGAACTCGCGCACCTGCATCTGGCGCTGGGCGACCACGCCCAGGCGGAGAGCCTCGCGACGCGTTCCAACACCTGGGCCGGCGCCGACCGGGCGCTGCGCGCCGCGAATTGGCGGCTGATCGGTGCGGCGCGCAGCGCCCGCGGCGACGCCGCCGGCGCGCAGGCCGCGGCCGCGCGCGCCGCCGAGCTGGAACGCTAGGAACCCTTAAATAAGACGTTTTCGCCGCAAAGGCGCAAAGGACGCAAAGAAAAGCGTCGGTTTTTATCAAAGAACCTTTGCGTCCATTGCGCCTTTGCGGCAGATGATCGTTAACCATTGCATCCCGCCCGGAAGCAGCTAAGTTTCTAGCAGGGGATACCGAATTCACACACTTCGCCGAACCGGGGTTTCCGGCCCGGTCCGCGCATCACCGTCACGCACTCCATGTCCGTCGCGCCATCCAACAACACACTCCCGGCCGATTCCCGGCTTGAGGAATATGTCATCCAGAGCGTGCTCGGTGTCGGCGGCTTTGGCATTACCTATCTGGCGCGCGATACGCGGCTGGGCTTGCTGGTCGCCATCAAGGAATACTTCCCGCAGGCTTACGCCGTGCGCGACAGCACCAACACCATCCGGCCGAACGCCGGCGGCGACAACGGCGATGCCGAGAATTACCGCTGGGGCCTGCAGGAGTTCCTGAAGGAGGCGCGTGCACTCGCCCAGTTCAAGCACGCCAACATCGTGCGCGTGCTGCGCTTCCTCGAAGCGAACGGCACGGCGTACATGGCGATGGAGTACGAAGAGGGCGAAGGCCTGTCCGACGTGCTGCGCCGGCACGAAGGCTATCTCGACGAGCCGTTGCTGCTGAACGTGTTCCTGCCGGTGCTGAACGGCCTGCAGGCGGTACACGACGCCGGCCTGCTGCACCTCGACATCAAGCCGGACAACATCTACCTGCGGCGCACCGGTGTACCGATGCTCATCGACTTCGGTTCGGCGCGCCAGCGCTCCACCGCCAACCGCAGCCAGAAAGTGGCGCTCACGCCGGGCTATGCCGCGCTCGAACAATATCCGGGACATGGCGAGATCGGGCCGTGGTCGGATGTTTATTCGCTGGGCGCGACCCTGTATCGCTGCATCACCGGCAAGGAGCCGCTGGATGCGCTGGAACGCGAGCGCGGCGAGCGCAAGCTGCACATCGACCCGCTGATCCCGGCGACTCGTTTCGAGCGGCCCTTGTACAGCGCACACATCCGCGCCTGCGTGGATGCCGCCCTGCAACGCAAAGTCGAGGACCGGCCGGCCTCGGCCTTCGCGCTGCAGAACGGTTTGATGGGCAAGGACATGAACAAGGCGCGCACCGCGGCGGTGGCGCCACTGACCCGCGGCGCGGGATTCATCGGCGTGACCGAGGCGGCGATCGCGGGCAAGGGCCGGCGCATTATCCCGCGCGGGCCGATTGAGCGGCTGCTGGTGTTCAGCGTTTTTGCCGTGGTGATGCTGGTGTTGTCGGTCCGGGTCATGCA
>CAYJBG010000269.1:0-2533 GCA_964368085.1 uncultured Acidiferrobacterales bacterium | reverse complement strand
CGTCGTTGTGCAGGTAGTAACGCTTCTTGCCGCCGCCCTTTTCGCCGTAGGTCTTAAACAGCGCTTCCAGTTTGTCGAAGTGGTTGGCCTCCGGTCCGAAGTGGCTGAGGTGTTTGTTGCCGGCGGCCTCGGCCGCCTTCACCGCGGCATGAAACCCGGCGCGGTTGAGGCTGTGGAAGCTATCGCCTTCGACAACCACCGGTTTGATGTGCTCGCGTTGAAAGATGTTTTCAAACGCGCGCTTGACGGTCGTGGTGCCTGCCCCGGAGGAACCGGTGACCGCAATGACTGGGTGTTTGGTGGACATGGGAGTTTCCTTGAATGCTCTTGTAACTATGGAAAATCGGTAGCACGACCGGTGGCCCTCATCGCGCCGGCAAGGGTTGAGAAGGGCGATCGGATTTCCGACAGAGTCTATATAACTAATTGTTTTACGATGATTCTAAGCACTATTCTTCCGCCCGGGGAGCTTCAGCGCGTCATTATGCCATTAAACCGGCGCCGCCTCTAAGTGTGATTCTGCAGTGTGTTTCTGCCGCGCGCGGCGGTCAGCGCAGTGACTTCGTCGGTCGGGACGGGTAGCGTAGAATCCGCTCTTGGTCCGGGGATTGAACTCAACGGCCATCGTCCCAATCTTGACGAAACCACAATTTTCCGATACGGGAGTAATGCATGAAGCGTGTGCTGCTTTTTCTGGCGACCAACCTCGCCGTGCTGTTTGTGCTGAGCATCACCTTCCGGGTGCTCGGGCTCGACCGGCTGCTCGCGGAGACCGGCGGGATCGACATGGGCGGCCTGCTGATCATGGCCGCCATCCTGGGCATGGGCGGCGCGTTCATCTCGCTCGCCATCTCCAAATGGATGGCGAAGCGCGCGGTCGGTGCGCAGGTCATCGAGCAGCCGCAGACCGCGAACGAAAAGTGGCTGGTCGAGACCGTGCGCCGCCAGGCCGAACAGGCCGGCATCGGCATGCCGGAGGTGGCGATTTTTGACGCCTCCGAGATGAATGCCTTCGCGACCGGCATGAACCGCAATCACGCGCTGGTAGCGGTAAGCACCGGGCTGTTGAACGGCATGAAGCGCGCTGAGGTCGAGGCGGTGCTCGGTCACGAGGTGAGCCACGTGGCGAACGGCGACATGGTGACGCTCACGCTCATCCAGGGCGTGGTCAACACTTTCGTGATCGTGCTGTCGCGCGTCGTCGGGCATGTCGTGGACAAGGTGGTGTTCAAGACCGAGCGTGGTTATGGTCCGGCGTTCTACGTCACCAGCATCGTCGCCCAGCTGGTGCTGGGGATTCTCGCCAGCATGATTGTCATGGCGTTCAGCCGGCAGCGCGAGTTCCGTGCCGATGCGGGCGGCGCCCGCCTGGCCGGCGCCGGCAGCATGATCGGCGCGCTCGAAGCCCTCAAGGCCGGCCACATTGCGCCGCTCCCGGAGCAGATGGCGGCGTTCGGCATCGCCGGTGGCATCGGCAACGGCCTGAAGCGCCTGTTCATGTCGCACCCGCCGATCGACGAGCGCATTGCCGCGCTGCGCGCACACGGCTGATCGCCGCTCACGCGACCCACAGGGACGTGGGAAGTGTCGCGGCAGGCAGGAGCCGAGAGCGACCGGCATACACTCCATCCCTGGAGATAAGGAATGAGCCCCGTTGGGTACTTGCTTCGATCGTGTGGGTTGCCGCCGCCTCAGGCGCGGCCCAAGTTTCCGGCGACACCCTTGATCTTCGGGGTGTTCGGCGGCTTGGCCTTGATGGTTTTCTTGTGGCGCAGGTATTCGGCCACCACGTCCCAGATCGGTTTGTTACCCACCGGGTTCTGTTCGGTGCTTGCCCAGCCGGCGACCAGGTAGGTTTTCTTCGCGTCGAGCGCCCGACCGTTGACCTGCATGCCGGTGATGCGTTTGCCGATTTTTTTCGTTGGGTCGATGGTGTACCTGAGCCCGCCGACACGTACCATGTCGCCGCCCTGCTGGTAGTAGGGATCTTCGTGAAACAGGTTGTCGGCAATATCCTCGAGGATAAGCTTGACCTGTGCACCGCTGCGCTCGTTGAGCGTGGCGGTCGCATAGGTGATCGCGGTCTGGTCCATGAGGTGTTCCATGGTGATGGTGTCGCCCGGCAGCAGCGATGTGCCCCAGCGGAAGCCGGGCGAGAAGGCGATGTCCGCGCCCTGCACCTCGATCATGGCGTCCACGATCAACTGATCGAAGGTGCCGTTGAAGTTGCCGCGCCGGTAGAGGGCGCCCTCGGTGACCGCGAGCTTCTCTTCGAGTCTGGTTTTGTACGGCGCGCGTACTTTCTCGATATAGGCCGCCATTTTCGCGTCCGGCTCGATCAGGTTGGAGAAGATTGGCAGCAGCTTGTAGCGGTAGTCGCTGACCTTGCCACCCTTGATTTCGAGGTCCAGTACCGACAGGAACTTGCCGTTCGAGCCGGAGTTGCAGACCAGGGTCTTGCCGGACTTGTTCGTGACTACCGTCGGGGCGGGGACCGCGTCGTGCGTGTGGCCGCCCAGAATCGCATCGATGC
>CAYJBG010000268.1:0-2542 GCA_964368085.1 uncultured Acidiferrobacterales bacterium | reverse complement strand
CACCACCAGCGCCGCGGTCACGGCCAGGCCGATGAGCGTGGTGTAGTACAGGCTGTGCACGCTGTGCGCGCCGTTGCCGGCCATCAGCCAGTCGGTGACAAACCAGAAGGCGACGGCCGACAACCCGCCGGCGACCAACAGGCCGCGATACAGGGCGTTCATGATCTTGCCGCCGCGGTGCGCCTTCACAAAGAAGGTGCCGACGATGGAGGCCAGGATGGATACGCCACCCAGTACCAGCGGATAGAGCACGGCGTTGCCGAAACCCTTGAGCAGGAGGCCGGCGAGCAGCATGGTGGCGATGATGGTGACGGCGTAGGTCTCGAACAGGTCGGCGGCCATGCCGGCGCAGTCGCCGACATTATCGCCGACGTTGTCGGCGATCACCGCCGGGTTGCGCGGGTCGTCCTCCGGGATACCGACCTCGACCTTGCCCACCAGGTCGGCGCCGACGTCCGCACCCTTGGTAAAGATGCCGCCGCCGAGACGCGCGAAGATCGAGATCAGCGAACCGCCGAAGGCCAGGCCAAGGAGCGGCTTCACCGGGTCGGCGCCGGGTGTGAACTCCAGCAGCAGCGCGTAGTAACCGGCCACGCCCAGCAGGCCGAGGCCCACCACCAGCATGCCGGTGATGGCGCCGCCGCGGAACGCCACTTGCAGCGCGGCGTTCAGGCCGTCTTTCGCGGCCTCGGCGGTGCGCACGTTGGCGCGTACCGAAATGTTCATGCCGATGTAACCGGCCGCGGCCGAGAGCAGGGCGCCGATGGCGAAACCGATGGCGGTGCTCCAGGAGTGAAGACCAAAGCCGATCACCAGGAATAGTATGACGCCGACAATAGCGATGGTCGTGTACTGGCGATTGAGGTAGGCGGTAGCGCCTTCCTGGATGGCGGCGGCGATTTCGCGCATGCGCGCGTTGCCGGTCGGTTTGGCCAGGATCCATTTGATGGAAAACGCGCCGTACAACAATGCCGCCACGGCGCAGGCGAGTGAAAACAGCAGACTGTCTGACATATGATTTTCTCCCAGTGTGTGGCCCGGGCGGCATTGTCTGCCGTCCTGGGCGCCAAGTAAAACCGTTGGTTTTTTTACCTTCTCCTCACATCCGTACTTTAAAATTATTATTTCTGAGGATTCACGATCAGCCCACCCTCGAAGCGCGAGCCGGGTGTGAAGCCGAACACCTGATCGAGCCGGCACTCGCGAATCAACTGATCAACCGCCGCCTGGCCGTGCTCGCGACTGACCTCGGCCAGAATCAGCTTGGCGGAATTACCATTGTAGAACCCGCCGAAGTCGGCCTGGATTGCGAGCAATTCCCTGGCTTTATCGAGTGTCATGCGTTACTGATCTCGCCAGACAGCAATTATTGAGGTTTACCTAACTGGTTGACAGCTTTCCCCTCTCCCTGGCCCTCTCCCCGCAAGCGGGGAGAGGGGATGAACTCCCTCTCCCGCCGGGGCGGGAGAGGGTTGGGGAGAGGGTGGGCGCGGCAAATCGTGACTCCGTCGAGTGTCAATCATTATAGGCAAAGCTCAATAGGTGCCGCTTCTCTTCCATAGTAAACAAGTGCGCGCGAAGCTCCGCACCGGCCCCCTCTCCCTCCCTGTGGGAGGGAGAGGGGGCCGGTGGAAATCAATTATAAGCCAGGGAAGCTCTGAACAAGTTCTTTTGTCGTCATACCGGCGAAAGCCGGCATCCGGGAAACCCATTGAAACCGCTGGATTCCGCCTTTCTTCTGAATGACGAAAATCGGACGGGAGCACTTGTTCAGAGCTTTCCTAGGGCTTGAATTCACCCTTGAGCTTTTTCTTCACCGCCACGTTCTTCAAGCGCACGTACTGCGGCAGGCCGTCCTTGTACGGCGGATAGTCCTCGCCCTTGATGAGCGGTTCGAGGTAAGTGCGGCACTTGGCTGTGATGCCGAAGCCATCCGGTGTAATGAAGTCGGCCGGCATCATTTTCTCGACGTTTGCCACCTTGGAAAGTTCGGCCACGCCGATCGCCCACTTGTACGGCTTGTTGGATTTGCGCACCACCGTCGGCATCACCGAGTTGCGGCCTTTCAGTGCGAGTTCGACGGCCGCTTTTCCCATGGCATAGGCCTGGTCCACGTCGTTCTTCGAGGCGATGTGGCGCGCCGCGCGTTGCAGATAATCCGCGACACCCCAGTGATACTTGAGGTTGAGACCTTGCTTCACGATTGACGCCACCACCGGCGCCACGCCGCCGAGCTGGGCATGGCCGAAGGCGTCTTTCAGGCCCTGATCGGCGAGGAATTTTCCGTCCGCGCTCTTCACGCCCTCGGAAACCACCACCGTGCAGTAGCCGAACTTCGTCACGTTCGCGTCCACCTTGGCAAGGAATTTGGCCTGGTCGAAGGCGATTTCCGGGAACAGGATCACGATCGGGATTTCAGTGTCCGGCGTGGAGGCCAGCCCGCCCGCGGCCGCGATCCAGCCGGCGTGCCGGCCCATGACTTCGAGAATGAACACCTTGGTCGAGGTCTTGCACATCGAGGCCACGTCGAACGAGGCCTCGC
>CAYJBG010000267.1:0-2547 GCA_964368085.1 uncultured Acidiferrobacterales bacterium | reverse complement strand
TCGCGCCGGCTTCCTTGAGCGCCCAGATGTTGGCGCGATAATTCACCTCATGCGGGGGGATCGTGTGGCCATGTCCGTGGCGTGCCAGGAATACCGTTTGCTGTCCACCGAGATGACCGAATACCAGCGGCGCCGAGGGCTCGCCGAACGGCGTACGCAGCACCTCGCGCCGGGTGATCTCCAGATTCTTGAGGTTGGTGAGTCCACTGCCACCGATGATCGCTACGAGCCGCATTTCGGTAACCTGAAGTAAAGAATAAAATTAATTTTCGTGAACAGCCGCTACCGCATAGATGCCGGGAGCGTTGCGCAGGTAGCTTTTGTAGTCCATGCCGTATCCAAAAACGTAGCGGTCGGGGATGTCGAGACCCACAAAATCGACATCGATCGCCACCTCGCGCGGCCGGTCCTTGCGCGTCAGAACCGCCTTGCAGACGCGCTTTGCGCCGTCCGCCCGGTAACGCGCCTCAATGGCCGCCAGGGTTGTGCCTGCGTCGAGGATATCGTCCACCAGCAATACCGTGCGATCGCGCGCCGCCACCAACGGTCCGGCAATCCACTCAAGATCACCGCCCTGGATACGCGCGCCGTAGCGCGTGGCATGTACGTAATCGACTTGCAGTGGAAATTGCAGACGGGTCAGGATTTTTCCGAACGGCACCGCACCGCCGTTCATGAGACAGACCGCAACAGGATTGGCGCCGGCGAGCTCAAGCGTGATGGCAGCCGCCATGTGATCGAGCGCGGCCTCTACCTGCGCCTCGTCAAACAGGCAGTCCGCCTGCCGGAAGACTTCCCACGCCTGCTCTGGAGTAACCGTCGTCAAGAAAGGGCCTGTGCGATTCAGCGGGTGAAGGTGACGGTGTTTTCGTCCATCGCCTGACCGGTGATGCGCGCGCCGCCCATGGTCTGTTCGATTTCAGGATCGGTGTTGTCCATCGCGATCATCGGCTTGTTTGGCATGCACCTCTCCTTCCGGTGGAACCACTTGTTCTGTAAACGAATCCTGCAAACGATTATATCGGCAGGCCCGAGGCGATACTACCGCGGGGGCCGCGGTCAAAAATCCCGCACAGGATATTTCTCTCAGACAGGGATTTTCAGCTTGGTCAGGTACTGGCGAAAGCTGTCCTTAAGCTCCGGATGCTGCAAGGCGAATTCAACGGTGGCTTCGAGATAGCCGAGCTTGCTGCCGCAATCGTAGCGCTTGCCCTTGAATTCGTAGGCCAGCACCTGTTCGCGGCCAAGGAGGCTGGCGATGCCATCGGTGAGCTGGATCTCGCCGCCCGACCCCGCCTGCACGCTCTCCAGATGTTCGAAGATGCGCGGCGTCAGAATATAACGGCCGATGGCGGCAAGCGTGGACGGGGCCTTGGCCGGATCCGGTTTTTCCACAATGCCCTCCAGCATGTGAAGGCCCGAGTTCCACGGGCGGGTCTTCACGATGCCGTACTGACGAGTTTCCTCACGCGTGACTTGTTGGACCGCGATTACGGAACTGTGATGATGATCATAGAGATCCACCATTTGCTTGAGCACCGGTGGATTGGCCTGGATGAGGTCATCGGCGAGCAGCACGGCAAACGGCTCATTGCCTACCACCTGCCGGGCACAGAGCACGGCGTGCCCCAATCCCAAAGCCTCGCTCTGGCGGATGTACACACATGAAACATTGGACGGCAGCATGTTGTGGAGCAACTCCAGCAACCGGTCTTTGCCACGCGCCTTGAGTTCGGTTTCCAGTTCATAGGCCTTGTCGAAATGGTCCTCGATGGCGCGTTTGTTGCGGCCGGTGACAAATATGAGATCGGTGATACCGGCTGCCAACGCCTCTTCCACGGCGTACTGGATGAGCGGCTTGTCCACGATCGGCAGCATCTCTTTCGGACTCGCCTTGGTGGCGGGCAGGAAGCGCGTGCCGAGACCGGCGACCGGGAAAACGGCTTTGGTAATGCTGGTCATGGGTTTTTATATTCCTGCGGTGTCGTGCACTCAGAGACTGCGGCCGATTCCATGGTACTCGAAACCGGCCTCCCGCATGGCCTTCGGCTCATACTGATTGCGGCCATCGAAGATTACCGGGGACTTCATGAGCGCGCGCATGCGCGCCAAATCCGGATGCCGGAAGGATTTCCATTCCGTGACCAGCGCCATGGCGTCCACATCTTTCAGGGCATCGTATTGATCATCCACGAAATGCAGTTGCCCGGAGGCGAACCAGGCCGCCGGCAACTCATTCCGGGCCGTGGGCATGGCCACCGGGTCGTGTGCGATCACGCGCGCACCGGCGCCAATCAATTCGTGCAACAAAACGATCGACGGCGCTTCGCGCATGTCGTCGGTGCCCGGCTTGAAGGCAAGCCCCCAGAGCCCGAAGCTGAGGCCGGACAGAGTAGCTCCAAAACGCCGGCTGATCTTCTCGAACAATACGTGCTTCTGGGCCTCATTGCGCTCCTCCACCGCCAACAACAGCTTGGGCGTAAAGTCATTCGTCTCGGCCGTGTGGATCAGCGCCTTCACGTCCTTGGGGAAACACGAACCGCCATA
>CAYJBG010000266.1:0-2559 GCA_964368085.1 uncultured Acidiferrobacterales bacterium | reverse complement strand
CTCGATCTCCGGCGTGCAGCGCCGCCTGCGCATCGGCTACAACCGCGCCGCGCGCTTGATCGAAGAAATGGAAAAGTCCGGCGTGGTCGGACCGATGCAATCGAACGGCAACCGCGAGGTGCTGGCGCCGCCGCCCCCGCCGCGCGAGTGAGTAATTAATAATGTTTCAGCCGCAGATGAACGCAGATGAGCGCGAATCAAAATCCGCTATGGCTGGCTTCCTGTTCTATCTGTGTTTATCTGCGGCTGCTTTGATTTTTTTTCAGGAAAAACCATGATGCGCCGTTTGATTGTTCTGATCGTTCTCTCGTTCACCGGCCTGGCGGCGCACGCCGCCGCGACGCAGGACTTGCAGCGCTTTTTCAACCAGGTGCAGCGTTACAGCGCGGGTTTCGATCAGGTGACTCTGGACGAGGCCATGAATCCGATTCAGGAATCCTCCGGCAGCCTGTGGATCGAGCGCCCGGGAAAGTTCCGCTGGAACTATACCGTTCCCTTTGAGCAGCACATTGTCGGCGATGGCAAGCAGGTGTGGGTGTACGACGTCGAACTCAAGCAGGCGGCGGTGCGCCGCATGGAAGGCGCGCTCGGCGCGACCCCGGCTATTTTGTTGTCCGGCAAAGGCGCGCTCGATGGCATCTTTATTATCAAGGATCTCGGCCGCCAGGGTGTACTCAACTGGGTGCAGTTGAAGCCGAAGAAGAACGATGGCGGCTTCGAGAATATCCGCATCGGCTTTGAGAAGGGTAAAATCCGGATCCTCGAAATGGTCGACGGTTTCGGCCAGACCACGCGCGTGACCTTGCGCAATGCCCAGGAAAATATCCGGATCAGCGCCGATAAATTCAACTTCAAGCCGCCGGCGGGTGTGGACGTGATCACTGAATGAAAATCGCTGCGCAACCCGAGCCGGCCGCAAGCGACGCGCACAAGGCGCAGCCGCTCGCCGACCGCATGCGGCCAGTGCGCATCGAGAATGTTGTCGGTCAGGGACATTTGCTGGCCCCCGGCAAGCCGCTGCGGCGCGCGGTGGAGTCGGGCGTGCTGCACTCGATGATCTTCTGGGGGCCGCCCGGCAGTGGCAAGACCACGTTGGCGCGCATTGTCGCCGGCCATCTCGGCGCGCATTTCCTGAGCCTGTCAGCGGTGTTTTCGGGAGTGAAGGATATTCGCGCCGCGGTGGACGCGGCCAAACGCGTACGCGCCGAACAGGACAGACCCACGGTGCTGTTCGTGGATGAGGTGCACCGCTTCAACAAGGCGCAGCAGGATGGTTTTTTGCCCTATGTCGAAGATGGAACGCTGACCTTTATCGGCGCCACCACCGAGAACCCATCGTTCGAGCTCAACAAGGCATTACTGTCGCGTGCGCGGGTGTACGTACTGAAGGCAATGCAGGCTGAGGATATCCGTCGCCTGATTGACCGCGCGCTTACCGATAACGAGCATGGTCTGGGCGAACTGAATCTCGACATGCCCGAGGCCCTGCGCGATCTGTTGAGCCGCGCCGCTGACGGCGACGCACGTCGCGGGTTGAACCTGCTTGAACTCGCGGCTGACCTCGCCGAGATACAGAATGGCCGTCTGGTGATGACCGAGGCTATTGTGCAGGAGCTGATTACGGGCGGGGTGCGGCGCTTCGACAAGCAGGGCGAGGCGTTCTACGATCAGATCTCGGCTCTGCACAAGTCGGTGCGCGGCTCGTCTCCGGATGGTGCGCTGTATTGGCTGGCGCGCATGCTGGATGCTGGCTGCGACCCGCTTTATATTGCCCGCCGCGTGGTACGCATGGCGAGTGAGGACATCGGCAACGCCGATCCGCGTGCGCTGCAGCTCGCACTCAACGCCTGGGATGTTTCGGCGCGCCTGGGCAGCCCCGAAGGCGATCTCGCCATCGCGCAGGCGGTGTTGTACCTGGCGGTTGCGCCCAAGAGCAACGCCGTGTACACCGCCTTCGGCGCCGTGATGCAGGACGTGAAGAGCGGAGGTTCGTTCGAAGTACCGATGCACCTGCGAAATGCGCCAACCAGGCTCATGCAGGAACTCGGCTACGGCAAGACTTACCGCTACGCGCATGACGAACCGGACGGCTATGCAGCCGGTGAGCAGTATTTTCCCGAAGAACTGGGCGAGCGCCGCTATTATCGCCCGGTGGCGCGCGGCCTTGAGATCAAGATCGCGGAGCGCCTGGCGTATTTGCGCGAGATGGACAAGAAACACCGGAAATAAGCAATGAAGCCCTACTTCGTTCGTCCTTCCATAATATTACTTGCGACAAAGGCGAGCCGAGTTGTTCGATATTGAAAGGTCGTGAAGCCGTGAAACAAATATTTGCCATTGCCGCCGGCGGCGCGTTGGGGAGTGTGTTGCGCTACGAGTTGTCGAATTGGGTGCACGGCCTGGCCGGGCGCGGCTTCCCATACGGCACGCTGGCCGTGAATGTGCTGGGTTGTCTGGCGATGGGATTTTTGTTCGTGCTGCTGGTCGAGCGCATGGGAGAAAACGCGGTACTGCGCGCCGGGCTGTTGATCGGTGTGCTCGGTGGATTTACCACGTTCT
>CAYJBG010000265.1:0-2559 GCA_964368085.1 uncultured Acidiferrobacterales bacterium | reverse complement strand
TGCCGGACATGCCGAGATGCAGCAGCACGGTGCCGGCGTCGGTCTTGATGAGAATATATTTTGCGCGGCGCTCAACCGCGCGGATGGTTTGGCCGGGCAGGGCCTTGACCAGCGCCGCCGGCACCGGCCAGCGCAGTTGCCTGTGACGCACAATCACGTCCGCGACGCGTTGGCCGATCAAATGCGGCGCGATGCCGCGACACGCGGTTTCGACTTCCGGCAGCTCCGGCATGGGCGCGCGCCTATTCGGCTTTAAGCTGCATCAGACGTGACCCGATATCCTCGGGGAAGTGGTATTCGAGGTTCTCGTCCTTGCGGTACACAATAAATTCCGGCTTGCGGGCAAGCACGCGAAGTTCGAGCGTGCGTGTCTTGTCGCCATCGGCAATCGTGATCGTCACGCGTTCCTGCGCCGGCTTGCCGGCGTACGGCGCCACCGACAACGCCTGCGCGTAGCGCCACTCGTCCACGAAGCGGTTGATGCGGTCGCTCGACAGCGCCGCCAGTGCCGGCGTGCGCACCCACGCGCCTTGTTCGTTTTGCTTCAGGCTGAAGGCCGGAAACTTGAACGCCACCGGTTTGGTTTTTTCCGCGAGCAGGCCGGAATTCAGAAAATCGTTGAGCGGCGCGGTTGCGGCCCGGAACGCCGAGCTTGGAATGAGCTGTACCTGGCCGTCGTGCAGCACGTAGAGCCGGCTATCGAGCGGGTGCATGCCACCGAAGCGGATCTCGGTGTCGTTTAGAAACAGCGTGGCGAGTGGATTGTCGAGGCCGTATTTGCCAAGTTCGGCGGGCACGGCGGGGAAGCGCGTCGGCACCCGCGTGGATGCCAGTTGTACCAGTTCGTTCACACGGTAACTGTTGGCGCGCGCCGCGCGTGGCGCACTCAGCCGCCAGTCTTCGCCGGTTTTTTCCAGCACGATCTGCGCCTGTTTCGGACGCAGCAACCGGATGCGCTGGATGCTGTCGGGCGAAAGCGCCGTGAGCGGCGGGCCTTCCGGTTCTTGCCTGGCGCCGGGCCTGTAGACCGCGAGCAGCATCAGCGCCCCGATCAGCACAACCAGGCCGATGTTGAGCAGCCAGCGGTTTTTCATGGGCGGGGTCTCAGCGCTTGCGGCGCCGCCACCAGATGACGATGCCGCTGGCGAGCAGGCCGACCGGCAACACCACGAGGAAGCCGAGCACGATGCCAATCTGCGCAGTGCGCGAGAGCGTCAAGCTTAAGTCCGGCGCGGTGCGCACCGGCACATTTATGTAGGCGTCGTCGCTGCCCAGCCAGTTCACGAGGTTCATGCCGAGTTCGAGATTGCCGCCATTGCCGAGAAAGCTGTTGGACAGAAAGTCGCCGTCGCCGATCACCGCCACGCGCTGCTCGCGCTCCTCCCGTTTGCGCGTGAGCGAGACGGCGATGTTCACCGGCCCGCGGATGTCCTGGCCCGGGTCGAAACGGACCTTGCCGGTCGATGCGCCGGTTTCCAGCCACGCGCTCGGTGCGGTATCGATAATAACCTGCTGCTCCCAACCCTTGGGCGGCAGCACGCTCAATCCCGCGACCTCCGGGAACAGCGTCATGAGATCGAAGCCCTGCACCGCCGGGTGTGCACCGAAGCGGGTGACGACGATGAAGTTGGCAGCCGAGCCGGTGAGCGACTGCGAGGCCGGGTCCACCACCATGCCGCGCTGGAATTCCACGCCCAGCGATTCAGCCACGCGCTCCAGACCCTGCAACGGGCCCGGATCGCTGAGCCACAGCAGATTGCCGCCGCGCGCCAGGTATTGTTCGATCTGCTTGATCTCGCCGGCCAGAAATTTGACGCGCGGGCTGGCGATCACCAGCACCGACGTGTTCTGCGGGATCGCCGTGTTCCCGCCGAGCGCGACGCTACGGGTTTTGAGGCCGCGTTTGTTGAGTTGCCCGGCCCAGCTGGACAGGTCGTGGTTCGCCTGCCGGTCCGGGCTGCGTTCGCCGTGGCCGGCCACGAACACCACCCAGCGTTCGCCGCCGCGCCCGAGGCGCGCCAGCACGTTGGTCAAGGCCTCTTCGGAGAGCTGACTGAGATTTTCTTTGCGCTCGCCGTATTCGACCACCAACTCGCCGTCCAGACGCACGCCGGCGGCGCGCGTGCGCGCCGGATCGGTGTCGGGGTTCACGAATTCGAGCGCGATGTCATTCTTGTATTTCTGGTAGCGGGCGACCAGCTCGGCGATATTCTGGCGCACGCCTTCGGTGTCGCGCGCATAAGCGCTGAGGTGCACCGGTTTGTCCAGGGTCTTGAGCAGATTGCGCGAGGCCTCGGACAGGGTGTTGCGGCGGTTGTGCGTCCAGTCGAATTGCGCATGGTAGTCGCGCGACAACCACATCGAAAGTCCAACAACCGTGAGCAGCAACAGCGCGAAGCTTACACTGGCGAGACGCAGTTTGAGGCGAGATTGCGGATTGGCGCGCACGGTTCAGCCTCCCACACGATCCATGTCGAGGCGACGCACGCTTAAGCCCAGGAAGGTGGCGATGAACAGCAGGTGATACACGACATCGCGCGTGTCGAACACGCCCTTGAG
>CAYJBG010000264.1:0-2599 GCA_964368085.1 uncultured Acidiferrobacterales bacterium | reverse complement strand
CGGAGTGCGAAGCCGTCAGTGAATGAGGCTTCCTTCACTGGACAAACGCAGGAGCAGATTTTCCGCCGCCCGCCACGAAGCCGGTGCGGTGTTGTACAACAAATATTTATGTGAGTGGAGAAGGGGTAGCTGTGTTTCGACTTCCGATTGCATTCTTGCTGTATGTTTTTTTCGGTCTCGTAGCGGTTCCGGCGCACGCCGGCGTGAGCCATGATTCGGCGCTCAGCTGGCGCACCCTGCACAGCGCGCATTTCCGGGTTCACTACCACGATGGCGCGGAGGCGCTTGCACAGCGCACGGCCGCAACCGCCGAACGTGTCCACCGCAAATTAAGCCTTGTTTTCGACTGGCAACCGGAAGAGCCGGTGGACATCGTGCTGACCGATCGCGTGGATGTTTCCAACGGCTACGCGAGCCCGTTTCCGGCCAACCGCATGGGCATCTATGTCACGCCGCCGGACGAAGTTTCCAGTCTGGAGGATCACGGCGGCTGGCTGGACACCTTGCTCACCCATGAGTACGCGCACATCCTGCACCTCGACAAGGCGACCCGCTTCCCCGCCTTCCTGCGCAAGATATTCGGCCGCCATCCTTCCTTCTTTCCGCTTCCGAGTGTGTTTCCGAACGTCTCGCAGCCTGCCTGGCTGATCGAGGGCCTCGCCACCTGGCACGAAACCGATCGTGCGCGCGGTATTGGCCGCGGCCAGAGCAGTTATTACGACATGCTGATGCGCCTGGAGTTGGACAATGGCCTGAAGCCCATATACCAGATCAACCAGGACATCGCGACCTGGCCGGGTGGAACCACGCCCTATCTGTATGGCGTCTCGTTCTACAGCTTTATTGCCGACCGGCTGGGTGAAGATCGCATCAAAAAAATGGTGGATGATTTCAGCGGTATTCCCTATTCGCCGCTGTTCGTCAACGTAAGCAGCCGCCGAGTGCTGGGAACTTCGGTCGCGGGCCTGTGGCCGCGCTTTGAGGAGTATCTGAAGGAGCGTCACGGCGAACGCCTCGCCGGCATCCGGCGCGCCGGGGTGGTGGCTGGCGAGCGCGTTACACGCGATGGCTATTACGGTGGCGTAGCGCGCGCGCTGGCGGATGGCGATTTTCTCTATGTGCGCAGCGATGGGGCGAGCGAACCGGCACTGGTGCGGCAAGGCGCGGACGGCAGGCAGCGCTGGCGTACGCCGGTGCATGGCGGCGCGCATCTGACCGTGCATCCGCGCGCCGGGGCGCTGATCGCGCAGCCGGAAATCAATCGCAATGCCAATTATTTTTACGATCTGTACCGCGTCGATCTCGAACGCGGGCGCATGCGGCGCCTGACGCATGGCGCGCGCTACCGTTACGCCGCGTGGAACCCGGACGGCACGCGCATCCTGGCCGTGCACAACGCAGGTGGAAAACATGCCCTGCACCTGCTGGACGGTGCCGGCAAACAGGTTGAGGTGTTGTGGGCCGGTGAACAGGACGTTGTGTTTGCCAACCCGGACTGGTCGCCGGACGGTGTGTCGGTGGCGCTGGCCGCGTGGCGTCCGCAGGGCGGCTGGAATCTGGAACGCTTTCTGGTCAATGAACGCCGCTTCGAGCTGCTCACGCGCGACAGCGCAATCGAGGCGCAGCCGCAGTTCACGCCGGATGGCAAGGCGCTGCTCTTTTCTTCCGATCACGGCGGTGTCTACAACCTGCGGCGCCTGGATTTCGCCAGCGGCAAGCTGACGACGCTCAGCAACGTCGAGGGCGGTGCGTTTCATCCGACTCAAGGAAGTGTCGATGGGCCGGTGTATTACACCGGCTACCATGCCGCGGGTTTCGACATTTATCGCCTGGACGCGCCGGCGACCGTCATGGATGGCGGAAGTGCGGAGCGCGAAGCCGTCCCTACGGGGACAAACGCAGGAGCAGTTTTCCCGCCCGCCTTGCCCACGCCGGGCGCCGCGCCCGGGCCGTCAGCGGTGGTGGCGAACGACGACCCGGTTCCGGAAGGGTTGAGAGTCAGCGACTATTCGTCTTACAACGGATTACGCCCGCGCTGGTGGTTGCCGCATGTTGCCTTTGACTCGCGGCGCACAGAGCTCGGTGTCACGACCTCGGGTTGGGATCCGTTGCTGCGCCACATCTACTACCTCGATGTGGCCTACGATTTTAGAAACCAGTGGCCCGCCGGATCGGTCGACTATGTTTACGACCGCTTCTATCCGACGTTTAAACTGCACGCCTCGCGCTCCAGCGCGCTCGACCTCGATGGCAACGACGAGCCGTTGCGCGTGCGCACTGCCGACACGTACATGGGCGAGATGGTGTTGCCGTACCTGCAATACCGGCGGGATATCGCCGTGCATGCCGCCGCCTACTCGGTGCGCGACGCCGACGACTGGACCGCCACCGGCATCGCCTCCCGGGCGGACCGTACCGACAACGTGCTCGGTTACGCCTTCGTCTACGATTCGACACGCCGTTATCCACGCTCCATCAGCCGTTCACGCGGCGTGCAGTTGAGCGTGGCGGCGGAGACCAGCGATGCCGTCGAGGGTTCGGACTACAGCGGCGAGGTGTATACCGTTGACGGGCGCGCCTTCCTGGCGCTCGCCGGCGA
>CAYJBG010000263.1:0-2622 GCA_964368085.1 uncultured Acidiferrobacterales bacterium | reverse complement strand
GCCGCGACCACGCCGGTGGTGGCGGCGAGCAGCGCGCCGACGAAAATCACGGCGTAGGCGAGCCCGCCGCGCAGCGCGCCGAACAACTGGCCGATGGTATCGAGCAGGGCTTCGGCCATGCCGCTGCGCTCCAGCACCAGGCCCATGAAGGTGAAGAACGGAATGGCGAGCAGCGTCGGGTTCGACAGGATGCCGAACACCCGCTCCGGCAACGCCTGCAGCAGGACGAAATCGAAGAACCCCGCCTGGATACCGACGATCGCGAACAGCAGGCCGTTGGCGGCGAGCGCGAACGCCACCGGGTAACCGAGCAGCAGGAGCACGACCAGCGCCGCGAACATGAGCGGCGCCATGATCTCGAAGCTCATTCGCGGCCTCCAGCCCAGCCGCGTTCGTAACTCATACTTTTTCTACTGGCCGTTCGCCGGAAAACCGCCCCTGCGTTTCCGGCACTCCCGCCTTCCCTGGCGGTCGGAGCGTGAGCACGATCTGCCCGCGCAGGAAGGCGATGCGCTTGATGATCTCGGAAATGCCTTGCAGGGCGAGCAGCGCGAAGCCGAGCGGGATCAGCAGGCGCACCGGCCAACGCAGCAGGCCGCCGGCATCCGGTGACATCTCGCCGTGCTGCCAGGCGCCGGTGAAACCGGGCCACGAGAACCACACCAGCAACAGGCTGAACGGCAGCAGGAACAGGAGCGCGCCGAGAACATCGATCCACGCGCGTCCGCGTTCAGACAGCCGGCCGTAGAGGATGTCGATGCGCACATGGCCGTTGTGTTTGAGCGTGTAGCCGGCCGCGAGCAAAAAAATCGCCGCGAACAAATACCACTGCAATTCAAGCCAGGCATTGGACGCCATGTCGAAGGCATAACGCATCCCGGCATTGGTCGCCGAGACCAGCGTGGCGGCGAGCACCAGCCACAGCACCACGCGGCCGACGTGTTCGTTCAGGGCGTCGATGGCGCGGGACAGGGCGAGCAGGGCTTTCATCTATTTAGCTTCATCGGGCAGGCCGCAACGCCAGTTGATACGCCTTAGGGGTGTTGCCCGGAGAGACTGGGTGATCGGCATCCTATTCTAACAACGCCTCAACCACTGCACACCACGCCGCCGCGAGATTGGCGCGGTTGTAACCGCCGCCGCCGGTGGCAACGATCCGGCCGCGGCACAGCTCGTCGGCCACGACACACAGTCGGCGCGTGGCGTGCGCGTGCGCGGCCGGTGTGTACTGCATGTGGGTAATCGGATCGCCGCCGATGCTGTCGGCGCCGGCCTGCAGCAGGATAATTTCAGGCCGGCCGGCGCGCACGAATTCCTCGACGCGCGGCCAGACGCGCAGAAACGCCGCGTCGTCCGCGCCCGGTGGCATCGGGATGTTGAGCTTGGTACCGAGCGCCGCGCCAGTACCGGTTTCATCCGCGTTGCCGGTGCCGGGATAGAGGAAGCGCCCGTCCTCGTGCAAGTCGGCGAAGATCAACTCCGGGTCATCGGCGAAGGCGTAGTACACGCCGTCGCCGTGGTGCGCGTCGATGTCCACGTAGGCAACGCGCCGCACGCCGTGTATCGCGCGCAGGGATTCGATGGCGCAACCGATGTCGTTAAACACGCAGAAGCCGGCCGCCATGTCGCGGCGCGCGTGATGCAGACCGGCAATCGGCACGAACGCGCGCGGCGCGGCGCCCGACACCGAATGCGCCACCGCGTCGAGCGTGGTGCCGACGACGGTGGCCGCGGCTTCGTACACGCCGGGGAACGCCGGCGTGTCACCATAGTCGAGGAAGCCCTCGCCGGTACGTGACAGAAGTTTCACGCGGTCCACGTAGTCGCGTGTGTGGAAGCGCAGAATGTCCGCATCGCCGGCCTCCACCGGCGCGGCGACCTGCGCACGCCGGTCGAGACCGCGCGTCACGCACTCTTTCCAGAATGCGCCGAGCCGGTCCGGGCCGAATGGGTGGCCGGCGCCGAAGCCGTAGCGCGCCAGCGCTTCACCGTGATAGAGCCGTAAGGTCATGCGACGGCGGCGGGCGTCAGCCGGGTGGTGGCACCGGCACCGGCGACGGGGCGTACAGGTCCTGGTAGCTCGCATGCAGCGCGGCGATGAACACCGGCAGCACCACGAGGCCGGCGACGAGGAAGGCAAGGTAGTCGAACGGGAAAATGAGCAGCAGGAACAACAGACGCATGATCTCGCCGGCAACGGCAAACACGCTGACGAAGATGGAGAATGCGCCCATGTTCGTTGACGCGCCGCCGAAGCTCAGCTCGATGGACGGCAGCGGGTGCTCGCGGCGGAACGCAATGAGCGGCACGGTGTAGAGGAACGCCATGAGCAGCAGCGCCTCAAGACTGAGCACCACCAGCAGGCCGAGCAGCGCCGTGAGCCACACGGACGGGCCGACACTGCCGGAGAGCATGGCCGGCAGTGCCGCGCCGCCGACCTTGAGCAGTTGTGCGAGGATCTTGATCGCCACCAATCCGCCCAGCAGCAGGGTGCCGATCACCATGATGGGCACCAGTTTGGTTTCGTCCGAGAAGCCTTGAAACAGGCGGCGCGCGGCGCGCATGAAGTGTTCGCGCAGATACAGCGCCAAGGACCGGAAGTCATGCTGTACCGGCGGCGCC
>CAYJBG010000262.1:0-2632 GCA_964368085.1 uncultured Acidiferrobacterales bacterium | reverse complement strand
ACGGTGCCGTCGATATTGGCGAGGAGATAGCGGCGGCCCTCGACTTTCACGCATTTCATTTTTCCGGGCTTAATGTCGCCCACCCGGGCCACCTTGATAAAATTCCGCGCCATGCCTTTGCTTTGTCCCAAAACTGCCCGACCGTATCGGGCGGATTATGTCAGACTCTCGCTATACTGTGGGGGATGGAATTGCAGAAACCCTGCGCACAGACAAGATGTGCCCTCCTGCTCGGAGCCTTCGCCCTGCTCGGCGCCTGCGTGCAGGGCGTGCGTCTGTCGGATGACGATCGCGCGCGCCTTGCCGGCCAACCGGCGATCCATGTGCTGCACTACGAAACGCCGCTGCCGCGCATCAAGGCCGGCGGCCTGGCCGCGCCGCCCGCACCGACCGGTGTGCGCCGGCACGCGGCCGCCGATCCGGCGGCGCTGATTGCCCAGAGCTTCAGCCGCCTGCTCGGCAAGAAGGAAAAGCTCAAGAACCTGCATATCGAACCGCGCCCCCTGCCGCCGCCGGTGGCGAAGGATGCAAGTCGTTACCGGGAGAAATACCGGCGCGGGCTGGTGCTGGAACTGTGGGTGGATGAATGGAGTTTCGCGCCGCTACCCGCTGACACCAAGACCTACGCCATGACGCTCGGCGCGCGCAGCCGCCTGGCGCGCGTCGAGGATGGGCGCGTGCTCTGGTCGACGGGACGCTGTAGCGTGGGTGACGACAACCGCAGTTTGCGGCTGGCGAGTACGGAGCTCACCGGCGGCACAAGGCTGCGCAAGCTGCTCGCCGCGGCACGCGACGAGTGTGCGCGTCGGCTGCTGCGCGATTTCGACATTCGCAACGGTGACGGGAAAAAATAGTCTCGGCCCATCTCACGACTTGCGCGGCTACGGCGTTTCATCGCCGTGCGAACGGTATCAGGTTTCCCGGAAAAACGTCTCGATTTCCGCGCGCCGGTGCATGGCGTCGTGGTAACCGAGCTCGATCAGTTCGCGGCAGTAGGGCTTCTCGAACAGCAGATAGCTCAACATGTCGCCGCCGCCACGCCGCCACGCGCCGATCCCGCGCAGCAGGTAGCGCACACTGCGCGGGAAATGCTGCTTGTGGCGCAGGGCGGTCTCGCCGAGGTTTTGACTCGGTGCGATCAGCAGCGCCTCCACCGGATACAGGTGCGTCGTGCGGCTATTGCCCCTGGCGCGCTCCGCTGGCGGGATGAGACGCACGGTTTCGTTGATGCGGCGCAGGCGTTCGAGATCGCCCTCGAGCGCATCGAGAAAGATGCTGCTCAGCACATGCCCGCCGATCTGCGCCAGCGATGGATACTCTACGTCCTCCCCCGTGCGCGCCGGCTGGCTATTGAGTTCCTGACGCACACCGATCACCAGCACCTTATCGGCGCCGAGATGCAGCGCCGGGCCGATGGGCGCCATCTGACGCATCGACCCGTCGCCGAAATACTCACGATGAATCTTCACCGCCTCGAACACGAACGGGATCGCCGACGAGGCCATGAGATGTTCGATCCCGATGCGGGTCGGACAACCGACGCGCGTGGTGCGCTTCCACGGAACAATGCCATGCACACCCTGATAAAACGACACCGATTGGCCGGAGGTGTAACCGGAGACGCTGATGCTCAGGGCATGCAGCCAGCCGGCGTCGATCGCCTGCTGGATACGCTCGCACGGCAGATAACGGGTGAGCAGTTTCACCAGCGGCTGGCGGTCGAGAAGCGAGGTGGGGTTGTTCCGCCCCATGCCACCCAGCGCGAGTGCGGCCAACCACTTGGCCGAGTTGCGCAGTATGTTGGGCGAGTCAGCGCGGAACACTTGCTGCACGTGGAAATTGCCCCACACGCGCTCCAGACGACGCACCGCCTGTTGGAAATTGTTGGCATACACCGCAAGCGAAGTGGCGTTGATCGCCCCGGCCGAGGTGCCGCAGATAATCGGGAACGGATTGGGAATACCGGGCGGCAGGATCCGGGCCACGGCCTTGAGCACGCCGACCTGGTAAGCGGCGCGCGCGCCGCCGCCCGACATGATGACACCGATTTTTCTTCCTTTTTCGCTCATTGCGTACCCGCCCGCGACCATTCCGTTTCGCGCCACAGCCTGTGCGCAGACTATCCTAAGCCTTCGCCAAGTGACAGGCCCGGCGGGTTCACACGGCCGCACAATACAAGCTTGGGTGGTCCCCGGGGTAAAATGACGCGTCTGCGCGGGCGCTCTGCTAGACTGCCCCGGAACCGGATTGGAGGTAAAAACATGACGACCGCAGTGACTGAAGCAATGGTCCTGAACGCCCTGCGCCGGGTCATCGACCCCGAGTTGCATCACGATGTCGTGGAGCTGGGATTCATTCAGGAGGTCGAGATTCTCGGCGACTACGTGCATCTCGATGTGCAGCTCACGACACCGCACTGCCCGTTTGCCGAATCGATCGTGCAGCAGATGAAAGACGCCGTCGCCGGCGTGCCGGGCGTGAAGAAGATCGAGATCGAACGCGCCTGCATGAAGGAAGATTAAAGACCTGAACGATCGCGTGGGGAATACGCGTGACCCATTCATTCCAAGATCAGGTTCTGGCGCTCGCCGGCGTCTTTCAGTCCGCGCACCTCGCGCAGCAGTTGGCGCGC
>CAYJBG010000261.1:0-2642 GCA_964368085.1 uncultured Acidiferrobacterales bacterium | reverse complement strand
GTGGACGTGATCGACGCGCGCGTGCCGCTCAAAAAGGCCGGCAAGGACTACAAGGCCAATTGCCCCTTCCACGAAGAAAAAACTCCCTCGTTCACGGTCAGCCAGGACAAGCAGTTTTTTCATTGCTTCGGCTGCGGCGTGCACGGCAGCGCGATCGGGTTTCTCATGGATTACGAGCACATGAGTTTCCCCGAAGCGGTGCGCGACCTTGCTCAGCGTGTCGGGGTCGAGGTGCCGCACAGCACGTCGTTCACCCCGGACAACAAGCCGGATGTCAGTGCCGCGCTGCTCGATGGTTTAAGCCAAGCCGATCTTTTCTACCGGCGCATGTTGCGCGAGCATCCCAAGGCTCAGGAGGCCATTGAGTATTTGAAACGCCGCGGGCTCACGGGCGAAATCGCCGCGGACTTCGGCTTAGGCTTCGCGCCGGACGGTTGGGATCCTCTCCTGAAGGCAGTGGGTGTGAATGACAGTGCGCGCGAAACATTGCTGGCCGCCGGGTTGCTGGTGAAAAAAGACGGCGGCGGGTTCTACGACCGCTTCCGCAATCGCGTGATGTTTCCGATCCACGACCACCGCGGCCGGCTGATCGGTTTCGGCGGGCGCGTGCTGGATAAAGGCGAGCCCAAGTATCTCAACTCGCCGGAGACGCCGCTGTTTCACAAGGGCCGTGAGCTTTACGGCCTGTACCGCGCGCGCGACGCGCTCAAGCGCGCGGGCCGGGCGCTGGTAGTGGAGGGCTACATGGATGTGGTGGCGCTGGCCCAGTTCGGCCTCGACTATGCGGTGGCGACCCTCGGCACCGCCACCACTCGCGACCATCTTGAACGTCTGTTCCGCTACGTCCCGGATGTGGTGTTCTGCTTCGACGGCGACCGCGCCGGCCGCGAGGCGGCGTGGCGGGCATTGGAAAATGCCCTGCCGGTGCTCAACGCGGGGCGCCAGTTGAGTTTCCTGTTCCTGCCGGAGGGCGAGGATCCGGATACCCTGGTGCGCAAGGAGGGCGCCGAGGTTTTTGGTGCGCGCCTGAAATCTGCCCTGCCGCTGCCGGATTACTTTTTCCAGCACCTTGGCGAGCCGGTTGATCTCAATCGTCTCGATGGCCGCGCCCGGCTCGTGGAACTCGCCCGGCCTTACTTATCCAAACTGCGCCCGGGTGCGCTACACCAACTCATGCTGGTGCGGCTTGCGGAACTGACCCGGTTGCCGGTTTCCGACATCAACCGCCTGGTGGAGGGCGGCGGGCGCCCCGTGGCATCCGCCGCCGGGCGCGCCGGTCGTTCTGCCCCCGGGGGCCAGCGTCCGTCCCTGGTACGCACGGCGATCGCCTTGCTCCTTCAGAATCCGGGTCTTTCCCGGCTAGCGGTCGACGCCGGTGCGTTACAGGTATTGGAAGACCGCCCGGGGGTGGAGTTGTTTCTGGATTTGGTGCGACTGCTCAAAGACCGGTCTGACCTTAAGACAGGCTCTATAATAGAGCACTATAGAGATAGTGAGCACCAGCATGCACTGGCTAAACTGGCTGCCTGGGAACACCCGGAACACAGCGGGGATGTCGAGGCCGAGTTTCGCGGGGTGCTTGAGCAGCTGCGGCGCGAGGCGCTCTGGGCGCAGACCGAACGGCTGATGAACAAGGAACAATTGTCCGGCCTTACCTCGGAGGAGAAGGTTGAATTAAAACGACTTTTGGCGGAGAAAAGTGGCAGTCCCCCCGTCTAAAGGGGCTGAGCACCTTGGGTGTAGTGAGCATTTGATGTAAACTGAGCGGTTACTTTTCGGCTTAATTTCGGTATTTCTCATGGATCCAGAAACCCAGCGGTTGCAGCTCAAGAAGCTCATTATTCAGGGTAAGGAACAGGGCTTCCTCACCTACCGGGACATCAACGACCACCTCCCCGAGGGCGTGCACGACACCGACCAGATCGAGGCGGTGATCAACATGATCAACGACATGGGGATCGAGGTCTACGACCAGGCCCCGGACCCGGACACGCTGCTGCTCAAGACCGAAACCGCCGCCACCGAGGACGAGGAAGAGGTCGCCGAGGAGGCCGAGCAGGTACTGGCCTCGGCCGTGGACAACGAATTCGGCCGCACCACCGATCCGGTGCGCATGTACATGCGCGAAATGGGCACGGTGGAACTGCTTACCCGCGAGGGCGAGATTGAACTCGCCAAGCGCATCGAGGACGGCATTCGCGAGAGCATCGTGGCCATCGCCTCTTGCCCCGCGACCATCGGCGAGGTGCTGCGCATGATGGACCTGATCGAGACCGACCAGACGCGTCTCACCGATCTGGTGGTGGACTTCATCGACCCGAATGCCAAGGTCGAGCCGCTGCCGACGATGATGGTTGAGGACGCCGCCCCGGCCGGCGCTGCCGCCAAGACCAAGGACGGGGAAGAAAGCGAGGACAGCGGCACGGAAGAAGATACCGGCCCGGACCGCGACGAGGCGCTGCGCCGTTTTGCGCGCATTCGCAGGCTGCACGCGAATCTCTCCAAGGCCATGGAAAAGAACGGCTTCGACGCCCCCGAGGCGCAACGCGCGCAGAAGAAACTCACCGAGGAATTCCTGCAAATCAAGTTCGTCGCCAAGCAGATCAACCGCCTGGTGGAGGAAGTGCGTGCGCTCGTCGAGC
>CAYJBG010000260.1:0-2644 GCA_964368085.1 uncultured Acidiferrobacterales bacterium | reverse complement strand
GGTCACGCCCGGATTCTCGTTGAACACCAGCCAGGCATAATCGGACAGGATGGCCACATCATCCGGGGCCAGTTCGTGCGCCCTGGCATAGGCGGCCAGCGCCTTGTCTTTGCGCTCCAGCACCGTGTACGAGCGGCCGAGGCGCGCCCAGCCCTGCGCGTCGTCCGGTTGTGCCGCGAGGCGTTTTTCCAGTTTCGCCACCATGTCGAACACCATGGGCGGCAGGCGCACGTTGTCGGCGCCGCTGCGTGCGGCTTGTACAAAGCCCTGAAGATTAACGGCGTTCTGCCAGGTGTACAGACCGCCGCCGATCACAAGCAGCATCGCGGCCAGCGCCGCCGTAGTGAGCGGTGCGAGGCGTTGCGGCGGCGTTGCCGCGTCTGTGGAGGAGGACCCCGCAAGTCCTTCCAGACGTTTCAGGACGGATGCCAGTTCCGCGGACAGACGCCGTTCCTCGTCCTGCGCCACATCGCTGTCGATGCCGCGATCGGCGCGCTCGGCATCCAGTTCGTTAAGCTGGGTAAGGAGACGATCGCGCAATTGCTCGACATCGGCGCGCCCGCCGACGGAACCAGACACCGACTGCACGCGCAGCGGCCGGCTGAGCCACCAGACCGCGGCAGCAAGCGTGAACACGGCGAGCAGAAGCAGAGCGGTCATGGTTGTTTAGTCCTTCTTTTCCGGACCTTCATTTTTTCGCTCTTCTTTTGCCCGGCATTCTGTTCGCGTGCGGTGCGCACACGCTCGAGATCGCTCTTACTCAGCGGCGGCGCCGGTGTGGCAGGCGCGTGTGTACGCCTGCGCAGGAACATCCAGGCCAGCAGCGCGAGCACCGCCAGCACCAGCGGCGGCGCCAGCCACAGCGGCAGCCCGGCGCGCTCGGTCGGCGGCTTCATCAGCACGTAGTCGCCATAACGCATAACGAAATAGTCCACGATCTGCGCGCGCGATTTCCCGGCCTGAAGTTGCTCGCGGATGATCTGGCGCATGTCCTTGGCGAGATCGGCATTCGATTCGGACACCGGCTGGTTCTGGCACACGGCGCAGCGCAGATCGCGGGCGATCTCGAGCACCGCGCGGTCGAGCGGGTCCTCCTGCACGGGTCCAGCCCAAACCGGCGTCCACAGGCAAAAAACAAAGCCACAGATGAACACAGATAGGCGCGGATTAAATACGCTTCTGGTTTTCATCTACGTCTATCTGTGTTCATCTGTGGCTGAAATAAAATAGCTCTTCACTCGGCCACGGCGACCGCTGCCCGGGCGCGCACGCGGAAGCTGAGCGTGAATCCGATACCGAAAAGAATAACCAGACCACCGGCCCAGATCCATTCCACGAGCGGGTTCACATACACGTGTACACCCCACTTCGTCTGGTTGCCCTCACCCACCGGCTCGGCGATCACCACGTAGACGTCGCGCATCAGGGTGGAATGGATACCGGCTTCGGTGGTCGGCATCTCCTGCACCGGGTAACGGCGCCGCTCTGGCAGCACCACCTGGCCGCTGTCGAGCAGCGTGAGCTTGCCCTGCAAAGAGAAATAGTTGTCACGCTCGAACGAGCGCACGCCATCGAAGCGCAGGCGTTCCCCGCCCACCACCACCACGTCGCCCGGCGCCATCACCACCGCCTTCTCGTCGCGGAACAACCCGGAGCCGGTGAGGCCGATGGCAATGATGATAATGCCGGTATGCACGATCATGCCGCCGTAGTGGCGGCGGTTGCCGAACAGCGTGCGCAATGGCGCGTGTACCAGACTCTCGTCCGGATGCTGGAGGCGGCGCTGGCGCACGGCACGCACGAAGTCGCTCAGTATGGTGCCGGCCACAAAGGCAATGAGCGCGACCGCCACCAGACCCGTCCAATGCAGCGGTCGGACGAAAACCAGCATCGCGATGCCCCCCACCACGCCCAGCCCGGCGGGAATCAACAGGCGGCTCTTCAGACGTTTGGGATTGGCCTTGCGCCACGGCACCAGCGGCGCTACCGCCATGAGTAACAGCACCGCCAGAAAAATCGGCACCATCACGGCGTTGAAATACGGCGCGGCCACGGTGATCTTGGCGCCGGTCAGGGCATCGAGCGCCAGCGGATAAAGCGTACCGAGCAACACGCAGGCTGCGGCCACCGTAAACACCACGTTGTTCCACACGAACAGTGACTCGCGCGACAGCATCGAGGTCATACCCTCTTCGGCCTCCTGATAGCGGCCACGCGCCAGAAAAATGCCGAAGGACACACTCAGCACCAGCGTCATGAACATCAAAATGTATAAGCCGCGTCCCGGGTCGACCGCGAAGGCGTGCACCGATGACAATACCCCGGAGCGCACCAGAAAGGTGCCGAGCAGCGACAGCGCGAAGGCAGTGATCACCAGAAAAATATTCCAGGCATGCAGCATGCGGCGGCGCTCCTGCACCGTGATCGAGTGCACCAGCGCCGTACCCACCAGCCACGGCATGAACGAAGCGTTTTCCACCGGATCCCAGGCCCAGTATCCGCCCCAGCCGAGTTCGTAGTACGCCCACCAGCCACCCAGCATAATGCCGGTGGTGAGGAAGGCCCAGGCGATCAAGGTCCAGCGGCGGATGTGCGGAATCCAGAACTCGCTCTTCCAGCGCGTGACCAGCGCCGCCATGGCGAA
>CAYJBG010000259.1:0-2648 GCA_964368085.1 uncultured Acidiferrobacterales bacterium | reverse complement strand
CGGGCGCGAAGCCGTCAGTGAAAGAGGCCTCATTCACTGGACAAACGCAGGAGCAACTTTCCGGCCAACCGCGCTCAAATACGACGTGCGCTGTTTTGTGTACACCGGCAAAATCCAGTTGCTGGCCGCGCGTCTCTACCAGGGACAGGCCACGAACTTCCGCACACCGGGCGGCGGCTTCGCGCCGGTGTTCTATCCGCCGCCGGGAGATGTGCCATGAAGGAAATGACCATCGGCGTTCTGGCGCGTAGCGCGGGTGTGAACATCGAGACTGTCCGTTACTACCAGCGGCGCGGTTTGATCGGCACGCCGCGCAAACCGCTGGGCGGCGTGCGGCGCTACGATGCGAACACACTCGCACAGCTGCGCTTCATCAAACGCGCCCAGCAGCTTGGTTTTACTCTGAAAGAAATCGGCGATCTGCTCGAACTTGGCTCCGGCGCCTGCGCGCAGACACGTGTGCTGGCCGAGGCCCGGCTGGCGGATATCGAGACCCGCTTGCACGACCTGCAGGCCATGCGGGGCACGCTGGCGCGCTTGATTCAGGCTTGTCGCGCAGGACGTGAGGCTGCCTGCCCGATTGTGGAAAGCCTGGGCGGCGAGATGCTCCCGCCGCCCGCCTCTCGCTCAAGCACGCGACGTGCAGTTAAGGCTTGAGGTACACAAAGCCCTCGCGCGACTGTAACTTGCCGATTTCCGCAACACCCGATGGCACGATCTGCGCTTCCGAGATTACTGTCTTGGGGTCGATGTTGCGGGACTTTAACGTGATTGCACATACCCGGAAGTCCACACCGCGCGCCTTCAACTTCTCGACCGGGATGTTATAGGGATTGCCGTTCTTGTCTTGCGCCCCTTCCAGCAGGAAGTCGATGCCCTTGGCATGGGTGACGACCACGATCCTGGCCTTGCCGCCGGTGGCATCCAGATGATTACCGACGTTGCGCAGCGCCGCTGAGGCGTTGTCGCTGTCGTTCACGTGGTAGACCACCTTCTCCTGGGCGTTGTCCATGGACATGGTGTGGCAACCGGCCAGAAAGAGTCCGGCCAAGGTGCCGGTCAACAGCAGTAATACGGACGGCTTGTGCATATTTTTTCTCCAATGTTTAAGAGGGTTTAGTCCTTGACGGTCAGGACACCTGACATCTCTTCGTGACCGTCGCCGCAAAACACGTCGCAGAAGAAAACAAACTCGCCGGTTTTGTCGGGGGTGAAGCGAAAACGCGTCACCTTGCCGGGCACCAGATCTGACCGCACCCCGAAGTCCGGCAGGTTGAAGCCGTGCACCCGGTCCAAGGCTGTTACTTCGAGCACCACCGGCACACCTTTCTTGAGCGTGAGCGTGTGGGGTGAGAACTCGAATTTCCTGGCCGTGATGCGGATCACCGGTTCATCGGCCGCCATCGCCTGGGTGACGGTGTTGGCAAAGAGTAAAGCCACCATCACCACCCCGAGCGAGCATCGCAGGCTGTCCTGTCGCATGCTCTAACCTTTCGGCACCGGCAGTTCCGCGATTTTGTAATAGGCGTCCTTGACGTCGGCCTCGACAGAACGGAAGCCAATACCCTTGTATGGTTGATCCGGGTCCCAAGGCAACGCTGCACGTTTCGGCACAGAGCCCGGCGCCGGCAACGGGAAAATCAGTGATTGCGCGGCGTGATGGGCGATGTGGCCGGTTTTATGATGGTGTTCCTGGTGAATGTGGCCGTAGAACACGGTCACGTTCTTGTACGGCATGAGCAGCGCGATCGCCGCCGCGCCGTCGCGCGTCGCCCAATCCCACTGCGGGTAGAGATCGAACAGCGGGCGATGAGTCAGTACCACGATCGGTGCGTCGCGGCGCATTTGCTTCAGGTCCTGCTTTAACCATGCCAGTTGTGCCTCCCCGAGGCTCGCGCCCGGGTCCGAAACGTTGTCGAGCACGATGAAATGCACGCCTTTGTGGTCGAAGGTGTAATGCAGCTTGCCGAAAAATTCCTGGTAGGCCTCGCCACGATCGAGCGAAGCATCGTGCTCCCCGGCCATGAACCGGACTTCTTTAGTCTTCAACGCGCTGACAATGTCGCGGAACTCGGCCATACGCGCGCGCCGCAGCTTGGGGTCGTCGGTGGTGTGGGTCAGGTCGCCGGTGAACACCACGAAATCCGGCGCCTGCTCCAGCGCGTTCACCGCCGCCACCGCTTTCTTCAGTGTGTTCGCGGCATCGGGATTGACCTTGGGGCCATTGAATCCCCAGTGGGTATCGGAAAGCTGAACGAAGTAGAATTCGTCCTGCCCAGATTTTTTCGCCGCGTTTGCCCAGCCGCTCAACCCCGAGGCGAATACCACGCCGCCAAGGCCGGTCAGTTTGAGAAATTGACGTCTGTCGATTTTGTTATCCATGGACTCCTCCTGTGTGAACGGTGATGATTGGGGCTGCGTCATGCATAACCACGCCGCCCCGCGGAATATTCCCGCCGGCTTGGCACAATGACCCCGGGAATAAACCCGGAGCGAGGGGAGTCTTAACTGTGTTCTATTTCGTACCAGAAGGGGAACCGTTTGCCTCATCCGAGCCAGCGCGCGCAATTTGAGCGCACGGTGTTGCCGCACCTGGACGCCGCCTACAATCTGGCGCGCTGGCTGCTGCGTAACGACGCCGATGCCGA
>CAYJBG010000258.1:0-2651 GCA_964368085.1 uncultured Acidiferrobacterales bacterium | reverse complement strand
TCGCCGGCGGCGGCCCGAGCGGCCAGGCCGGCGCCATCCGCCACGGCATCACCCGCGCGCTCATGGACTACAACGCCGATTACCGCCCGGCCCTGCGCAAGGCCGGCTTCGTCACGCGCGATGCGCGCGAGGTGGAACGCAAGAAGGTCGGCCTGCACGGCGCGCGCAAGCGTCCGCAATACTCGAAACGCTGACGCGTTTCGAGAGGGGCGAGGGACAAGGGAAAAGGGGCGAGGGATCAAGTCTGGAACGGTGAAGCATGGATGGCTTCGAGCAACTCCAAGTCTGGCAACGCAGTACGAATCTGTGTGTGGCGCCTTACCGCAGCCTGCGCGAAAGTCGCGATTGGGGTTTCAGGGATCAAATCACCCGCTCAGCCTTGTCCATTCCCTCAAATATCGCTGAAGGCTACGAACGGGGTTCACGCAAGGAATATTTACAGTTTCTGCGTATTGCCAAAGGATCATGTGGTGAACTGCGCACGCAGATACTGATCGGAAAACAAGCAGGGCTGCTGGAGGAGGTTTCGGCGGATGACTGGATGAGAGAAGCGGGAGAACTGAGCCGAATGCTCGGCTCCATCATCAGCAAGCTCAAACGCTCCCCGCTGTAACCGCCCCTCGCCCCTCGCACCTGATTTACTGGGGGATCGTCTAACGGTAGGACAACAGACTCTGACTCTGTTTATCTAGGTTCGAATCCTAGTCCCCCAGCCAATAACCAAAATGGCCCGCCTTGTGCGGGCCATTTTGGTTATTGTTTTGGACCAGGATGAGAACCCTTGGGTTCGACCAGCGGCGCAGGAGCGCCGCGGAACTGCGAGCGCAGCGAGCAGGCCCCGAAGGGGCGAGGCGCAGGGATGCGCCGAGTAATCCTAGTCCCCCAGCCAGCCACAAACAGAAAGCCCGCCTTGATGGCGGGCTTTCTGTTTGTGGCGTCGAAATAATTAGCTTTAGCCACCTCCGTGGCGAGGTCGCCCTGGCAAGCAGCTGTGTTCAATTTGATTTAGGGAAATTCCCGAAGATTTCTAAGTAACCATAATCATGTTGCAAAATAACAACAGAGTGAATAATCCGTTGCTAATATGCAAAATAAGGTGTTGCAATCGCCTCAGTCCAGAGTTTTAATGCCGTGCAGTGTATCGCTTCTGGTGCTGTGTATTGGACCAAGACGCGCGGCACGTTTCCCACAACAACTCCTGGAGGAAGTACATGAATAAGAAACTTCTCGCAGTCGCCATCGGCGCCGCTTTTGCCAGCGCCCCGATGTTCGCCAACGCCGCCGCGACGGTCTATGGCTTGGCCAATGTGTCGATCGATAGGCTCGATGACGGTCAGACCACCGATAATGAGATCATGACCCTGTCGAGCAACGCCTCGTACATCGGCTTCAAGGCCGAAGACGACTTGGGCGGCGGCATGAAGGGCCTCGTCGGTATTGAGTTTGGATTCGCTTTCGACAACACCGGCACCAACGCCGCCTGTACCAACGCCGCCTGTACCACCACCACAAATGCCTCCACAATCAACAACTACAACGTGTTCGCCGGCCTGTCGGGCGGTTTCGGCACGGTGCGCCTCGGCAACTACGACGACATCCTGAAGCAGGTCGGCCGCAGCGTGGACTTCTTCGCGAGCAGGCAGTTGGGCGAGTCGCGCTCGATGACCGCGGCGAACGGCATGGACGCGCGCCTTGCCAACAGCGTCAACTACGAGTCGCCGAAGCTGGGCCCCGTGATGATCACCTTCAACTACGGTCTCGCCACCGACGCCCAAGAATCGATTGGTCAGGACCTGACCGCCATGGCGCTCGGCGTGCAGGCCAATTTCGGCGGGGTGTATGTCGGCGCGGCGTACAAGCTGAGGGACATCGACGCTGGCGCCAGCACCGACGCCACCACGGGCATGCGCGTCTCGGCGGCTTTCACCATGGGTCCCTTCAAGGTGGGCGGTCTTTACCAGAAGTTTGAGAATGACTTCGCCGTCGTTTCGCTCGACGTCTACGGCGTCGGTGCTTCATTCAAGATCGGCAACGGCACCATCAAGGGCCAGTACTACTCCGCGGGTGAGTCGGCCAGCGGCGCGGCAAACGGTGCGACCCTCATGGCGATCGGCTACGACCACAGCCTGAGCAAAACCACCACGGTCTATGTGGCCTATGCTCAGATTGAAAACGATCTGACCGGTGGCTACTCGTTGATCTCACCGGGCCACAGCAACCCGCAGGACATCGTCGGCTTCAACCCGATTGCCAACGGTACCAACAGCGGTTTGTCGGCCGGTGTGGCGATAGCGTTCTAAGCAGCACCCGGATCGCAGTCGATCCACGACGGGGCCCGCAAGGGCCCCGTTTTTTTGTGTGCGTCAAACGTAGGGTGCGTCCCACGCACCAGTCCGGTAGGGCGGGCACGTTGTCCGTGCCCACGCGGACTCCGAATCAAACCGCGTGGGCAAAGTACCGTTTGCCCACCCTACGGGACTGTTGCGCCTGCGCGCCCGGCCTGCGCCAGCGGCCGTTGTTGACATTTACGTACCTGTAATCCATGCTTACATACTTTAGATAGCAGTATTCATGAAAGGGCGCGAACATGAAGGCGACGGTGGCGGAACGCGGACAGGTAACCATTCCCAAGGCCTTGCGGAAAAAGCTGG
>CAYJBG010000257.1:0-2662 GCA_964368085.1 uncultured Acidiferrobacterales bacterium | reverse complement strand
ATGGCGCTGTAGTAGCCGGGCGCGTGATGGCCGACCTCGGTGACGATATTGGTGTGGCCGAGCATCACCAGCGCGGCATAGGCATCGGCGCTTGAGGCAAAGCCGCCCGGATGCCCGGAGGCCTTGGCGCCGGTGACCTGCAGCGTGAGATAACGCAGTGCGTCGGCCATGAGCAACATCTGATAGACAGCATCGGCGTTCGTCGCGCTGCGAATCGCCTTGTCGCCGGACGCAATGGCAGTCTGGGCGGTGTGTTCGGTGAAACCGGGCCAGGGCCGACCGAAATGCTGGATACCGTGGCAGAACTCGGGAATAGGCGGCTGGTTCTGTGATGGTGCTTGCGGTGCGCTCGACATGGTTCTCTCCTTGGCCTGCGGAAAGCGGGCCTGCTTGCAATGAACGCTAGCGCGGGCTAGGATATTTCACAATACACAAACATTCTCACATTACGAAATATGGTCAAAACCGCCAAATCCTCCATACAGGTCATCGACCGGGTTGCCGCCCTGCTCAGTGTCATCGGCCAGCACCCGGACCCGGTAAGTCTCAAGGCGCTCGCCGCCGAAACCGGCCTGCATCCATCCACCGCGCACCGCATCCTGGACGCGCTGGTCACCCACGGTTATGTCGAGCGCGCCGCCAGCAGTCAATACACACTGGGCAAGACGTTGCTTCATTTCGCCAGCCGTGTGCATGGCCGGGTGGACCTGTTGCACGATGCCAAGCCCATCATGGAATGGCTGCGCTCAGAGATCGGCGAAACCGTGAATCTCACGGTGCGCGAGGGCGACGAGGTGGTGTACGTCGAGCGCGCCCTGCCGAACCGCATGATGCGCGTCGAACAGGTGATCGGCAGTCGCGCGCCGCTGCACGTCACGGCGGTGGGCAAACTGTTTCTGGCCGAGGGTGGCGATCAGGCCTGCCGTGAGTATGCGCGCCGCTCCGGCTTGAAGCGCTACACCCTCAATACCTTCACGCAGGTCACAAAACTCTGGGCCGAGGCACAGAAGTCGAAAAAGCGAGGCTATGCGTTGGACAATGAAGAAGCCGAACTGGGCGTGGGCTGCATCGGCGTCGCGGTACACGACAACCACGGCATCATGGTGGCCGGGCTTTCCATTTCGGCGCCACGCGACCGGCGTCAGGATGCCTGGATTCCTTTACTAAAGAAGGCCGGGGAGCGGTTGTCGGCGCGTCTCGGTTTCCAAACCGCCAGCGCGTAAATTCTCCGGATTTGTGGCAAACATTCACCCGCCTCTATACTTGCGCCCATCATTAACCCATTCCTCCCCTATACGAGACCACGCATGCGAATTAAAACCTTCAACCCGCCCGTCCGTACACTCATGGGCCCCGGCCCTTCCGATGTGCATCCGCGCGTGCTGGCCGCCCTGAGCCGCCCCACCATCGGTCACCTCGATCCAAAGTTTGTCGAGATGATGGATGAAGTGAAAGCCATGTTGCAGTACGCCTTCCAGACCAAGAACGAACTCACCATGCCGGTGTCGGCGCCAGGCTCGGCGGGCATGGAAACCTGCTTCGTGAATCTGATGGAGCCGGACGACAAAGTGATCGTGTGTGTGAACGGCGTGTTCGGCGGGCGCATGAAGGAAAACGTCGAGCGTCTCGGTGGTGTGGCGGTGGTGGTTGAAGACGCCTGGGGAGAGCCTGTAGACCCGAACAAGGTGGCGGACGCGTTCAAGAAAAATCCGGACACGAAAATCCTGGCGTTCGTGCATGCCGAAACCTCCACCGGTGCCTTGTCGGATGCCAAGTCACTGGTGGCGCTGGCGCACCAGCATCACGCCCTCGCGATCGTGGACGCGATCACCTCGCTCGGCGGTGTGCCGCTCAAGGTCGATGAGTGGAACATCGATGCCATCTTCTCCGGCACGCAGAAATGCCTGTCCTGCCCGCCGGGGCTGTCGCCGGTCAGCTTCAACGAGCGCGCCGTCGAAAAGATCAAGGCGCGCAGGACCAAGGTGGCAAGTTGGTTTTTCGACCTCACTCTGGTAATGGGCTACTGGGGCGCGGGCGCCAAACGCACCTACCACCACACCGCACCGGTGAATGCGCTCTATGGCCTGCACGAGGCGCTGGTGATGCTGCAGGAAGAAGGCCTGGAAGATTCCTGGGCGCGGCACGAGCACCATCACCGTGCGCTGCGCGCCGGCCTCGAAAGCCTCGGTTTCGACTACATCGGAAAAGACGGGGCCCGTCTGCCGCAACTCAATGCCGTGAAACTGCCGGCCGGCGTGGACGATGTGAAACTGCGTTCGATCCTGCTCAATGAGTTCAATCTCGAAATCGGCGCCGGACTCGGCGCCCTGGCCGGCAAAATCGTGCGTATCGGCCTGATGGGCTACACCGCCAGCAACCGCAACGTGATGTTCTGCCTGGCGGCGCTGGAGGCGGCCCTTGTCCAGGCGCGCAGCGCCGCCCCGGTCGCAGCCTTCGCTTGACCGCAGAATGCCTATTTTTGTGGCGGAAAAACCGCTCCTGTGTTTTCCGCACTTCCGCCATCCATGGCGGTCGCAGGCTTGCTTTCATTAGACGACGCAGGGAACGGCATGAAAACGCTGTTCCTTGTCGCCGCCGATGCAGTTGTCGTTCTGCATCTGCTCTGGATCGTGTTCCTGATCCTGGGCGCGCTCCCCGGCAG
>CAYJBG010000256.1:0-2665 GCA_964368085.1 uncultured Acidiferrobacterales bacterium | reverse complement strand
AACCGGAATCACAATCCGGGACTCTAACCAGCTGAGCTACGCTCACCATAAAAAAATAAAACATAAAACATAAAATGCCGCGCCGGGCAGGAGCCCAAGTGCCGCGGAGCACATGGATGTGTGAGAGCGGCCGCCGGTCAGAATACTTCGGCCGACCCGTACCGCACCGGCAACTCACGACACTGGCGCGCCCGACAGGAATCGAACCTGCAACCGCCAGCTTAGAAGGCTGGTGCTCTATCCGTTGAGCTACGGGCGCCTAGGTAAAGGCATGAGGTACAAGGGTCGAGGGGCGAGAATATTTTAGGAACGCTCCCTTAAAAATTAACCCTCGCACCTTGTCCCTCGCGCCTCGTCCCTTACGTTTGGTCGGGGTAGAGGGATTCGAACCCACGACACCCTGCTCCCAAAGCAGGTGCGCTACCAGGCTGCGCTATACCCCGAGACGCCCACAATATAGCCGAAGACTGCCGGGAAAACAGCGCCCGAGACAGTAAAAACTCTCGGCGCGCGAGGGCGGCAAATATACGTGTCGCTCCGCGTGCGGTCAATGGGCGAACACGGTTGCACAGGCCGAACTTGGCGAAGCCGCACACGCGTGCGATCATGCGCGCCGATGAAACCCATCGGCATTTTTCTCCCGTGAGCGCGCGTCTTATCGACGGCAAGGCCATCGCTGCCGGTCTGCTGGCGCAAGCGCGGGAACGCGTGCAACAAAAACGTTCCGCCGGTATCCCGGCGCCGGGATTGGCCGTTATCCTGATCGGCGCCGACCCCGCCTCGCAGGTGTACGTGCGCAATAAGCGCCAGGCCTGCGAAAAAGCAGGCATCCTGTCGTTCTCCCACGACCTGCCGGAACAGACCGGGCAGGCCGAACTGCTCGCTCTCATCGACCGCCTCAATGCCGACCCACGCGTGGACGGCATCCTGGTGCAATTGCCGCTGCCGGCGCATATCGACACAACGACGGTGATCGAACGGATCCAGCCAACCAAGGACGTGGACGGCTTTCATCCCTACAACATCGGAAGACTCGCGCAGCGCGCGCCGTTGCTGCGTTCGTGCACGCCGTATGGCGTGATGAAGCTGCTGGAAAGCACGGACAAACCCATACGCGGCAGTCATGCCGTGGTGGTTGGCGCCTCCAACCATGTCGGCCGACCCATGGCGCTTGAGTTACTGTTGGCCGGCTGCACGGTCACAATTTGCCATCGCTTCACGCAAAGCCTGTCTGAACAAGTGGCGCGCGCCGATATTCTGGTAGCAGCGGTGGGCAAGCCCGGATTCGTAAAAGGAAACTGGATCAAGCCGGGTGCGGTGGTCATCGATATCGGCATTACCCGATTGCCGGACGGGCGACTGACGGGAGACGTGGAATTCGATGTGGCGAAGGAACGAGCGAGCTGGATTACACCGGTTCCGGGAGGGGTGGGCCCAATGACCGTGGCCACCCTGCTGCTGAACACACTCGATGCGTCGGACCGGCGCCTGCGCACATAACAAAACCGGCATGTCTCTCGATCGAGAGACATGCCGGCACCGAGGCACTTACGATTACTTCTTGTCAATGGCCGGAGCAGCGGCCGGGGCCGTAGCCGGAGCGGCGGCCGGGGCCTCGGCAGCCGGAGCCGCCGTGGCCTTCGGGGCTTCCTTCTGCTGACAACCGATAAGCGCCGCCAATGCGATGGACAGAACCAGAATCTTGTTCATAAATAAATCTCCCATGAAGAGTAGATGAGGGCACCATGCCCGGCGCGCATTATACAGATGCTGAAAAGATCTGCACGGCCTGCAACACAAATCACCGCCGCCATGCCTGTTTCCATTGGCTGTTCATTGCGGCACGTCTCCATCGTCCCCGACCCAAGATGTGCGGGGACGCACGAGTGTGCCCCACATGGATGTGCCAGTGCCACAAACGCAAGAGCGGTCAGCGCTCGCCAAAACATGCGGCGGGACGCTATTATGATGGATATTTTTGTGCAGGCTTGCTTTCATTAGCGGGCATCCACGCGACGGCGCCACGCAATGTCCACAACTATCAAACCTGCCGGTGACCACGGCCGTCCCGACAGTGTCGCTCCGGGACGTCAACTCGCCATCGACACCGGCAACTTCTACCGGCAAGGCGTCGGCCGCGAAGGTATTCTCCACGAAGAGCTGGATGCACAGGCAGACCGGATCGAACGTGTGCATCAACAGGTGCGAAACGGGAGTAGCGGCGGCCTGGACGCCGAATTCGCCTGCCTCGATCTCGCGCACACCATGCCGGCGATGCTCGCCGAGATCCGGCAAATGGCCGGAACATTGTGCGCCTATCGCGATGTCGTGCTGGTGGGTATCGGCGGTTCCAGCCTTGGCACCAAAGCCATCGGCCAGGCCGTAACCGGCACGGCGCGTAACGATGCGCCGCAACTGCATTATGTGGAAAACGTCGATCCCCATTCGCTGGAGCAGTTGTTGACGCGCCTCGACCCGGCCAGTACGGCGGTGTTGTGCATCAGCAAGTCGGGCGGCACCATTGAAACCGTGGCGCAGTTTCTGATCCTGCGCGACTGGCTCACCCGGAGCGTCGGCCGGGAAGCAGCGCGCCGTCAGCAATGGGTGATAACCGATCCCGAACAGGGCTGGCTGCGCGAACTCGCGGTGCGCGAAAATCTGCCGT
>CAYJBG010000255.1:0-2678 GCA_964368085.1 uncultured Acidiferrobacterales bacterium | reverse complement strand
CATATCGCTGGACTGACATGGTTTTTCACAAATACGCCTCTCCCAAAGTTTTCTATGGCTTCGCCGCGAAATTGATCCCGTGGTTTGCGGTCGCGACCTCGATCCTGCTCGGCGTTGGCCTCTATCAGGGCCTGTTCGTGGCCCCGCCGGATTATCAACAGGGTGAGAGCGTGCGCATCATGTTCGTGCATGTGCCGGCGGCGTGGCTGTCCATGTTTGTATACACGGTAATGGCCTCGGCCGGCGCCATCGGGCTTATCTGGAACATGCGGCTCGCCGAAATAGCGGCCACCGCCGCCGCGCCGATCGGTGCGTCGTTCACACTGCTGGCGCTGGTCACCGGTTCGCTCTGGGGCAAACCCATGTGGGGAACCTGGTGGGCGTGGGACGCGCGCCTCACCTCCGAGCTGCTGCTGTTCTTCCTCTACCTCGGTTTCATGGCGCTGCAGGCGGCGATCGACGACCCCAGGCGCGCGGCGCGCGCCGGAGCGCTGCTGGCGCTGGTTGGCGTGGTGAATATTCCGGTGATTCATTTCTCGGTGCAGTGGTGGAACACCCTGCACCAGCCGGCCTCACTCAGCACCATCAACAAAATCGGCGCACCCGCCATTCACCCGAGCTTGCTGGTGCCGCTGCTGATCATGGCCGTGGCCTTCACCCTGTTCTTCGTCACGGTGCTGCTCATGCGGATGCGCGCCGAAATCCTGCACCGCGAACGCCACACCGGCTGGGTCGCGGAACTGGTGCAGCCATGAACTGGCCGGAGTTTTTTGCCATGGGCAGTTACGGGCTGTACGTGTGGTGCTCCTATGGTGCGGCCGCGCTGGTGCTGATCTTCAACGTGCTGGCCGCGCGCCGGCGCGAGAAGAGCGTGCGCCGCGAACTGGAAGCGATAACACGTCTGTATCAGGCTGAATCCGAATGAAACCGAGACACAAAAAACTCATCGCCATCCTCAGCGGCGTCACGATTCTCACCCTCGCCAGCTTGCTGGTGCTCAATGCCTTCCGCAGCAACATCGTCTATTTTCGCAGCCCCACGGAAATACTGAGCGGCAAGATATCCACCAATGGACTGTTGCGCCTCGGCGGGATGGTCGATCATGGCGGCGTCCGGAAAACTCCGGGCAGCTTGAAAGTTGAATTCAAGGTGACCGATTTTCAGGAATGCATCACGGTGCGCTACGAGGGCATCCTGCCGGACCTGTTCCGCGAGGGCCAGGGCGTGATCACCGAAGGCCGCCTGCAGCCGGATGGCTTCGTGGCGAGCAAGGTACTCACCAAACATGATGAGAACTACATGCCGCCCGAGATCGCGCAGAGCCTTAAGGGGAAAACTTCCACGACCACGTTCTGCAAATAACCCGCATGAAAAAATTTATCATCCCGATCGGCCTGTTCGCCCTGCTCGGCGTGCTGCTGGCGTATGGGCTGAAACTCGATCCGCACAAGATCCCCTCGCCGCTGGTGGGCAAACCGTTGCCGGCCTTTTCCCTGCCGACACTGGAGAACCCGGACAAGTCGTTCGCCAACACCGACCTGCAAGGCAGGGTGGTGCTGATTAATGTGTGGGCGTCGTGGTGCGTGGCCTGCAAACAGGAACATCCGGTGCTCATGGCGCTGGCTGCGACCAAGCAAGTGCCGCTCATCGGCCTCAACTACAAGGACAAACGCGCGGATGCCTTGCAGGTACTCAAAACCGATGGCAACCCGTATGACCTGAGCATCGTGGATGCCGACGGGCGCGTGGGCATCGACTGGGGCGTGTACGGCGTACCGGAGACCTTCGTGATCGACAGGCAGGGCGTGATCCGCTACAAGTACATCGGTCCGATTTCGCCCGAGGCCTGGGAGCAGACGCTCCTGCCGCTTGTCCAGAAGCTGTCCATTTCCAAGTAGCACGCCCGATTATCCGGGCGGTTCCGTGTCGCCTTGAATCGACGCTTCCTGCCCGCCGGGTTGCGAGTCAGGGGCATGCTACTTGAACAGCGGAAAACCACTCTGTAAGACCCAGCGCTTGTCCGCGTCGGAGTACGTCCATTCTTCTTCCACAGTCAGGCTGTGCTCGACCATGCGCGAGGTGTGCACGTAGCGGATCTGGACAACACGCTTGACCGTCATGCTGTCCGGCGCCGCCTTCTGGGAGGCCAGATCGTAGGAGGTGATTTTGATGTTCTGGAATGCCGTGGCGTCCGCTGGCGGCGCTTTGACCGCGGACTGGGTCGCCGAGTACGCCATCTCGAAATTCGACCATGCCATCGCCTTCGCGTATCCGCGCGCGAGGTCATCGAACTGCTGCATGCGGGAGTTCGCGCTGAGGTAGGCGCAGCCGGTCAAAATGACGGTGATGAGCGGGAACAACCAGTAGCGCATGGCGATTCCTCAACCGTAGCCGTAAAAAATTCTCAGCGGCGCGCTTTTTCGCGCGCGCTGGCGATGGCCTGCTGCAAGTGCTGACGCCCCGGGTCTTCCGCCGGCAGGAGCTTGAGCAAGCGCTCCCACCGACTGACGGCGTTGCGGAAGTCGCCCTGCTGAAAGGCGGAGAAACCCAGAAACCAGAGTGCGTCCGGGTGGGCGGGCTCGAGTTTGGCCAGGCGCACATAGAGCGTCTGCACCAAGCCCGTGGTCACGCCCGGATTCTCGTTGAACACCAGCCAGGCATAATCGGACAGGATGGCC
>CAYJBG010000254.1:0-2680 GCA_964368085.1 uncultured Acidiferrobacterales bacterium | reverse complement strand
CGATGCTCGGCGGCGGCTACGGGTCCCAACGTCAAAAGCAACACCGTTCACCGAAAAGCGGGATATAGTTTGCGTAGGGTGGGTTAGGCGCGCAGCGCCGTAATCCACCGATCGACAAAAAGACATCCGGGTTAACGACGGATCAATAGGAGAGCGATGCAATGTCCGAGACAGACGAGATCGACGTTGAAACAGAAGCCGAAGAAGATGAGATCAGCGTTCAATTTGACATTGCTACCTATCCATCGGACTTCACATTAGTCGGTATCCACAAGATGTGGCACGACGGGGACATTGAGATCCCCGATTTCCAACGGGAGTTTGTTTGGACGATTAAACAATCCTCGCTGCTAATCGAATCTTTTTTAGTTGGCCTTCCTGTGCCTCCAGTATTCTTTTATATCGACGATGAACACAAAAATCTTGTAATTGATGGGCAGCAGCGGATTTTAAGCGCTGTGTATTTCTTCGATGGATTGTTTGGCGAGGAATCGGTGCATGGAAAGAAACAGGTGTTTCGATTGACTGGACTGGATGAGCGCAGCCCTTATCACGCCCAACGTTTTGAGGATTTGGTGCCCGCGGATCAACGCAAACTACACAATGCAGTACTCCGCGCTATTAATGTTCGGCAACTCAGCCCTAAGGGTGAGAGCACAAGTATTTACCATATATTTGAGCGCCTAAATACTGGTGGAACTGCACTCAAGCCTCAGGAAATCCGGAACTGCGTATTCCGCGGGAATTTTATCGCCCTTCTCAAGAAACTTAATGATGATAAAAACTGGCGAGCAATTCTGGGAAAGAAGACAAAGGATAGGCACCAAAAAGATGTTGAGCTTATTTTGAGGATTTTCGCCCTGACTCGTGGTTGGAGCGCCTATGAAAAACCGATGAAGGAACACCTTAATGTTGCAATGCGCCAAAACCAAAGTGGTAACTCTGACGTTGTAAGGAAGTTTGCAGAACAGTTCCCTGTAGTATGTGATTATGTTGTTAGCAAGTTAGGACCAAACCCATTTCACATTCGAGGTCCTTTGAATACTTCAGTGCTGGACTCAGTGTTTAGTGCGCTGTTAGAAAATTTCGATCATTTACCTAGAGACGTGATCGACAGATATAAAGCGTTGCTTTCCGATATAGATTTCATAAATCTGACCTACTCTAGTACAACTGATACTAAAGTCTTGCGAGATCGTTTTACGAAAGCCAGAAAGTATTTGATCGGATAGCAGCTCGCGATGCCGTACGCGAATCATTTCCGTCTTACCGACGATCTAATTCTCCATCTGAACGGGGTGGTCGCGTCAATCGCTGATCCGTTTATTGCCACAAGGTACGTTGGTTTTGTGGCTATTGCTGGGACAACTGTCTATGAACTCGCAATACGAGATATCTTGGTTGAATTCAGTGAGGAGCAACATGAAATCTTTGGGCGGTTCGTAAATAAATCATTCGAAAAACTTAACGGACGGATTAAAACCAGCGAAATACGGGGCATTTATCTCCCGCGATTCGGCGATAAGTATGTAAAACGATACAACAGAATTGAAAAGTGGATAGAAAGGAGCGTTCTGAGAAAACGGGGAGTTAGTGTGCTTGCGGCGTATAACAACCTAATTGAGTGGCGCAATCAATTCGCTCACCAAGGCAACATTCCCAGTACACCTTCATATCCGGAAGTCGTGGGCACGTACGAGATAGGGAAGGCTGTGATTCACTGTCTAGCGAGAACAATGCAAGGGTAGCCCACGTAGGGCGCAATGAGCGCAGCGAATTGCGCCGCATGTAGCCTGCATTGACGTTCCCGTTGGCCCCAGCTATTCTGACCAGAATTCTGGTCTATTTGCGGAGACCCCCATGAAAACCCTGTCCCTGTCCGATGCGAAGGCAAAGCTGAGCGGCTTGGTGGATCAGGCCAGCCGCCGCGATGAGGAAATCGTCATCACCAAGAACGGCCGCCCGGTCGCGGTGCTGGTGAGCGCCGACGAGTACGACAGTTGGCAGGAGACCCACGCCGTGCGCTCGGACGCCGGGTTGATGCGCGAGATCAAGGCCGGTCTGCGTGCGCTCAAGGCGCGCAAGGCCAAGCTCTATACGCTGGACGAACTTCTCAAGTAATTGCGCGGCTGGGTCGGGGAGGGATTGCGCGCATGAAGCGCCCGGTTCATCGACTCCGCGTCCCGGCGGACGTCGCCCGTCTCATCCAGAACCTGCATCCGGGTCTCAAGCGTAAAGTCCGCGGTGCCCTTGAACAGATTCTTGCCGATCTGCACTCGGGCAAGGCGCTCAAGGACGAACTCGAAGGATTGCGCAGTTTTCGCGTTGGGCGATTCCGAATCGTTTATCGTATCGCCACCGGCAGACGCATCGACCTCGTCGCCGTTGGTCCGCGCGCGGTCATCTACGAAGAAACCTATCGGCGTATTTCGAAGACGCTGCGACCATCGGGTGAGTAGAAGCGGGTCATCCGGCGCTACGCGCGGTCTGATCCGCCTTCGGCCGTGCTGTACAGGGACGTACGAATGCCGCGAAGCGCATGGATGCGCAAGAGCGGCCGATGCTCGGCGGCGGCTACGGCTCCCAACGTCAAAACCGCGAGTTGTAGGTTGGGCTGAGCAACGCGAAGCCCAACATGGTTTAATTTCCGATCTATTGTTGGGCTTCACTTCGTTCAGCC
>CAYJBG010000253.1:0-2696 GCA_964368085.1 uncultured Acidiferrobacterales bacterium | reverse complement strand
TTCCAGATACTGCGAAAGTCCGCTCTTGGGAAAAGTGAGTGACCGGAAGTGGCCGAGAGCTGCCCGTTAGACAGCTCGATGCACGACTCCATAGGTGGCGGAGGTCGGGAGTAAAGGGGTCGGGAGTCTTTTCTCGGCGCTGAACTCGCAGGGAAATCGGTTCAAACTCGATTAAAATTAAACCAGGCATCAGGCCTTATCCTGATCGGCAAAGGCTTTCATGATCTTCTTTGCCTCGGATTCCGGGTTTGCCCCACAGGCCTCGCAGATCCAGTAGAACTCGACGATATCGATACGTCTCTCGCCAAGCTCGCACTTTGATATGAAGGAGTGCTCCCGGCCCAATTTGCGACAAAGCTCCCGTTGAGCAAGGCCGGCCCGCTCCCGCATCTGCCTGATCCAGTCCCCCACGATCCTGCTTTGTTGGCTATAGATGGTCTTTCGCATGCCCCAATTCTAGGGACACACACCACTTGTCCCCAAAATAGGGACACGCTACAATTAGTCTTACAATGTCAGACTTGGCCGCTTGGCAGGTAAAATGGGCATCATAGTCCGTGGACGAATACCCCCAGACACATCAATCTTGTCGTGTGGAATCCGGCGTTCTCAAAGAACGAGGAAATCGAATCCGTGGCAAACGGAACGCCTTGGGGTGGACGCAGGAGGAACTGGCGGCCTACTGCCCAGCAAGCGGTCCGAACCGATGCACAAAAGGGACGCACTTTATGCCCAGCCCAGAAAGCAATGTTGATAGCCAAACGGATTTGCCAGCACGCGAGTTACTTAAGCTGTATGACGAACTGACCGAGCTCCATGCCTGCAGCGCCTTTGTCATGCAGGCGCTGGCTGCGGCGCTGGCCAATGGTGGCGGATTGGACGAACGTTCGGCTACGGGGGGAGTGTTTTGCGCTCAGTGGCTGAACGAGCGCACGGTGGAGCTTGAGCGGCAACTCAAGAACATGGTGTCGCGGGCCTATGCTTCCACGACGGCAACCGGTTCGTAACTGGGTTGGTCGTTCAAGGGGTTGTTGAGGGGTTGTCGCCCTGAAGGGCGACCTACGGCTGGATTTCAAATTTATGATCGAACGGCGGTTGAAGCATCTGCACGCGCCGCATCACCCGCGCGGGTGAGGGTCAGGCGAGCCGGCGCATCCAGAACGAGCCGGGTTCCGGCAGGCCGTTTTGTTCTGCCAGCACCGGGCAGCAGGCATACAGCTTGTCGCGCTGGTCGCGGGCCAGGTAATTGAGCGCGCCAATCACTTCAAACTGGCGGTTGTGGCTGAGAAAGGCCTCCAGCAGGTACTGTTCGTTCCAGAAGCGAATCTTGTCGATGACCCACTCGTTCGGGTAATCGCGCGGGGTGAAGATGTCGTGCACGTGCACCAGCACGCCCGGTTTGAGCGTCGGCAGCACTTCGAGGTATTCGAACAGCACGTCACCCTGCGGACGGATCATGTGTGACGAGTCGATGAACAGGATGTCGCCGGCCCCAAGCGCGCTGAAAATTGACTTGTCGAGTTTCTCGACCGGCGTGCGCACGATTTCCGGCCCAAGTTTTTCGAGCCACGGTTGCTCGTAGGGCTCGATGCAGACGTGCCGGCAGTCGTAGGCGGCGTCATCCGCGCGGTTGCGGGCGATGGCGTTGCGCGCCATGAGCGTGGAGTGACCGCTGCCGATTTCGATCAGTTGTTTTGGTTTGAAGGTGCGGATGACGCTGTAGAGAAACTCGGCATCGCCGGCCTGGAAGGCGCCATTGCGGTAAAAGTATTCCAGCTCGCGCCGGCGGGTACGCGGGAAGCCCAGCAACTCGTCGCGGTAGTGAAAGCCTTCGAGCAACGCCAGTTGGCCGCGCACGTTGAGATCCACGCCGGGCAGCACGCGGCGTTCGCGAAACCCGGGATCGAGCTGGCGGGTGCGGTACAGCGGTTCGTAGTAATGATCGCGCAACGGGAAGACCCCCAGCCGCTCGAAGATCCAGCGGCTGACCGGGCGCTTGTGAATACCGCTCTTGCGCGCCTGGCGAAGAATCACCGACGCCGCCAGGATCAACGGCGACAGCAGGATGTCGGCAATCAGCGAGAACAGTATCTTGAATGGTTTCATCTGGAGCGGTCTTGCCGGCTGAATCGATGGCGCAGCCAGGCGATGGCGCCGGGCAGAATAGAGATGACGATGATTCCGAGCATTACCAGCGTCAGGTTCTGGCGCACCACCGGCAGATGACCGAAGTAATAGCCGGCCAGCACGAACAACCCGATCCATAACACGCTGCCGGTGAAACTGAAGGCCAGAAACCGGACATACGGCATGCGCCCGACGCCGGCCACGAACGGCGCGAAGGTGCGCAGGATCGGGAGGAAGCGGGCGAGCAGTATGGTCTTGCCGCCGTGGTGATCGTAGAAGGCGCGGGTGCGGTTGAGGTACTCGCGGTTGAGCAGCCGCGAGTTGCTGCTGTGGAACACACGCGGCCCGATGTGGTGTCCGATCCAGTAATTGGTGTTGTCACCGCTGAACGAGGCGGCGATGAGCAGCGGGATCAGCCACTGCACCTCGAGCCCGCCGCCGGCCGCCAGGGTGCCGGCGACGAACAGCAGCGAATCGCCGGGCAGGAATGGCGTTACCACGAAGCCGGTCTCGGCGAAGATGATGGCGAACAGCAGCGCGTACACCCACAGCCCGTAGTCGCTCAGGAA
>CAYJBG010000252.1:0-2698 GCA_964368085.1 uncultured Acidiferrobacterales bacterium | reverse complement strand
TGTCCACGACAGAACCCGGCTTACCGGCCGGCTCCCACTTTTCTACTTTAAGTGTGTTTCATAATTTTCTGTTTTACTTGAGTTTATTGCCTCGTTTTTCTGAAGTTTCTAGCCCCGAAATAGCCCCTTTCCGGTTGCATCGGCCAGATTTTGCCGTTCGTGGCCGCTTGCTTGCTCTAACCCCATGTCCTGCAAAGGAGAAATCCTTTGTCACGGCCACTTATCGCTTGACAGTCAGTGAATTAGCTATCTATAGTGCATATAAGTGGATAAAAGTGGTGCAAGGTGGAATAAGGCGGGGGAAAGAGGGAAGAAATGTTTCGCGGCGTCAACGCACTCAATCTCGATATCAAAGGCCGGCTGGCGATTCCGACGCGCTACCGCGATGAGATTGTGCGTCTGGCGAAAGGCCACATGGTCATCACCGTCGACCGCGATCACTCCCTGTTGCTCTATCCGTTGCCCGAATGGGAAGAAATCGAACGCAAGCTCGTGAAGCTGCCGAGCTTCAATGCGCAGGCGCGCCGCCTGCAACGCCTGCTCATCGGCCACGCGACCGAAGTGGAACTCGATGGCAACGGCCGGATTCTGCTGCCGCCGCTGCTGCGCGAGTTCGCCGCACTCGACAAGGCGGTGGTGATGATCGGCCAGGGCAATAAATTTGAAATCTGGAATGAGGCGAAGTGGAACGAGCGCCGTGCCGAGTGGCTGAGCGCGACCGATGGCGAGGGCGAGCTGCCGGATGAGCTCGGTTCGCTGTCGCTCTAGGCGCGTGTGGCGGAGCGCACCCATGAACCGGTTCTGCGCGCAGAAGCGGTGGCGGCCCTGAGCATCCGGGCGGATGGAATTTATGTGGACGCCACGTTTGGTCGCGGTGGGCATGCAAAGTCGATCCTGGAGCAGTTGGGAACGGATGGCCGCTTGCTCGCGCTGGATCGCGATCCGCAGGCGGTAGCGGTAGCAAAACAGCAGTTTGCCGATGACACACGCTTAGGCGTAGTGCATGCACCATTCTCGATGCTGGGAAAAATTGTAGATGAACGCGGCTGGCGTGGTCGCGTGAACGGCATTCTCTTCGACCTCGGCGTTTCCTCTCCGCAACTCGACGACCCGGCACGCGGCTTCAGTTTTCGCACTGAAGGCCCGCTCGACATGCGCATGGATACCACGCGCGGCGAATCCGCTGCGGATTGGTTGAATCGCGCCGAAGAACAGGACATCGCCACGGTGCTGCACGAACTCGGCGAAGAGCGCTTCGCGCGCCGCATCGCGCGCGTTATTGTGCGCAGCCGCGAACAAACACCGATTACCAACACCAAGCAGCTTGCCGACATCGTGGCCAGCGCCGTGCCGACGCGCGAGCGCAGCAAGGATCCAGCCACCCGCAGCTTCCAGGCGATTCGGCTGCACATCAATCGCGAGCTCGACGAACTGCGCGCGGTCTTGCCGCAAGCCCTGGACGCGCTCGCCCCGCGCGGACGACTGGTGGCGATCAGTTTCCATTCGCTTGAAGACCGCATCGTCAAGCAGTTCATGCGCACGCAGGAGAAGGGTGAGGAGCTGCCGCTGGATCTGCCGGTGCGGCATGCCGAAATGAAACCGCGTCTCAACGTCATCGGCAAGCCGGTGCGTGCGGGCGAAGACGAAGTGCGGCGCAACCCGCGCGCGCGCAGCGCCGTGCTGCGCGTCGCCGAGGCGCCCCATGCGTAAGCAAATCACACTCCTGACCATCGCCGTGATGGCGTGTGCGTTGTCGGTGATCGAGCTGCGCCACCGCAACCGCCTGTTGTTTGCGGAATTGCAAACGCTGACGCACGAACGCGACGCACTCAATACCGAGTGGGGTCAGCTGCTGCTCGAACAGGGCGCCTGGTCCGAACAGCGGCGCGTGGAAGAAACCGCGCGCGCCCGTCTTGGCATGACCATGCCAGTGAGCGATCAGGTGGTGGTCGTGCGCACCGGCAGGCTTGCGCCGATGACGACGCCATGAGCCGCGCCGGTCGTGCCACGGGCTACCCGATACGTACCGCCCTGGTGCTGGGTTTTCTGCTGGGCGGCATGGCGCTGCTCGGCGCGCGCGCTCTCTGGTTGCAGGTGATCACCTCGGACTATCTGCAGGAACAGGGCAATGCCCGGCATCTGCGCGTGATCCAGGACAACTCGCATCGCGGCATGATTTTCGATCGCCACGGTGAGCCGCTCGCCATCAGCACACCGGTGGACTCGGTGTGGGCCGCGCCGGACGAGCTCGCCGAGGCGCGCGGCGAATGGCCGGCGCTGGCAAAAACGCTGGGTATGAGCACGCGCGAAATCGCGCAGGCGGTGCGTCACCATCAGGGACGTGAGTTCACGTATCTCAAACGCCACGTCACGCCCGAGCAGGCCGAGACGGTAAAGGCGCTCAACATCGCCGGCGTCGGACTCACGCGCGAGTATCGCCGCTACTATCCTTCCGGCACGGTGACCGGACATGTGGTCGGTTTCACCGACGTGGACGATCAGGGCCTGGAAGGCATCGAACTCTCCTACGACAAATGGCTGCGCGCCATCCCCGGACGCAAGCGCGTGCTCAAGGACCGCCACGGCAACATCGTGCAGAGCGTCGAGAGCGTGACACTGCCGGTGCCGGGCAAGGACGTCACGCTCAGCATCGACCGGCGTCTCCAGTATCTGGTCTACCGCGAATTGAAGGCGGCGG
>CAYJBG010000251.1:0-2705 GCA_964368085.1 uncultured Acidiferrobacterales bacterium | reverse complement strand
CTTGACCTCCTCGCCGAGGCGGGCAAAGTCGGCGGACAGGATCGACGGGGCGATTTTGTAATCTCGCATGGGTATTCCTTAAACTCGGGTTGGGAACGGGTTATTCGCAAGTACCGGCACTTTACCGGATCGCGCACGAGTTTTCAGCCCCGGGGGTCGGCGGTGGCTATACTCTAAACTTACGTACACAAAATCGCCTTAAAGCGCGGAGGAGCCATGCTACAAGTCCGTTTCCTCGCAACGATCAGCCTGCTCCTCACCGGCCTGCTGGCCGCGCACGCCGCCCCACAAACTTCATCCAATGTGGGGCGCGAGAAGAGCTGGGCCGATCAGATCGTGGACTCGGTGGTCGTGGGCGAGCCGGTGTGGCTTGAGCGCAGGCAGCACAAGTTTCTCGCCCTGTACGCGCCGCCGGCGACCGGCGCGGTGAGCCGGGGCGTGATCCTGATCCACGGGCGCGGCGTGCATCCCGCCTGGGGCTTCATCGACAATCTGCGCGCCGACCTCGCCGACGCCGGCTACCACACCCTGTCGCTGCAGATGCCGATTCTGGAACCCGGCGCCTCGTTCGGCGCCTACGGCAAAACCTTCCCCGAGGCGTTCGAACGTATCGACGCGGGCATCCAGTACCTGAAAAAGCACGGCGTCCAGCGCGTCATTCTCCTCGGCCACTCGACCGGCGCCATGAATGCGGTCGCCTATCCCACCAAACGTCCGCAGGCGCCGGTCGCGGGCATTGTGGCCATCGGCCTGAGCACGTTGGCGAACGGGCCGGACATCATGCAACCGGCGCTGATGCTAAAAACGGTGCGCGTGCCGGTGCTCGACCTGTACGGCGCCAACGATCTGCACGAGGTGCTGTCCTACACCGAGGCCCGGCGCAAGGCGGCGCGGGAAGCCGGCAACAAAGGTTATCGCGCCGTGCGTGAGCCGGGCGCCAATCACTTTTTCACCGACCAATACGAAGCATTGAAAAAACAGACCCTGGACTGGCTCAGCCGCAACGCCGCCAAGTAACCCGCCGCCCCATTTTCCCTCTTGACCCCGTACCGTGGTACGGGGCTTAGGCTGACTTCCTGTGGATTATCCGGGGGTACGCCATGCCGAAAATCGAGTTCATCTACGAGCAAAACTGTCCGAACGTGGAGGACGCGCGCGCGCAACTGCGCCTGGCCCTGGAACAAACCGGTCTGCCCACGCGCTGGCAGGAATGGGAACACAACGATCCGAAGAGCCCCGCCTATGCACGCCGCTACGGTTCGCCCAGCATTCTGGTGGAGGGCGAGGATGTCGCCGGCGAGTCGGCATCGGATGCACCGAGCTGCCGCATCTACGCGAACACGAAGGGTCGTAACCGCGGCGTTCCGGACGCAACCCTGATTCGTACGGCGCTGGAGCACCACATGAAAAACACGAGCACTCCTCCCCCGGCACGTCGCCTGCAACTGGTAGCCATGTTGCCGGCCGTGGGCGCCGCCCTTCTGCCCAAGCTGACCTGTCCGGTGTGCTGGCCGGCGTATGCCGCCGTGTTAAGCGCGCTGGGCGTTGGCTTCATCGACTACACGCCCTATTTGCTGCCACTCACCCTGGTGTTTCTGGGCGCGACGCTGGCGATGCTCGCGTGGCGTCCGCGCCGGGGCTATGCGCCGCTCGCGCTGGGCCTGGCGGCGAGCGCGATTGTGCTGGTTGGAAAATTTTTGTTTGATTCAGATTTTGCTGTCTACGCCGGCGTCGCCTTGCTCGTGGCCGCCTCGGTATGGAATGCCTGGCCTGTAAGATCAGTGATGAGTTGCAAGTGCTGAGTGGGCAGGCGCTTACTTAAAGTCCCAGCGTTGTAGCCCGGATGGAGCGCAGCGGAATCCGGGGATGTGTGGCGTTATCGGCTGCCCCCGCATTTCGCTGGCGCTGCATGCAGGCTACGTGTTTCACCTTCAAGAAATCGTTTGATAGTAAAGATTCTGCGGGTGGTTGGACTGGGCGAAGAAGAACCAGCGCTCCGCCAACAAGCCGACATACTGCACCGCAAACGCGGCAGTAAAAACATAGGCGCTGTGCTCAAGGCCGTGCGCATGCAGCGACAACCCGGCCCACAACAGAAACAGGGGCAGCGGAAACACCAGAATCAGAAACGCCCACTTGATGGACTTGAAGAACAGCGGCCGCACACCATGAAAGAATTCGCGCGTGTTGAAAGAACCGCCCATGAAACCCTGTGACTTCTGCTCCACGCGGCTGTGACGCACGCCGATCGCGGTCTGGATGGTGGACTTCGGCTTCAGGCGCGCGTTGCGGATGAGTGAGGCAATGCGCGTCACGAACACCGCGGTGGTGATGATCACCGTCCAGGCGGCGTAGAACTTCACCAGCCCCGGCGCCATGTAGGCGGCGTAGGCGGTGGCCAGCAGGAAGCCCGAGGCCGCGCCGAACAATGTGTAGTTCACCACCGTCAGCCAACTGGCCCACTCCTGCAGGAACTTGATGCAGGCGTAGATCATGCCGGTGCACAGAAACAGCGCGAACGCGAATAATACGCCGCCCGTACCAATAACGAGCGTGAGATCGCCCGGCACACTGGTCTTGATACCGAAGATTCCCAAGTCCCAGCCCAACCAGTGCGCCAGCCCGTACACAAACACCGCCCCCATCATCGCGGGCAATACGATCACCTCGCGCGACAACCACGAGGTGCGCCAGCGTGTCGCGGA
>CAYJBG010000250.1:0-2708 GCA_964368085.1 uncultured Acidiferrobacterales bacterium | reverse complement strand
GAGAGCCGCTTGTGCAAAGGGCTGTGGCGCGGAAAGTGCGCCAGCAGAAATTCCATCTGATCGGCCAGCACACGCTTGCCCTGCAAGTAGACATATTCGGCATGGGTGGGCGTAAACGGCACGGCCAGCAGGGTCATGTCGGCCTGTTCCGGAGTCTGGCCGGCCTTGTGGTTGTTACAGCGCTTGCAGGCCGTGACCACGTTGTTCCAGGAGTCGGAGCCTCCGCGCGACAGCGGTGTGACATGGTCGCGCGAAAGATCGCGCGCCTGAGACTGCCTGCCGCAGTAAAGGCACAGGTGTGCATCGCGCGCGAACAGCGCCGGGTTGCTGAGTGGCGGGGTGTAGTGCGCACGCGACTTGATCGGTCCGTGGTTCTCGCCCTGTGTGGCGATAATGGAATTCACTTCAATGACACTGCGCACACCGGTGAGCGCGTTATGACCGCCGTGGACTCGATACAGGGCCACACCGCAACTGTACGCAACCTGCCCAAGGTGATAAAAACGGACGGCATCCTGAAAGCCGATCCATTCGACCGGCATCCCCGCGACATCCGTCCGTAGTACTTGCTGAGTGAGTGGATACACGAACGCTTCACCAGTTATTGCGGCGGCATGAACGTACTTGAACATGCCGCGTGGGCAGATGATGGTACCGGACCGGGATCAAAGCCGCGATGCCGCCGCAATAACAATAAATCATTAAGATTTTCGCTATTGACCCGGCACGCCAGTGCCATCCCAGTAAGCTCGGCAGCCATGTTCAGTTACCTTCGTTCAAAAACTATCGTGCCGGGTCAATAGCTAAGGCTGCGCCCCGGCCAGGAATCGAAGCCTGCGGCCAGAACCCAGATGCGGCCCATCTAATCAACTTTGCATGGTTTTTGCAAGGGCATGCAGGACATGCCCGGCAAAAATTGCCGGAACGGCAATTTTTAGAAATTCATAATCAAAAACGCCCGGCAGTGCCGGGCGTTTTTGTTGAATCAGGACCATTGCTTACTTGATTTTCGCTTCCTTGTACAGCACATGCTTGCGGGCAACCGGATCGAATTTCTTGAGTTCCAGCTTGTCCGGCATGGTGCGGCGATTCTTGGTGGTCGTGTAAAAATGTCCGGTGTCCGCACTGGACACAAGCTTGATCTTTTCGCGCGTGGCTTTGGCCATGGTTCAATTATCTCCAGGGATGGGAGTGTATGCCGCGTGAGCGACGGAAAAGCTGCTCCTGCGTTTTCCGCACTTCCGCCATCCATGGCGGTCGCAGGACGCGCGGAGCGGCCCTCAGATCTTTTCGCCGCGTTCACGCAACTCGGCGAGCACGATGTCGATGCCCTTCTTGTCCAGAGTGCGCAGGCCCTGGCTGGAAAGGCGCAGACGCACCCAGCGCTTCTCGCTCTCCACCCACAGGCGGCGGACATGCAGATTCGGCAGGAACCGCCGGCGGGTCTTGTTGTTGGCATGGGAAACCGTGTTTCCCGACATGGGGCGTTTACCCGTAACCTGGCAGACCTTCGACATCGTTTAATCTCCGTACGACCCTGCTCGGGCGGGCAGGAAAGCGCGACTTTATATCAGAAAACGGCGGCCAAGGGTAGCCCGAACCGCTGTTGCTGCGGTGCGGCTTTCGCAGTCTTCTCGCAGGCGCCAGGCCCCCGGCATGCCCGTTGAACTGTACGTGAGCAACGCACCGGCAGCGATCGGTACATCCACGCGCGACCTGTTTTCGCGCCCCGTCGGCTTGACAAGGTCGCCCCCGGTATGTTTCTATCGTTCTAACGATTATTAGAATGATAACACCATGACCGGCAGAAAGCTTAAGAACCTCCTCTATGAACAGGTGGCCCGGATCGGCAAGGCGGCCTCCAGCCCCAAGCGCCTCGAACTCATCGAGGTACTGAGCCAGGGCGAAAAGAGTGTCGAACAGCTTGCCGCGGCCACGGACATCAGCGTGAAACTCGCGAGCGCCCACTTGAAGGAGCTTAAATCGGCTCGTCTGGCCGAAGCACGGCGCGCGGGCAAGAACGTGTATTACCGGCTGGTGGACGTGCAGGTCGCGGAAATGTGGGTGATGTTGCGTCGGTTCGCGGAAGGACGATTACTGGAGTTGCAGGCCGCCATGAAGGAGATGATGTCGCATCCGCAGGAACTGGCCCCCATGGGCGGCAAAGAGCTGCTGGCGCAGGCCAGGCGCGGCGATGTCACCGTGATCGATGTCCGTCCGGAAACCGAGTATCAGACCGCACATCTGCCGTACGCGCGCTCGATTCCGCTCGCCGAGCTGAAAACACGCCTTGATGAAATCCCCAGGGGCAAGCCGGTGGTGGCCTATTGTCGCGGCCCGTTCTGCATGATGGCAATTGAAGCCGTTGGCCTCCTGGCAAAAAAAGGCATCAAGGCGGCGCGCCTGGAAGATGGCGTGGCCGAGTGGCGTGCGCGCGGTCTGCCACTGGCCAACGACCTCTGAGCAAATACCTCAACACACAACACGGAGATACAAACATGTTCTTCAAACAATTCTCGGCCAAGGAATCTACCCTCTCGTACTTCTTCGGCTGCGGCACCCTCGGCAAGGCCGTGGCGGTGGACGTGGTCGCGGGCGACGAGAAGTGGTTTATCGATCAGGCCGCGGAAGCCAAGGTCACGATCACGCATGTCATCGACACCCATGTGCATGCCGATCATTACTCCGGTGGGCGCAAGCTCGCGCAG
>CAYJBG010000249.1:0-2718 GCA_964368085.1 uncultured Acidiferrobacterales bacterium | reverse complement strand
CTGTTATCGACTACGGCATGGGCAACCTGCGCTCGGTGGTGAAGGCCATCGAGCACGTGGCGCCGCGTGCGCAGGTACGGCTCACCAGCGATGCCGGAGAAATTGTGCGTGCCGATCGCGTGGTGTTTCCCGGCCAGGGCGCGATCGCCGGCTGCATGACCGCGCTCGATGACTTTCATTTGCGCGACGCGGTGCTCGCCGCGATGCGGAACAAACCGTTCCTCGGTATTTGCCTGGGCCTGCAGGCGCTCTTCGATTTCAGCGAAGAGGGCGGCGGGGTGCAGGGGCTCGCCGTGTTGCGTGGCTCGGTGCCGCGTTTCCCTTCGGCCAAGATGCGCGACGTGAAATCCGGTCGGGCCCTCAAGGTGCCGCACATGGGCTGGAATCAGGTCGATCAGGTCAAGCCCCATCCGTTGTGGAAGGGCATCGCAAACCGCGAGCGCTTTTATTTCGTGCACAGCTATTATGCGCAGGCGGCGGAGTACGCCGATGTCGCCGGGGCGACCGACTACGGCATCCGGTTCACCTCGGCCGCGGCCCGTGCCAATATCTTCGCCGTGCAATTCCATCCGGAAAAGAGCGCCACGGCCGGGCTGCGCCTGCTTGAAAATTTCATGAGCTGGGACGGTGCGGCATGAACTCGCTTCGTGCGGGATTTGCGCTATAGTTTGCTAACCGGACTCTCCTGCATACAAAAACCGAAAGCACGTTGTTTCACATGCTGGTTATCCCCGCCATCGATCTCAAGGACGGTCAGTGCGTCCGCCTGCGCCAGGGGCGCATGGAGGATGACACGGTATTCTCCGATGACCCGCTGGCCGTGGCCGGACGCTGGATCAGGGAAGGCGCGCGCCGTATTCATATTGTGGACTTGAACGGGGCATTCGCCGGCAAGCCGGTGAACGGCGCGGTGATCGAAGCCATCGCCCGCGCCCACCCGGAGATACCGGTGCAGGTCGGTGGCGGCATCCGCGACGCCGAGACCATTGAGGTCTACCTCAGCGCCGGCGTGCGCTACGTGATCCTTGGCACCAAGGCGGTAAACGCGCCGCACTTCGTGAGCGACGTGTGCGCCGAATTCCCCGGCCACATCATCGTCGGTCTGGACGCGAAGGACGGCAAGGTTGCCATCGACGGCTGGTCGAAACTTTCCGGGCACGACGTCGTCGATCTGGCCAAGAAATATCAGGATGACGGCGTCGAGGCGATTGTCTACACGGACATCGGCCGCGACGGCATGCTCTCCGGCGTGAACATCGAGGCCACCGTGCGTCTCGCCAACGCCATCACCATTCCGGTGATCGCCTCGGGCGGCATCACCAACCTCGATGACATTCGCAAGCTGTGCGAGATCGCGGAGCAGGGCATCATGGGCGCCATCACCGGGCGTGCGATCTATGAGGGCTCACTCGATTTCGCGCAGGCGCAGAAGCTCGCGGATGATTTAAGTAAATAAATATCAATATGGGCCTTGCCAAACGCATCATCCCCTGCCTCGACGTGGACAACGGCCGCGTGGTGAAGGGCGTCAAGTTCGTGGACATTCGCGACGCCGGCGATCCGGTCGAGATCGCGCGCCGCTACGACCAGCAGGGCGCGGACGAGATCACCTTTCTCGACATCACCGCCAGCAGCGACAACCGCGCGACCCTGGTGCATGTGGTCGAGAAAGTTGCCGAGCAGGTGTTCATCCCGCTTACCGTCGGCGGCGGCATTCGCAAGGTCGAGGACATCCGCCGCATGCTGAACGCCGGGGCTGACAAGGTCGGCATCAACACGGCCGCCGTATCCCGGCCGGAGTTTGTGAAGGAGGCCGCCGATCACTTCGGTGCGCAGGCGATTGTGCTGGCGATCGACGCCAAACAGACCGGCCCGGGAAAATGGGAAGTATACACCCACGGCGGGCGCAAACCCACCGGCCTCGACGCGGTCGCCTGGGCGGTGCGCATGGCCAAGTACGGCGCGGGCGAAATCCTGCTCACCAGCATGGACCGCGACGGCACCAGGAACGGCTTCGATCTCGCGCTCACGCGCGCGGTGTGCGACGCGGTCAGCGTCCCGGTGATCGCCTCGGGCGGCGTCGGCAATCTCGATCACCTGGCGGACGGCATCCTCGAAGGCCACGCCGACGCGGTGCTCGCGGCCAGCATTTTCCACTTCGGCGAATACACGGTCGGTCAGGCCAAGCGGCGCATGGCCGAGCGCGGGATTGAAATGCGGTTGTAATATTGTTTGGCCACAGATTAACGCGGATCAACGGACGCATTTTTTTACGTTTATCTGTATTTATCTGCGTTCATCTGTGGCTAAATAATCTTACTCACAGTTTTCTCCTCCTGTTTTCGCAATGGGATGACGAAATGTCTACCGACTGGCTCGATGCAATCAAGTGGGACCGCGACGGCCTGGTGCCGGTTATCGCCCAAGAAGCGGGTACGGCCAAGGTGCTGATGGTGGCGTGGATGAACCGCGCTGCCTTGACCGAGACCGCGCATACCAAAAAAGCGGTGTACTGGTCGCGCTCGCGCCAGCGGTTGTGGCGCAAGGGCGAGGAATCCGGGCACGAACAGACGGTGCGTGACATCCGCCTCGACTGCGACAACGACGTGATTCTGCTGACCGTGGAGCAGAAGGGCGGGATCGCCTGCCACACCGGACGCCAGCACTGTTTCTTCCAGCAATTGCAGGGGGATCGGTGGGTGACGGTCGAGCCCGTCC
>CAYJBG010000248.1:0-2723 GCA_964368085.1 uncultured Acidiferrobacterales bacterium | reverse complement strand
CGAGGTGCTGGTGCGGTGCGAAGGAGTTTCCGTACCAGGCGTTGTTGGTGGCGTTCACGAGCAGGCTCGCCTCCGGCAGCCCCTGAATCAACTCCTCGCCGAATATATCCTCGTAACAGATTGCGCTGGCGATTTTCTGGCCGGCCGCCTCCAGCAATGGCTGCCGGTCCGGTCCGGCGCTGAAGCCGGACATGGGCAGATCGAAAAAACGGATCAGGCCGCGCAAGAACTCCGCGAACGGCACGAAGTCGCCGAACGGCACCAGATGACGTTTATGATAAAAGCCGGGCGTGGCGCCCAGGCTCAGCAGGCTGTTGTAGTAGCGACTGGTGTTGCGGTCCAGCACCGGAATACCGAGCACAATATCGGCGCCATGCGTGCGCGCCTCGCGCGCGAGTCCGGCCAGATAATCGTCCGCGACCTCGTGATGGAAAACCGGAATCGCCGCCTCCGGCCACAGAATCAGGCGGCTGTCCCAGTTCTGGCGCGTGAGACCGGCATACAGATCGAGCGTGGCGGCCTTAAGCTCCGGCCGCCACTTGGTGTCCTGTGGAATGTTGCCCTGCACCAGCGCTACCTTGAACGGTTCTCCCGCCGGTTCGGTCCACTCGACACGCGTGAGTCCCCAGGCCCCCAGCCACAACACCCAAAACAAAACGGCGGCGGCAAGTTGCTGGCGGCGGCTGGTGTCCCGGAGCGGAAAAAGAATCAAGCCGGCGCTCACCACCACCGCCAGTGAGACGCCATAAACGCCGAGCACTGGCGCAAGCCCGCGCAACGGCGCATCGATCTGGCTGTAGCCGAGATTGAGCCAGGGAAAACCGGTCAGAATCCAGCCGCGCAGCCATTCGCTGAGCGTCCAGGCGGCTGGAAACAGCACGGCCAGGCGCAGCCAATCCGGCCCGTGCAGGAAGCGCGCCACCACATAACCCGCGCCCATCGGAAACAGCGTCATGACGCCGCAGAACAAGGCGGTCAGAAACAGCGCGAGCGGTACGCCGGAATGGCCGAAGTCGTGGATCGCGACATACACCCACGACACGCCGACGCCGAACTGCCCGACACCGAACAGCCAGCCGCGCCACAACGCGCGCCGCGGCGTGACGTCCAGCCACAGGAGAAACAGCAACGCCGGCGCCAGAATCGCCAGCGGAAAAATGGAGAGCGGCGCGAACGCCAGCGCCAGCAGCGCGCCGGCGAGCAACGCCAGCAGATCGGCGCGCGGCGCCGCCAGGGCCGCGCGCAGCCGCGCGCGGTTAAACAGGTTCGGCAAGGCGGGATACTTTCAGCAGGTGTACACGCCGGCTGTCGGCGCGCAACACCTCGAAACGCAGGCCGTCGATCTCGAGCTTCTCGCCGCGCCGCGGCACGCGCCCGAGGCGCGCCATGACGAGGCCGCCGATGGTATCGATCTCGCCCTGCGCAAAACCGGTTTCGAGGCGCGCGTTGAAATCCTCGAGCAGCGCCAACGCCTTGACCACATACTCGCCGCCCTCACGCTCGACGATCATGACATCGTCGGCCTCGATGTCGTACTCGTCGCGGATCTCGCCCACGATCTGCTCGATCACGTCTTCGATGGTGACCAGTCCGCCGACACCGCCATATTCATCCACCACGATCGCCATGTGATTGCGCGACGCCTTGAACTCGCGCAACAGCACGTTCAGGCGTTTGCTTTCCGGCACGAACACCGCCGGGCGCAGCATGTCGCGCAGATTGAAACGCGCGCGCTTCTTCTTGTCGAGTTGCAGGTAGCGCAGCAGGTCCTTGGCCAGCAGGATGCCGATGACCCGGTCCTTGTCGGCGTCAATCACCGGAAAGCGCGAATGGCCGGAATCGACGATCACCGGCAGAAACTCGTCCGGCGCGCGGCTGAAGTCCACCACATCCATCTGGGCGCGCGGCACCATGATGTCGCGCACCTGCATTTCCGAAACCTGTAGCACACCTTCGATCATGTCGAGGGCGTCGCGATCGAGCAGATCGCGGCTCTGCGCGTCGCGCAGTACCTCGACCAGTTGGGAACGCGTGCCCGGTTCGCCCATCAGGGCGAGGGCGAGACGCTCGATCAAGGAACGCGGCGTGCCGTCGTTGCCGGACTGGGTTTGTTCGTCGCGGGACATGTGTGGCGATCAGGCGTGGAGATCGTACGGGTTTTGGAACCCGAGGTGTTTGAGCGTGCGAATCTCGACAGCTTCCATGGCTTGTGCGTCCGTCTCCCGAACATGATCGTACCCGCGCAAATGCAGTATACCGTGAACCACCAGATGCGCCCAATGTGCGCGATCGCGCAGGCCCAGGCGTGCGGCCTCGCGCACCACAACCGGCGCACAGATCACGAGATCGCCGGCCAGGCCGCGCGCGCCGCGCGCCAAACCGTACGAGAACGACAGCACATTGGTCGGCCCGCGCTTGCCGCGATAACGTTTGTTAAGCGCAGCGCTCTCGGCTTCGTCCACCATGCGCACGGTGACGACGGCGCTGCCACGTCCGCTGCCGGCGAGCGCGGCGAGCGCCCAGCGCGTGATGCTCGGCGGGCGCGGCGCGCCTGGAGTGCGCGTTTCTTTCTGCACGGTAAGAAATAATCGCATCAGCGAACCTACTCCCCCTCTCCCTCCGGGAGAGGGATGGGGTGAGGGCTGTTTGAGATCCCTCGGCGCCACCTGCCCTCACCCTCATTCCCTCTCCCAGGGGGAGAGGGAGGCGAGCCGAGGCGCGCT
>CAYJBG010000247.1:0-2724 GCA_964368085.1 uncultured Acidiferrobacterales bacterium | reverse complement strand
TCGGGCCCGTCGCCATCGGCGGCGGCGCGCCGGTGGTGGTGCAATCCATGACCAACACCGACACCGCGGATGTCGTGGCCACCGCCGCGCAGGTCGCGGCGCTGGCGCGCGCCGGTTCGGAACTGGTGCGCATCACCGTGAACAGCGCGGACGCGGCGCGCGCCGTGCCGGAAGTACGCGAGCGTCTCGAAAGCATGGGCGTTACGGTGCCGCTGATCGGCGACTTTCACTTCAACGGTCACAAACTGCTGACCCAGTTTCCAGACTGCGCGGCGACGCTCGCCAAATACCGCATTAACCCCGGCAACGTCGGGCACGGCGAAAAACGCGATACGCAGTTTGCGACGCTGATTGAGATTGCCTGCCAGTACAAAAAGCCGGTGCGCATCGGCGTGAACTGGGGCAGCCTGGATCAGGAACTGCTCGCGCGCTTCATGGACGACAACGCAAAACATCGCGAGCCGCGCGACGCGAAGGCCGTCATGTTCGAGGCGCTCATTACCTCCGCGCTCGAAAGTGCGCGGCGCGCCGAAGAACTCGGCCTGCCGCATGATGCCATTGTGCTGTCGTGCAAAATGTCCGGCGTGCAAGACCTCATCGCGGTGTACCGCGCGCTGGCGGCGCGTTGCGACTATCCCCTGCACCTTGGCCTCACCGAGGCCGGCATGGGTTCGAAGGGCATCGTCGCCTCAAGCGCGGCGCTCGCGGTGCTGTTGCAGGAAGGCATCGGCGACACCATTCGCATCTCGCTCACGCCCGAGCCGGGCGGCGACCGCACAAAAGAAGTGATCGTGGCGCAGGAACTGCTTCAGACCCTGGGCCTGCGTGCCTTCACACCGCTGGTCGCCGCCTGCCCGGGCTGCGGGCGCACCACCTCGACCACTTTCCAGGAGCTGGCGGCGCGCATCCAGCAACACGTGCGCGACCGGATGCCGGAATGGCAACGCACCCACCCCGGTGTCGAAAACATGACGCTCGCCGTCATGGGCTGTGTCGTAAACGGCCCGGGTGAGAGCAAGCACGCCAACATCGGCATCAGCCTGCCGGGCACGGGCGAATCGCCGGTCGTGCCGGTGTACGTGGATGGGCACAAGACCGTGACGCTGCGCGGCGCGCGCATTGCCGAGGAATTCCAGCAAATCGTAGACGACTACGTCCACAGCCACTACCCCAAAACCACCCCCCGCGACTAACCCCCTGTAATTGCTGTTTGTTTCACCCCTTCCAACCTGGAACGGGTTTTGCAGAACACCCCATTAGGGATACCGGACCCATGTTACGGGCCTTTAAGGATGGCCCCGGAAGCGTCGACGGCTTCGACGCAGGTTCTGCTTTAAGAGGGTGGCCCATGTCACGTATTGCTTCGCTGTTTCTGATTCTCGTCTACGGTCTGCTGGTAGCCTGCAGTACGGCTCCGGCACGGCTGCCGGATCAACACACGCTCGACACCGGCGGCCAGACGCTGTTGGAGGCCACACAGGCCGGCGATATCGCCCAGGTTCGCGCCCTGCTTGGCGCGGGCGCGGCGGTAAATGCTACCGACCCGCAGGGCAACACTGCCCTGATGCGGGCCGCGCGCGACGGCCACGGCGAAATTGTGGCCGTGCTGCTCGAACACGATGTGCAGGTCTGGGTGCAAAACCGCAAGGGGCTCACGGCGTTGATGATTGCCAGTGTGCATGGACATGCCGGCATTGTCCGTCAGCTCATCGACAACGGGGCCAATGTGAACGCCCGCACCCCACTGGGCGATACCGCGCTCATCCTCGCCAGCCTGTTCGATCAGACCGACGTGACCGAAGTGCTGCTGGCACACGGCGCGCTTGTCAATCTGCGCGAGGCGAACGGCATTACCGCGCTCATGATCGCCGCAGACGGCGGATACGCGGCGATCGTCAAGCTGCTGCTTGAGCATGGCGCGAACGTGCATGCGACCACGCGTAGCGGAGAATCAGCGCTGGTGCTGGCGAAGGAGAAGGGCTATCGCATCGTTATCGATATGCTCAAGCGCGCCGGTGCGGTGGAGCCGCTTAGCTACCACCCGAGTCACGAGATTACCCGCAACGACAACGGCGCCGCCGCCACTGCGGCATAAAGTCAGTGCGCGGCAAGTACCGCCGCGAGTTTCTTGGGATCGATCGGATAGCTGAGCGCGGCCTGAATCGGAAAGCGCACGCGCAGCCGTTCGAACTGATGCGCCTGCTCCGCGTCTTAGAACACGATGACCTTCGTTTCGACCGCCATGGATGGCGGGAGTGTCGGGCGCGAAGCCGTCCCTACGGGGACAAACGCAGGAGCAGTTTTCCGGCCGGCCAAGGTCTGCACCACCGCCAGCAACGATTCGAGACTGCTGGTGCGATCGCGGAAATCCGGGCGGAAACGGATGCAGCGGGAGCATTCATTACAATAGATTTTCACCGACTCCCCCTCTCCCGCATCAGCGGGAGAGGGATGGGGTGAGGGCTTCCTCCAGTTCTTTCACCGACTCCTCTTCTCCCGCCCCTCATCCCCATCCCTTCTCCCGAAGGGCCCTCACCCTTTGCCCTCTCCCAGAGGGAGAGGGGAAGTTGGTGAGAGTCCATATTTCGGTCGGGGCAAGCCGAGCGCGCTTGCGCGCGTCCCTGTTCACTTGGGGAGAGGGCAAGGGGAGAGGGCTTCTTCAGAAGGATATGGTGGCTATGGGTGGACTCGAACCACCGACCTCAGCATTATGAGTGCCGCGCT
>CAYJBG010000246.1:0-2729 GCA_964368085.1 uncultured Acidiferrobacterales bacterium | reverse complement strand
TTTTCGGCATAGAGCGCAAACGGGTTACGGTATTCGAGAAACAGGTACAGCTCACTCGCGCCGGAGAGAAACTTAAGCACGGTCGCATCGACGCCTTTTGGAAAGGCGTGCTCCTGATTGAGCACAAGAGTCGCGGCCAGGACTTGAACCGTGCCTTTGCTCAAGCCACGGATTACTTCGATGCGCTGCCCGAACGCGATCTGCCGCGTTACATTCTCGTATCCGATTTCGAACACTTCCGCCTCTACGATCTGGAAGAGAAAAACGATGTCGAGTTCCGGTTGTCCGACCTGCACAAGCAGATCAAGCATTTCGCTTTTATCGCCGGTTCCCGTACCCAGGTCATCCAGCCGCAAAATCCCGTCAACATCAAGGCGGCGGAGCGCATGGGCAGGCTGCACGACCGGCTCGCCGCCAGCGGCTACACCGGACATCCTCTCGAAGTATTGCTGGTACGCCTGCTGTTTTGTTTATTCGCCGAGGATACAGGTATTTTCCAGCCTGCCGGCAGTTTCCGCATTTGGCTGGACGAACGCACCGCACAGGATGGTTCCGATCTCGGTTCACAACTTGCGTCGTTTTTCCAGACGCTCAACACGCCAGAGGACAAGCGCTCCACCAACTTGGACGAGCAATTACGTGCCTTCCCTTATGTGAATGGCAAACTGTTCGAAGAAACGTTGTCTATTGCCGCTTTCGACGCCGCCATGCGCGAAGCGCTGCTGGATTGCTGCGCCCTGGATTGGGCCGTGATCTCGCCCGCCATCTTCGGCGCGCTGTTCCAGAGCATCATGGACGACAAGGCCCGACGCAACTTGGGTGCGCACTACACCAGTGAGGAAAACATCCTCAAGCTCATCAAGCCGCTGTTCCTCGACGATCTGCGGGATGAATTCCAGCGCGTGCGCAACAACAAGAATAAGCTGTTCGAATTCCACAAAAAGTTGCGCACGCTCACCTTCTTCGACCCCGCCTGCGGTTGCGGCAACTTCCTGGTTATCACATATCGTGAACTGCGTTTGTTGGAACTGGAGATACTCCGCGCCGCGCACGGAAGTCCTGGTTCACGCTTTCTTGACATCCACCAAGAGTTGAAGCTCAACGTCGATCAGTTCTACGGCATCGAGATCGAAGAATTCCCTGCTCAGATTGCGCAAGTCGCGCTGTGGCTCATGGACCATCAGATGAACGTACGCGTGTCCGAAGAGTTCGGCATGTACTTCGCGCGCATCCCGCTCACCAGCACGCCGCATATCCACAACGTCGATGCTCTGACGACAGATTGGAATGATGTGTTGTCGACGGAGCGAGCCAGATACGTGATGGGAAACCCTCCGTTCATCGGGCACCATTTGCAAAGCGTGGAGCAGAAAGCGCTTGTGCGGGACGTCTTGCGTGACATTACTGCCGCAGGCGTGATGGATTTCGTGAGTGCGTGGTATGTGAAAGCCGCGCGTTATATCCAAGGCACATCCGTTGAAGTGGCGTTTGTCGCCACTAACTCGATTACACAGGGGGAGCAAGTGGGCATCCTCTGGGCAGAGCTGCTTAGAAGCGGTGTTCGCATTAACTTTGCGCATTCCACTTTTCGTTGGAGCAATGAAGCGCGCGGGGTTGCTGCTGTGTACTGCGTGATTATTGGTTTTGCGTTGTTTGACCGTCCCCAAAAGGTCCTGTTCGAATATGAAACCCTAGATGCAGAGCCCCACGCACGCGTCGTCGGCCATATCAACCCCTACCTGATCGACGGACCGGATGTGTTGCTGGAGAACCGTAGCAATCCTTTGGGAAATGTGCCGGGAATGATGTATGGCAGCAAGCCAACCGACGGTGGACATTTTCTGTTTACGGAGCAAGAGGCCGCCGAATTTCTAAAGTGTGAGCCAGGTGCCCAAAGGTTTATGCACCCTTTTGTTAGTGCGCATGAGTATCTTCATGGAGAGAAACGCTTCGTGCTGTGGCTCGTGGACGCGAAACCGGACGAGATAGCGAGGCTACCGGCAGTGAAGCAACGCGTTGAGGCTGTGGCCTCGTTTCGAAAGAACAGCAAGGCGCAGTCAACCCGCGACTATCCATATCCAACATTGTTTCGTCAGGTAACACAGCCGCAGTCAGACTATGTTCTGATTCCGGGCCATACCTCCGAGAACCGTCGCTATATACCTTTCGGTTTCTTTACCCGTGAGGTTATCGTTGGGAACAGCTGCTTCTCTCTGCCGGGTGCGACGCGCTTCCATTTCGGGGTAATTCAGTCGGTCATGCATATGGCTTGGGTGCGGTATACCTGTGGAAGGTTAAAAAGCGATTTTCGTTATTCAAAGGATATCGTCTACAACAACTTCCCCTGGCCCGATCAGCTGAGCGACACGCAGCGCGAGAAAATAGAAGCTGCCGCCCAAGCCGTGCTCGACGCCCGCGCGCAATTCACGGACGCTACGCTTGCCGATCTCTACGACCCGCTCACCATGCCACCCGTCCTGGTAAAGGCGCATCAAACGCTCGACGCGGCGGTGGATGCAGCCTATGGAAAGAAGGGCTTCAAGAACGACGCAGAGCGTGTGTCGTTTTTGTTTGAGTTGTACCTGAAATACACTACGCTGCTGCCCGGGGACATGAACCTCACGAGCCCGGGTAAACTCCATCCGAGTTCAGCCAAACGCAAGCGAACACGTTAAACGAAACGGCAAGCTAAAACACAGAAAATCGAGTACCCGGGGCAGAGCACGGAT
>CAYJBG010000245.1:0-2753 GCA_964368085.1 uncultured Acidiferrobacterales bacterium | reverse complement strand
TCGCGGCCACGCGCGCGAGTGTGTGGCGCGCCAGCTGCACCGCCACATGCCCGACACCACCGGCGGCCGCGTGAATCAGCACATGATCGGCCGGCTGGGTGTGGGTCCGGTCGTAGAGCGCCTCCCAGGCGGTGATCAGCACCAATGGCACGGCCGCGGCCGCGGTAAAATCCAGGTTCGCCGGTATGCGCGCGGCATATTCCTCGTGCACCGTGTTGTATTCCGCGTAGCAGCCCTGCTCGCCGCCGATGCCGCCCTGAAAGTAGTACACCTTGTCGCCCGGCTTGAAGCGCGCCACCTTGTCGCCGACGGCCTCCACCACCCCGGCGCCATCGCAGCCGAGCACGGTTGGCAGCCGGTCCGGATAAAAAGTACCATTGGCGCGCACCTTGGTATCGACCGGATTGATGCCGGCCGCATACTGGCGCACGCGCAGATGATGCGGCGAAGGCAGTTCCGGCACCGGCAGGGTGCGCAACGTAAGCACCTCCGGCCCGCCGGGCTGGTTCATGACAATGGCTTGCATGCTGGACATGGGGAGACCCCGATCTGTGAATAGACACACGTTATCAGAACTTCACACCGGCATGAACCGGCCATGACCGATTCCGACGAACGTCTGACCAGACTCGAAGAACGCATCGCGCGCCTGGAAGCGGCGCCGCCCCTGCCGGCGACGCTTTCCCTGCATCCCGCCTGGTCGCTGGCCTTAGGCGCCATCGCCCTCGCCCTCGGCTACCTCGGCCTCGGCCTGCCGCAACATTATTATCAGCCACTGTTCGCCGTGCTGTTCCTGCTGCTCGCCTACCACCGCGGCTTCCTCCGGCTTTACCCGGGCGCGTGGCACTGGCCGATGATCGTCCTCAACTTTCTGCTGCTGATGCTGGTATTCAAACTGCTGCTCGGCGGTGGTCTGAGCTACCCCTTCGACTGGCTAAAAGTTCCGACCATGCAGCAGGTGCCGCCAACGGATGACAGCTGGACGCAAAAATACCTGCCGCACTTTCAGATGGTATGGGAAGGCGTGCCGGGCATCAGCGACTGGTATGTGAACATCACCAAGTTCCAGTCGATGTTGTTGATCGCGACACTGTTCGGCGCGCTGTTCCGGTTTCAGCCGTTTGCATCACTGACCGCGTTGGCTCTGTTAATTATTTCGTTCCCGAGTTATCTGGCCTTCAACTGGGATTTCGTGCTGTTGTTCCTGGTGCTGGGCGGAACGGCGGTGTATCTGCAGGCAGCTGTCCGGCGATAGCGCCGGGATATGCTTTTTCCGGGTCCGCTTCCCGGGCACTTTCAATACAATGTACGCATCGAGAACCATTTGAGTAAACTGACCAGAATCGAAGCCGATTTAACCGAAGTATAATAAAGAGGGAACACAGGTGGCCAACGGAGAGCGTGTCGTTCAACCATTCTCAGCGCGAGAAGATGTGCGGGAACACCAGTTCAAGCAAGTCTGGACCCAGGAATTGGATGATGTGTTTGCCGATGTCGCGAAGTATTACGACCGGGCGAACCACGTCGCGAGCTTCGGTCTGTGGAACTGGGTTTGTGGCAGTTTCCTGTCGACCATCGAGGTTAAAAGCGGCCAGCGTGTTTTGGATGTCTGTGCCGGCACCAACGCCGTCGGCATAGCCCTGCTGCACAAGCAGCGGGACATGGAAGTCCACGCCATCGACCGCAGCGAGGCCATGCAGGAAGTCGGGCGGCAACGGGCAACGCAACGCGGCCTGCACATCGAGAGTGTCATTGGCGACGTGCACAAATTGCCGTTTCCGGACAACCATTTCGATGTGGTGACCCTGCAGTATGCCTCGCGCCACTTGCGGATCATGGATGTCGCGAAAGAAATCCAGCGGGTGCTCAAACCCGGCGGTCATTTCCACCACAGCGACATGCTGCGACCCGGCAACAAGCTGGTGGAACGGCTCTACTACGGCTATCTGCGCGCCAGCCTCACGTTCACCGCCGCGATCTTTCGCAGCGGCAGCGCGGCGCTGAACTGCCGGAATTACTTCATCAACGCCCTGCGCATGTTCTATTCCGCCGATGAGTTCTCGCAGCTGCTCAGACAGCTGGGTTATCAGGAGGTCTCCAGCAAGACCCTGCTCGGTGGCATGGTGGGATTTCACAAGGCCACCAAGGCGCCCGTAAGCTAGCGCCGGCCACCGCCGTGGACAGGCTTGGAGTGCTGTGCGCGATGGACCGCCAGATGATGCAGGCGTTCAGCCAGCGCACCGCCGCAGGCCTCGCGCGCCACAGCCTGTTCGGTCTGTTGCTGCCGGCCTTCCAGTCGTTCCTCGACATCAATGTCCGCAAGGAAATCGAAAAAGACCGGCGCGTGATCGCCACCGCCGCCCTCAAGACAGGCCGAACACCCGACGCCACCGACACCCAGCGCCTGCTGCTCGAAGCGCGCGACATCGACCAGGCGTTTCTCCGCCAGGCCGCCATTTTCCCGGTCGCCATCAACATTCACTACGGCGACATCGAACCGACCCGCTTAAAACGGATCGAGCGCCTGCTCGACCTGAGCTATCGGTTGCTGGCGCCCTGGCAGAACACCCCGCGCTTCCGGGTCGCGGCCGCCAAAGCCTACACCCGCGAGCAATTCGAGACGGCACTGCGCGAGATACTCCATCTCTACGCGCTGGAAACCAAAATGCTCAGCAACTCGGTGCGCATCCCCCAGCTATTCACGCTGGCGCGCGACAAACTGACGGGCACGATTTATTCGGTGATGGAAACCA
>CAYJBG010000244.1:0-2760 GCA_964368085.1 uncultured Acidiferrobacterales bacterium | reverse complement strand
TCCCACACGCGGCGCGTGAGTTTGTCGCCGCGATACACCGCCTTGCTGCCGTAACCGCCAGCCGGTTTGAAGAACAGCCGCTTGCGTTCCGCCCACAGCGTATCGGCGTGGGCGCGCTCGACCAGCCGTGTGCGCGCGATGCCGTGTGTCAGGGTTTCGATCAGTGCCGGTGCCATACCGGCGCCGCGCAGCCAGTCCGGGTCGGTGAGCGGGATCAGGTTGCGTTTGTCGGCATACAGGGCATGCGCGCGCGGATGCGGCGTGACGACGGCCAGGTTGTCGCGCCAGGCGGAGTGCAACACGGCATGCGCGGGTTCGCCGAGCGCAAAATCGGTCAGGCGGTTGTAGACGAGATCAACCGTGCCGTCCGCATGCAGCAGCCGGTTGTCGCGGAGCCGGAGTGCCTCGGGGGCGGCAATCACGGCTTCGATGCCATGGCGGCGAAACAGGGCCTGAAAAAGTACGAACTCCGGGTAGAGGTATTGTGTTTCGGGCGCGTCGTCCACGATCGCGATGCGGCGAAGTGGCTCGTCTCCACGCGCGGTGCGCCATTCGTTACGGAACATGGCGACGAACTCCTCTTCGAGCGCCGCGAGCGCCACCGGGCCGGTGGTGAGGCCCTGCATCTCCGGGCAGCAGGCCTTCTGCGCGCGCGCCAGATAGGTATTGAGCAGCGCGCCGCCGGCGTTGGTGTTGATCTCGATCAGGCGCGGGCCGTGTTCGTCCAGATGAAAGTCGTAGCCGAGAAATACACCCAGGCCCTGCGAACCCCGTGCCGGCGCTTGTGAAGCGCGAGCGAGCGCGGCGTCGCGGTAGGCGGGCGTGGCGATCACTGCCTCCACCGCCTCGATCACGGCGCGCATTCTGTCCACTTGTTGCGGCGTCACAAACACCGCCGTGGCGGAGAACAGGTGCGGGCGCGTCTCGCGGATCGTGCGGTAGAGATCGTTGTCGCCGAGCGCCGCCGCCAGTTCGCGCTCCAACGCCACCGGGTTAATGGTGGTGCACAGGCAATCGCGGTTGAGCGCCGTGACGCTGCTGGTTGAGGTCGATGTGGTCACGGCTTCGCCGCCGAGAGGGCGTGCGCCGCGAGCAACACCGTCTGGAAACCAAAAAATGCGTTACCGATAGCGGCGGCCTGCGGCAGGCTGAAGTGCTCGCTGGCTTCCGGTACTGGACACGCGTTGCACAGGAAACGGATGTGACGGCACAGGCCGAGACTGGCGGAAGTGTGTGCGTCACCCGCGTGTTGCCAGATGACGCGTGTTGCTTCCGCCTGCTCGTGATCGAGACCGCCGTTTTCCTCCACACGGATGGCAACCGTGGCGCCGCAGCTCGCGCAGCTGGCGTCAATGCCGGTGCGCACGCGCGCCAGGCGCGCGATGGCCAGCGCATCGATCGCGCACATGGCGTGGATGGTACCGTTGGGCAGAGACACGCGGATGCCGGTGTTGTGTGTGCTGAACGGGTAGCAGCCGAGACCGTACTCATCTGCCACCACCGCATCCAGCCGCACAAGCGCGCTGAGTGCGCCGGTGTTGAGTGCACACGTCGAGGGCGGCATCGCGCGCAGCCAATGTGTCAGCACCTGTGCATAGGTCGCGCGTACCACCGGCGTGGCGTCGCGGATGCGCTGTTCAAGCGGGAACGCCGCGCGCAGGCGCGCCAGCGCTTCCAACACTGCGGTTTTCGGGTCAGCCCGGTCTTGTAAAGGGTTCGGGGTCATGCGCGTCATATCAAGATGGGCTGCAAGTGTGCGGGACAGACAAGGCTGGCGCAATACATTGGCCCTTTCCCCGGAGCGACCCCGGCCTGCCTCGACAGGCTTGACAACAACATACCGATTGGTATGTACTGAGCCCATGAAAACCGCCGCCAAGCCGCAACCGGTCAAGCAGCCCGATGTCACGCGCGACACGATCGTCAATGCCGCGTATCAGGAAATCTATCGTCACGGTTTCCAGGCGGCCAGCCTCAACAACATCCTGGCGCGCACCGGGCTCACCAAGGGGGCGCTCTATCACCATTTCCCCACCAAAGACGCCTTGGGTTTCGCCGTGATCGAGGAAGTGGTGCGCGAAGGTCTGGATGCGATGGTGTTCGCCCCGTTGCGCGAAAGCAGCGCGCCGTATTCCACTTTGCTGGAGATTATCGGCCACAAGGCGCAACGGGCCGATGTCGAAAGCGTCACACTCGGCTGCCCGCTCAACAACCTGATGCAGGAGATGAGCCCGCTGGACGCGGCCTTCAAGCAACGCCTGAATGCGGTGCTGAAAAACTGGCAGGACACGGTCACGGAAGCGCTGACTCGTGCCCAACAGCAGGGGCGGGTGCGTCGTGGCGTGGATTGCCGGGCGGCGGCGTTGTTCATCGTGTCCGCCTGGGAGGGCTGTGTCGGCGTGGCCAAGAACCTGCAGTCGGTGAAAGATTTCCGGCTGTGCATGAAGCAGCTCGAAGAGTATGTCGCCGGACTTGCGGCGAGCCCCTGATATTTTTTTAACCGTTAACATACCGATCGGTATGAACGAATCGGAGAAGCCATGACGGCTGTTGAATCGCCTCGCAGCGCCGGCCAGAACCCGGTGGACGAACCCATTACCGGAAATGAACGTTGCCGCGATCAACGTCACCCGCACGCGGCGCTGGCGCATTTTTATCACGCTTTCAATGAGCGCGATCTCGCCGCCATGGGCGACAACTGGAGTCGCGCGCCGGAAATCGCCATGAGCAATCCGCTCGGTGGGATCAAGCGCGGATGGC
>CAYJBG010000243.1:0-2763 GCA_964368085.1 uncultured Acidiferrobacterales bacterium | reverse complement strand
CCGGCATCGAGTGGGACCGGGGCAATGAATTCTTTCCGCCGACCAGTTTCCAGATTTCCAATATCAACGCCGGCACCGGCGCCGACAACGTCGTGCCCGGGCATCTGGAAATCAAATTCAACTTTCGTTACTCCACGGCCGTAACCGACAACGGGCTTAGAGAGCGCGTCGAGGAAGTGTTGAAACGGCACGGTTTGCAATACGATCTTGCATGGACCCTGTCCGGCCTGCCGTTCCTTACCCGGCCCGGGACTCTGGTGGATGCGCTGCGCCAGGCCATTCGTGCCGAGTTCGGGATCGAAACGACCCTGGCCACGAGCGGCGGCACCTCCGACGGCCGCTTTATCGCTCCGACCGGGTCTCAGGTCGTGGAATTGGGGCCGGTGAACGCCACCATCCACCAGATCGACGAATGTGTACGCGTCGAGGACCTGGCAAGTCTTTCCCGAATCTACATCCGCACCCTCGCGCACCTGCTCGCCTGATGCCTACGCCCGGGTAAGCGTGATTCGCGCGATCCGGCTTTATGTACTATTTATTAATTGTTGATATTATTGAACTTAATATACAGAAAAGCCGGGGTTTGGAATGGGCAAGGGGGGTCTTCTAAAAAAAGACTGGTTTGTCGCGCTGGTTTTTTCACTCCTGTTTCTCATCGGCGTGGTCAATGGGACCGATTTTCTCGAACGCCTGGAACGCATCGCCTACGACGCCGGTATCCAGGCCGCGCACCGTAACCCCGGTTCGGCCGAGAACATTGTCATCGTCGCGATCGACGATGACAGCATCCAGAAAATCGGCCGCTGGCCCTGGCCACGCAGCGTGTTGGCCGAGGTCGTCGAGCGGTTGAGCGCCGCCAAGGCCAAGGTTATCGGTTTGCAGATATTCCTGAGTGAACCGCAGACCGACGCCGGCCTTCTCTACATTCGCCGTCTTGGCGCGGCGCTCGGTAAATCCGCGCAGAAGGGCCAGATCGGTGCGCTCCTGCGCCAGGCCGAACAGGAGCTCAACACCGACCGGCGCCTGGCCGAGGCTATCCCGGCCGCCCGCAATGTGTTGCTCCCCATGCACTTCACCTTCGGCCGGCCGGCCGGCAAGCCGGACGCACCGCTGCCCGATTTTGTGCAGCGCAATCGATTGTCGCGCATCTTCGCCCGCACCCAGAGCATCGAGACGCCGCCCCAGACCAAAGCCGTGAGCGCACCGCTCGCCGTGTTCGGCCAGCACAGCGCCGGCATCGGCCACCTCAACCTCATCCCCGACCCCGACGGCGCCGTGCGCAGCGACGCCCTGGCGGTGGAATACTTCGGCGACCACTACCCCTCGCTGGCGCTGTTGCTCGCGGCCCACAGCCTCAACCTGAAACTTAACGACATCACCGTCAACCTCGGCGAAAGCGTACAGCTCGGCAGCCTGACAATTCGTACCGAAGACGACCTGCGCATGCTGACCAGCTTCTACCGGCGCGCCGACGGTGGCGCGCCGTTTGCCACCTACTCGTTCAGCGAGGTGCGCGCCGGGCGCATCCCCGCAGCCCAGTTCAAGAACAAGATTGTGCTTATCGGAGCCACCGCCGCCGGTGTCGGCGACCGGCAGGTGACGCCGATCAGCGCGGCCATGGAAGCCCCGGTGCTCACGGCGCACGTGGTGGCCAGCATTCTGAACCAGGATTTCTATACTCGCCCGGACTGGACCCTGGGCGCCGAGATCGGGCTCTACCTGATACTGATGCTCTACCTCATGCTGCTGCTGCCGCGCATACCGGCCGCACCCGCCGCCATCCTGTCGCTGGTGCTGCTGGTGGCGCTGCTAGCCGGCGGGCATTACCTGATGCTGCGCGAACAAGTGTGGCTGAGGACGGTCTCGCCTGCGCTGCTGCTGTTGTTCGGCCACCTGTTGCTCACCACCAAGCGCTTCTTCATGACCGAGCGCCAAAAGCAGCGCGTCGAGACCGATTCGGCCCAGACCAACCGCATGCTCGGGCTCGCCTTCCAGAACCAGGGCCAGCTCGATATGGCGCTGGACAAGTTCCGCTCCCTGCCGGTGGACGATTCGGTGCTGGAACTGATCTATAACCTGGCGCTCGACTTCGAACGCAAGCGCCAGTTCAGCAAGGCCGGTTCGGCCTACGACTATATTCTCGGACACAAATCGAAGTTCCGGGATGTCGCCGAGCGTCACAAGCGCGTCCAAAAGGCCGACAGCACGCTCATCCTCGGCGGCGGGCGCGCCAGCCCGTCCGGCACGCTGGTGCTCGACCAGACCGATCAAAAGCCGACCCTCGGGCGCTATGAAGTCGAAAAGGAACTCGGCAAGGGCACCATGGGCGTGGTGTATTACGGACGCGACCCGAAAATCAACCGCGTGGTGGCCATCAAGACCATGGCGTTGGGGAGCGAGTTCGAGGGCACCGACCTGACCCAGGCCAAGGAGCGGTTTTTCCGCGAGGCCGAGACCGCCGGCCGTCTCAATCATCCGAACATCGTGACCATTTACGATGCCGGCGAGGATCAGGATCTCGCCTACATCGCCATGGAATATCTGGAGGGCAAGGACCTCACCGCCTTCACCCGGGCCGGGCAGCAACTGCCGGTGAACGATGCCACCGACATCCTCAGCAAAGTCGCCGAGGCCCTGGCCTACGCCCATGCCCAGGGCGTGGTGCACCGTGACATCAAGCCGGCCAACATCATGTACGATGCACGCACCGGCAGCATCAAGGTCACGGATTTCGGCATCGCGCGCATCACCGCGTCCAGCCGC
>CAYJBG010000242.1:0-2770 GCA_964368085.1 uncultured Acidiferrobacterales bacterium | reverse complement strand
GTCAGCGGCGTGGGCCGCGAGCACGAAAATCGCGAGGAACACGGCAGGGAGCAAGAGACGCATGCAGTTGAATATAGCTATTTTTGTGCAAGCTTGCTTTCCGTAAATCAGGCCTAGAGATTAAGCTGGGTTTGCTCTTCCTCGGCGGAAGGCTCGAAACCACGCTTCTCATAATACTGGAAGATCGCTTGCAGCACCTCCTCCGGTTCGTTCAACACCAGAAACAGATCCAGGTCTGCGAGGCTGATCGTGCCTTCCGCAACCAGAGTGTCGCGGAACCAGTCGAGTAACCCCCGCCAGAACGGCGCGTGTATGAGAATGATCGGGATACGCCGGCTCTTGCCGGTCTGCACCAGGGTCATGATCTCCAGCAGCTCGTCGAGCGTGCCGAAACCGCCCGGCAGCACCACGTAGGCCGAGGCGTATTTCACGAACATGACCTTGCGCGCGAAGAAGTGACGGAAGCTGAGACTGATGTCCTGGTAGGCGTTGCCGATTTGTTCGTTTGGCAGCGTGATGTTGAGGCCGACGCTCGGGCCCTTGCCGGCGTACGCGCCTTTGTTCACCGCCTCCATGATGCCGGGGCCGCCGCCGCTTACAACCGAAAAGCCGGAATCCGACAACAGGCGCGCGATGCGTTCGGCCAGCAGATAATAGCGGTGATTGGCCGGCGTGCGCGCCGAGCCGAAGATGCTCACCGACGGGTGGATCAGCGCGAGGCGCTCGAAGCCCTCCACGAATTCCGCCATGATCTGGAAGATCTTCCACGACTCGTGCGACAGGATCCTGGAGGAGCTGGCGAAGGATTCGATGGATTTTAGGGGGGCGGGTGATTTATCTTTCATAATGGCTGTTTTTGTGCAGGCTTGCTTTCCATAAACCCTTATTTAGCACACAAGGCACAACCACACAGTATGGCTGGCAAAAACCCCCTGGTACTCGTGGACGGCTCATCCTATCTCTACCGCGCCTTCCACGCCATGCCGAACTTGAGCAACTCGCGCAACGAGCCGACCGGCGCGGTGTACGGCGTCACCAACATGCTGCGCCGCCTTCTTAAGGACTACGATCCACAGCAGGTCGCGGTGGTGTTCGACGCCCCCGGCAAAACCTTCCGCGACGAAATTTATCCCGCGTACAAGGCGCAGCGCCCGTCGATGCCGGATGATCTCATTCGCCAGATCGGGCCGATCCACGACATCGTGCGCGCCATGGGCCTGCCGCTGCTCATGATCGAGGGCGTCGAGGCGGATGACGTGATCGGCACGCTTGCGCGCCAGGCCGCGGCCGAGGGCCGCGACGCGCTCATTTCCACCGGCGACAAGGACATGGCGCAACTCGTGGACACGCACGTCGAATTGGTCGATACCATGAAGGACGCGCGTTACGACCGCGCCGGTGTTTTGGCGCGCTTCGGCGTGCCGCCGGAGCGCATCGTCGAGTACCTCGCGCTCATCGGCGACACCTCGGACAATATCCCGGGCGTGCCCGGCGTCGGCCCCAAGACCGCGGTCAAGTGGCTTAACGAATACGGCTCGCTGGATAAGCTGATCGCACACGCCGCCGACATCAAGGGCAAGGCCGGCGACAACCTGCGCGCCGCGCTTGGCCAGTTGCCGATGGCGCGGCAGCTCGCCACCATCAAATGCGACGTGCCGCTCGAATTCAGGCCCGCCGACCTGACGCGCGCGGCCCCGGACACGGCGCGCCTGCGCGAACTTTTCCATGCACTCGAATTCAGAACCTGGCTGGCCGATCTGGGCGGCATGAACGCCCCGGCAAGAGTGGCAGCGCAAAAAACGCAGGAGCAACTTTTTGATCCGGCGCCCACGGTCAGCCACAACCGGTACCAGGCGATTTTTACCGAAGCCGAACTCGATGTCTGGATCGCGCGTCTGGAAAAGGCCGAGCTGTACGCCGTGGATACCGAGACCACCAGCCTGGACGTAATGAGCGCCGAGATTGTCGGCGTATCGTTCACCGACCGCGCCGGCGAAGGCGCGTATGTGCCGCTGGCGCACGAGTACCCGGACGCACCGGCGCAGCTCAATCGCGAGGCGACGCTGCGCAAGCTGAAACCGCTGCTTGAAGACCCGCGCCCGCGCAAGGTCGGGCAGAACCTGAAATACGATCTCGGTGTGCTCGCCAACCACGGCATAACGCTGAAAGGCATCGCGCACGACACCATGCTCGAATCGTACATTCTGGATTCGACCGCCTCGCGCCACGACATGGATTCGCTGGCGCTCAAGTATCTCGGCCACAAGACCATCAAGTACGAGGATGTGGCCGGCAAGGGCAAGGGCCAGATCAACTTCCGCGAGGTGCCGGTCGAGCAGGCGGTGCAATACGCGGCCGAAGACGCGGACATCACCCTGCGCCTGCACCAGCACATGTGGCCGCGCCTCAACGAGATCCCGGCGCTGGTCAAGCTCTACCAGGAAATCGAACTGCCGCTGGTGCCGGTGCTGGCGCGCATCGAGCGCCACGGGGTGAAGATCGACGCCGCCATGTTGCGCACGCAGAGCACCGAGCTGGCCAAGCGCATGCTCGAACTGGAACGCGAGGCGCACGAACTCGCCGGCCAGACGTTCAATCTCGCCTCGCCCATGCAGATCCAGGAAATCCTGTTCGGCAAGTTGCAATTGCCGGTGCTGAAGAAAACCCCGAAGGGCCAGCCGTCCACGGCGGAAGAGGTGCTGACCGAGCTGGCGCTCGACTACCCGCTGCCGCGCGTGCTGCTCGAACACCGCGGCATCGCCAAGCTCAA
>CAYJBG010000241.1:0-2780 GCA_964368085.1 uncultured Acidiferrobacterales bacterium | reverse complement strand
ATCGGTTTCACACCGGCCTTGACCGCGGCCTGACAAAGCTTCACGGCGCCGAACAGATTGGCAAGATCGGTCACCGCCACCGCCGGCATGTGCGCCGCCGCCGCGGCCGCGACCAGCTCGTCGATGCGCACAATGCCGTCCGACAGAGAAAATTCGGAATGCAGGTGCAGATGAACGAACGGCGCGGGCACGCGGCTATTTCACCTCAAATGTGCGGCGCTGGGAAGCGATAAACTAACTTCAAAATCAACTCGAATTTACTGAACATACTTATTGTAACTATTTGTTTATATGTATTTATAATTTCATTATACTAACAGGCGTCGAACCGGTCCAAAAGTGCGCCGGTGAATCGCGACTGGACCCAATATTTCCAGTGCTTGAAGATGCGCCGCCGTCGGATATCCCTTGTGTCCGGCAAATCCATAGCCGGGATACTGCCGGTCCAAATCGAGCAGAATGGCGTCGCGCGCCACCTTGGCGAGAATCGAGGCGGCGGAAATCGCCGGCTCACTGGCGTCGCCGCGCACCACGGTTCGCACCGCGCAAGCCAGCCGCGGCGCCTGGTTACCGTCCACAAGGGCCAGTGCCGGAGCCATGGCGAGACCCTGCACGGCGCGCTGCATGGCGAGCAGCGTCGCTTGCAGGATATTGAGGCGGTCGATCTCTTCCACCGAGGCCTGTCCCAGCGCCCAGGCGGTTGCGTGCAAACGTATTTGTCCGGCCAGCGCTTCGCGCTGCATGGCGCTCAGAGTCTTGGAATCGGCCAGCCCCGGGATCGGACGCCTGCCATCGAGGATCACCGCCGCCGCCACCACCGGACCGGCCAGCGGTCCACGACCGGCTTCATCCACGCCCGCCACAAGCATGGCCCCCTCGGTTTCGAGAGCGATCGGGTCTGCCTCCGGCGCATCCATCATGGCGCTGCCGTGGCCGGTGCGCGTCTGTTCAAAACCTCGAGTATCGCCCGTGCGGCCTGTTCGCTCGCATTACCACGCAGGCGCGCGCCAAGCATCTCGAATACCTTAAGTGCCTCGCGTGCGTGCAGCGGCCGGCCGAGATAGCGTTCCACGGCAGCGCCGAGCATTGAAGGCGTCGCCTCATCTTGCAGCAGCTCCGGCACCAGGTGCCGGCCGGCGAGATTATTCGGCATGGCATACAGTGAAATGTGCGAGAACGCGCGCATCAGCCAATAGCTGACGCGCGACACCCGGTAGGTCACCACCATCAAACGCCGCAACAGCATCGCCTCGAGGGTCGCGGTGCCGGAGGCGAGCAACACCACGTCCGCCGCCGCCATGACCTCCCGCGAATGCCCGTGGAAACGCGTGAGCGGCAGGTCCCATGCCTGGTGACGCTTGATCGCCGCCTCGAACAGCAAGCGCGTGCGGTCGCTCACGAACGGGATGATGAATTGCAGGTCCGGATGACGTGCATGCAACCACAGCGCAGTCTCGACGAACACCTCGGCCAGCGCCTTGACCTCGCTCGTGCGGCTTCCGGGCAACAATGCCACCGTCGGCCGGTCGAGATTGAGCTTCAGCCGGTCACGGTGCGGGCGCGGGTCGTCGTCGCCACGGATTTCGTCGGCGAGGGGATGGCCGACGAAAGTGGCGTCCACGTCGTGCCGGGCATAAAAGCCTTGTTCAAATGGGAACAACACCAGTATGCGGTCGACGGCGCGCCGGATTTTGCGCACGCGCCAAGTCCGCCAGGCCCACACCTGCGGGCTTACGTAGTGCACGGTGGCAATGCCGGCGCGCCGCAGATTTTCTTCCACATCGAGATTAAAGGCGGGCGAATCCACGCCGATGAACAGGTCCGGCGGGTCGGCGAGAAAGTGCGCGAGAAGCCGCTTGCGCAAGCGGCGCAGCTCCAGATAACGGCCAAGAATTTCGGTGAGCCCGAGGACCGACAGGCGCTCCATGGGAAACAGGCTGCGACAGCCTTCGTTCTGCATCTCCAGACCGCCGATGCCCTCGAAATGCGCCTCAGGAAGATGCTTTTTGAGCGCCCGCATCAGGCGTGCACCGAGCAGATCGCCGGAGGTTTCGCCGGCGACGATCCCGATGCGCACCGGCCGTTGTGTGGAATTTGTATGTGTAGTCGCGTTCCTGTCAGTGTCACTTCCGGACACACGCATGTGCCGTATCAACGGATGATGCCGCGGGCGGCGTTGCGGATAAAATCCGTGAACACGGCCACTTCGGAATGTTGCGCACTGAGCGGCGCCAGTTCCTGCAGCGCCTGCTCGACAGTCAGGCCGGAGCGGTAGACCGTTTTGTAGGCGCCCTTGAGTGCGCCAATGGCGGCCTCGGTGAAACCTCGGCGCCTGAGACCACGCACGTTGAGGCCATAGGGCTTGGCGGTATTACCGTGCACCATCAGGAACGGCGGAATGTCCTTGAAGGACACCGTGGCGACGCCGAGCATCGTATGCGCGCCTACTTTGCAAAACTGATGGATCCCGACGAAGCCGCCGAGGATCGCGTGGTCGCCGATCTCCACGTGACCGGCAAGCGTGGCGTTGTTGGCGAACACCACGTGGTCGCCGACCCGGCAATCGTGGGCGATGTGCGCATAGGCCATGAACAGACTATCGTTGCCGACCTGCGTGAGGGCGCCGCCGCCGGCCGTACCGCGGCTGAAGGTACAACACTCGCGAATCACGTTGTGGTCGCCGATCTCAAGACGCGTGGGCTCGCCCGCGTACTTGAGATCCTGCGGCGCCTCGCCGATCGAACTGAATTGGAAGATCTTGTTACCGGCGCCGATGCGCG
>CAYJBG010000240.1:0-2794 GCA_964368085.1 uncultured Acidiferrobacterales bacterium | reverse complement strand
GGCTCTATCCGCGTCCGAGCCCGAAGTTCTCCAGGAATTTCATGCAGGGCGCGGAAGGCATCGAGGCGGCGATCAAGACCTATGCCGAGGCCGTGCGTGGCAAGACTTTCCCGGGCCCGGAGCACAGTTATTGAAGCCCGATGCTTTCTGGAAAGTGCGCAAAGAACGCAGAGGCGCAGAGGCGCAGAGGACGCAGAGAAAATCATTTCAAAAAACTTTGCGCCCTCTGCGCCTCTGTGCTCTCCGCGTTATTTGCCAGAGTCTTAAATTCCCGCCACGAACAACGATCATGATCATTGCCCAGTCTGTCGCCGATCTGAAACGCGAAATCGCGCGCCTGCGCGCTGCGGGCCAGCGCATCGCCTTCGTGCCGACCCTGGGCAATCTGCACGCCGGCCATCGGCATCTCATGGAGCAAGCGCGTCGGTACGCCGATGCGGTGGTAGCGAGTATCTACGTGAACCCCTTGCAGTTCGGCCCCGGAGAAGATCTCAGCGCCTACCCGCGCACGCCGGAACAGGATCGCGCTCTGCTTGGGGCCTGTGGTGTCGAGCTTCTGTTTTTCCCGGACGACACGGCAATTTATCCACGCGGGCGCGCCCAGAGTACGCGTGTCGAAGTGCCTGAGGTGAGCGACATTCTGTGCGGCGCCGTGCGCCCCGGGCATTTTCGCGGTGTCGCCACGGTGGTGCACCGGCTGTTCCAGATTGTCACGCCGGATGTGGCTCTGTTCGGAAAGAAGGATTATCAGCAGTTGCTCGTCATCCGCCTTATGACGGCGGACTTCGGCCTGCCCATCGAGATTGTCGGTGTCGATACGGTGCGCGATGCCGACGGTTTGGCGATGAGTTCGCGCAACGTTTATCTTACCGCTACGGAACGACGCAACGCACCGAAACTCGCTGCTACGCTGCAGGCGCTTGCGGGCCGAATCGGAAATCAGGGTGTTTCGACCGCCATGGATGGCGGAAGTGCCGAAAACGCAGGAGCAGTTTTTCGGCCGACCGCCATGGATGGCGGAAGTGCCGAAAACGCAGGAGCAGATTTCCGGCCGACCGCCATGGATGGCGGCCGCTTCGGGCTCCTGCCCTCGCGCGGCATTACTCCATCCATGGAGGGCAGAAGTGCCGAGCGCGAAGCCGTCCCTCCGGGGACAAACGCAGGAGCAGTTTTCCGGCCGGAAAGCGGCTTTGCGGCCCATGAGGCGCAAGCTGCGGAGCAGCTTACGGCTGCCGGTTTCCGCCCGGAATACGTGAGTGTGCGATGCCAGCAGGATCTGGCGCTGCCGGGCCCAGGGGACCGGCAGCTGGTCATCCTGGCGGCGGCATGGCTCGGGCGCGCGCGCCTCATCGACAATCTGGAACTGGAATTGAAACCTGCTGCCTGAAGGCGGATAATTTCGGCCACTTGAGGTTATAATTAAGTATCTATGCAGAGAACCCTGCTTCGTTCCAAGCTGCACCGCGTGACCTGCACGCACGCCGAACTCGATTACGAGGGTTCGGTGGCGATCGACGGGCGCCTGTTGGATGCCGCCGATATCCGCGAGTACGAGCGCGTGGAAGTTTACAACCGCCGTAACGGCGAGCGGTTTTCGACCTACGCGATCCGCGCCCAGGACGGTTCCGGCATTGTCTCGGTGAATGGCGCCGCCGCGCACAAGGCGACTCCAGGCGATATCCTCATCATCTGCGCTTATGGTGTTTTCGAGGAAAAGGAACTGGCCGGCTTCAAGCCGCGTCTGGTGTACGTGGACGCCGACAACCGCATTACTCACACCCGTCACGCCATCCCGGTGCAAGTGGCCTGACGACCCTGATTTCCTGTTGCCGGTGCCTTAAGCCGGCACATCCGGCCGCTACAATTCTTGAGCGTAGTATGCTTGACCTTCTGCTGTCGGTATGGCGCATCCAGGCATTATGAAGGAAGCCGGAAATACACGTGTCTACGTCGTCCTGTTTACCAGTCTCGTGGCCATGGTCGGGACCGCCGTCCGGGCCGAGTCCCCGGCGACGCTGAGCGATTGCCGTGCGATCCAGAACGAGGCCGGGCGCCTGCGTTGTTACGATTCGGTGCCGGGTGAGCCGGTCGACGCGCCCGAGAAGCCGGCGCTTGAGCAACGCACGCAGAAGGAGCGCGATCTCGCGCGCCGCGCCTTTGCCATTCTCCCGCACCGGCCGAACTACGTCATCCATACCTATAACAGCGTGCCGAACGTCACGCCGTTCGCCAGCATCGATCCGGACGCCGATCTCCAGCACCAGGAAATCAAGTTCCAGATCAGCCTGCGCATACCGCTCTGGAACAAGATGTTCGGCGACAACGGCGACCTGTGGCTCGGCTACACCCAACTGTCCTTCTGGCAGGCATTCAACACGAATCGTTCCGCACCGTTCCGCGAGACCAACTATGAACCGGAGCTGGGCCTGACGTTCCATACCGATTTTTCGCTGCTCGGCCTCAAGCATCGGCAGCTCGCGCTGGGCTTCGCGCACCAGTCGAACGGTCGCGACGATGCCCTGACGCACAGCTGGAACCGTTTGTGGGTGAGCTTTACGCTGGAGCGCGGCAACTTCGTGCTGGATCTGAAACCGTGGTACCGCATCCCGGAGGGATTGGCGAACGACGATAATCCTGACATTGGGGACTATGCCGGGCGCGTGCTGCTGCGCCTCGCCTACAAATATGGAGACCAGGTGTTTTCGTCCACGCTGCGCAACAATTTGCTAGCCAGTGACAATCGAAGTGGCTACGAGCTCGGCTGGACCGTCCCGTACAGCAAAAGTATCAAGGG
>CAYJBG010000239.1:0-2799 GCA_964368085.1 uncultured Acidiferrobacterales bacterium | reverse complement strand
TCGGCCAGAATCTCCGCCACCGACAGCTGGCGGATGCGTTTGCAGGCCTTGGCCTCGGGCCGCAGCGGGATGGTGTCCGTGACCACCAGCTCGTCGAGCTGCGATTTCTCGATGCGCGCCACCGCCGCGCCCGACAGCACCGGGTGCGTGCAGTACGCCACCACTTTCTTCGCGCCGTTGTTCTTGAGCGCCTCGGCCGCCTCGCACAAGGTGCCGGCGGTATCCACCAGGTCGTCCATCAGCACGCAGGTGCGGCCCTTCACCTCGCCGATGATGTGCATCACCTTGGATTCGTTCGGGCGCGGCCGGCGTTTGTCGATGATCGCCAGATCCGCCTCAAGATGCTTGGCCAACGCCCGGGCGCGCACCACGCCGCCGACGTCCGGCGATACCACCAGCAGATCCGGATACTCGATGCGCCAGATGTCGCCGAGCAACACCGGCCCGGCGTAGATGTTGTCGGTCGGAATATTGAAAAATCCCTGAATCTGGTCGGAGTGCAGATCCATGGTAAGCACCTGGTGCGCGCCGGCCAGCGTAATCATGTCTGCGACCACTTTGGCGGTGATCGCCACGCGCGCGGTGCGCGGGCGGCGGTCCTGACGCGCGTAACCATAATAAGGAATCACCGCCGTCAAGCGCCGCGCCGATGAGCGCTTCACCGCATCGAGCATGACCAGCAGTTCCATCAGGTTGTCGTTCGACGGCGCACAGATCGGCTGGATAATGAATACGTCGCGTCCGCGTACGTTGTCCATGATCTCGACCAGCGTCTCGCCATCGCTGAACCGACCGACCTGCGCCTTGCCAAGCGGCATGCCGAGATGGTGCGCAACCTTCTCCGCGAGCACCGGGTTGGCGGTCCCGGTGAAAACCATCGTGTTATCGAGCGGCATGCGTTTCAGTCTCTACGCGGGCAATAATAATTTTGGCTGGGGCGCCAGGATTCGAACCTGGGAATGCCGGAATCAAAATCCGGTGCCTTACCGCTTGGCGACGCCCCACTAAATATTTTCTGTCTCCGGCCTCGCTCATTTAAGAGCGAATGCCGGAATCGCCAGATTCACAACGCCTTACCGCTTGGCGACGCCCCAAAAATGCAGGGACAAGGTAACGAGGTAAAAGGGGCGAGTACTTTGCTCTTGCCGTCGTCTTTTCTCTCGTCCCTTGTACCTCGTCCCTCGTCCCTTTAATCTCGTCCCTTTGATAGCGGGTGTACATTGCGCCCGCGGGCAACAAACCCGTCTGCCAGCACCGCCGGACGCTGCGTCAGTATCGTCTGCCCGGCCGCCTCGTCCGCCACCGGCAGAAATACGCAGGAACCGGAGCCGGTCATTCGGGCCGCGCCGAAATTACAAAGCCAGTTCAGTGCGTTATCCACTTCCGGGTAAAGCCGGCGGACCACCGGCTCAAGGTCGTTGCAGGTCCGGCCCGCGTGAAAATCGCGTATTGTGATGGCAGCCCTATAAGGTGTCAAATCAATCCCGCGGTCAAAGGCCGCGAACGCCAGCGCGGTCGAAACCGTCACCGGCGGCGCCAGCACCACAAACCAATGCTCCGGCGGTTCGGCCGGGGTCAGAAGCTCACCCACCCCCTCGGCCCAGGCGGCCCGGCCGTGCACGAACACCGGCACGTCCGCACCGAGTTTAAGCCCGAGCACCGCGAGTGCCGCGCGCGTGAATCCGCAACCCCAGAGTTCGTTGAGCGCCAACAAGGTGGTGGCGGCATCCGAACTGCCGCCGCCCAGACCCCCGCCGAGTGGCAGGTGTTTGTCGAGATGCACGATCGCGCCTTGCGTGGCGCCGCTCGCGGCTTGCAACAGACGCGCGGCGCGCAGACTGAGATCGCGGTCCTCCGGCACACCGGGCAGCGCGCGGGCACGGGCGATACGGCCGTCGCGTGTGACCTCAAATCGTAATTCGTCGTGGATATCGAGAAACTGAAACAGCGTTTGCAGCGTGTGATAGCCATCCGGCCGCCGGCCGGTGACATGCAAGAAAAGATTGAGCTTGGCCGGCGCCGGCCAGGATGCCGTCATCCGGCTATTGTACCCGCGCCCAAGCGTCGATCACGAGGCGCACTTCGATGGCCGGTTGCGCCACGTTGGCCTGATCCGGCAGGGTGGTCAGGGTGAGACGGCTGGGCAGTTCATAGTTACCGGACTGCACATAGTCCTGATACTGAACTTCCCAACCCTGCTGGCGCAACGTCTTAAGGCGACCGGCGGCATCCAGTTCGCGGCTCGCCGGCAGGTCCGGTACCGGCACGCCGCGCACCCAGAAATTCAGGTTCGTGAGCGGCAGGCGCCAACCGGTGTAGCGATAGAGCAGTTCCTCCGCGCTGGCGGCGCGCAACACGCGCTGCTCGGCATCCTGCAGCTGCGCACCGGTTTCGTCCTGGGTGACGCGCACCACACCGCGCCCGAGCGGCCCGTTGAGGCGAATGCCGTGCCGCGCGGCATCGCGCTGCCAGGTGATCGACGCCTGGCCACCACGCTCATCGGCGCGCACCGCCAAGCGCCCGCGCAGCTCCCAGTGTTGGATTGGCAACAGCGCCGACTCGCGCGCCTGCCAGAGTTGCTGAAGATGGCCGGCCGGCGGGCGCGGTGCCGGCGCGGCGCAAGAGAGGCAAAGAAACAAGAAAAGAGAAACGAGAAAAGCGCGCGGGAATTTCATTCCGGATTCGTTCGTCCTTCCATAATGGAAGGAACGGTTTCCTCTACTCTTTGTTCTTCTCACTTTTCTCTGAATTTTGAGATCACACCGAGCAACACCTCGCTGTCGGGCGCCTGTTTGAGCG
>CAYJBG010000238.1:0-2819 GCA_964368085.1 uncultured Acidiferrobacterales bacterium | reverse complement strand
CGGCCACGCGGTGGAAGAAGATCACCGACATGGCGTTCTCCAGAACGGTAAACGCCATGGAGCTGAAAAACAGCAACAGCACCAGTCCCGTTACCCCGACCACCTTCCAGTTTTCCAGAAACACGCCAATCTGGTCTACCAGCGCCTCGGCCTGTCCCGGGGCCACCAGAACCAGGTATTCGTCCATGGCGGTGAGCAGCGCCGGTGTCTCCCTGAATTGCGACAACAACACCAGGATGAGGGCGAACATCGGGATGATGGACAACAGGGTGTAGTAGGCCACTGCCCCCGCCAGCAGAAACCCCTGGTTGGCGCGAAAGCCGGCAACCACCCGCCCCACAAACCGCCACGGGCGATCGAGTACATACCGGGCGCGTGGAGAAAGCATTTTCATGGTGTGATTCTGCGATGTTTCACAGCGCGTGTCCCCGGAACCGGGAAAACTCCGAGCAACGAGGAAATTCCGAATATGCGATGCGTATACACAGATGGAGCGGAACGGTGCGGAAAGCCGGGCAACTGTCGCTACCCGCCAGGCGTTACGGAGATGGTTCGCCGTAACGCCTGATTCAAGCGAAGATGCAGGGCCGCTGCTAGAATTTTAGTTCGAGACCGCCCATCAAGGTATAGAGGTTGATAGCCGCCACGTCATAACGTTCGACCTCGATGCGAATCGCGAGATGGTCGTTAAAGCCGACCTTGACGCCGACACCCCAGAACGGGTCGTTGCCATCGCTGGCGCCTAACGTTCCGCCCAGGACCGAATCCGATTTCCACCAGTACTGACCGCCCTTGATAAAGAGCGATGACGTGGACCCCATCGGAAGCGAAAACACCGCCGCCAAACCTGCGCCGTCCGCCTCGAATTTGTCGCCACCGCTATTGTCGACGCGGTTGAAATCGGTCCACGAGCCTTCGACGCCGAACCAGTTCGTGAACTGACCGCCGACGTAGGCCTTTAACACACGGTCATTGTCGCTGAGATTGCTTTCATCGATGCTGTAAGCGCCTACCGCGGCGCCCACGTAAAGACCCGGCTTTTGTGCCTGCGCGGCGGTCACGGGACCGAGCAACAGCACCGTCGACAAGCCGATGAGAGAACTGAGTTTACCGATGCGCATGTCCAATGCTCCTTGTCAAAATTGGCCAATGGGTGAATAGCCAACGTATCACCGATACCGCTACGCATCCGTTTGCTACCGCACACAGAGGCGCGCCCATGCAAGGACGACAGGATAGGCATCTCGCGGCTCGTCATGGCCAGCGCAGTCGGGATATCCGGGGCGAACAAGGCGTTGAAGCGGGGAGGAGTGACGTCTTGGCGATCCATGACAATCGATTCACGCCTGCCCAACTACGGACTGAGAAATTCATCAAGCTCGGCCCGTCGCCAGGCGGCGCGCTGCACGCGCCAGGTTTTGTCCTCGCGCGCAAAGTCGATCTCGAACCGGTGCAGGTCGGCGCGCAAGGCGGGCAGCTCCTGTGCCGAGGCAATCGGTGCGCCGGCCATGGCGACGAGGACGGTGGCCTGGGCGCGACCTGGTTGCGGCAGTGTGACGGACTGGACGTGCGCGTACACGTGAATGGTTTCGTTGCGCAGGAAATGCAACCGCAGCAGTCCTTCGACAGCGCGTTTGTTCCGCCCCTGCTCATCTGCGTACTTTTCTGAAATGCCGTCCTTCAGCGTTCCGATGCGTTTTTGTTCAGCCGCTGTTACCGCGTTGTCGATCAGAGCGCGCACCTCGGCCTCCGGGCTCGCGCGTTCGCCACGGCAGCCCGGCAGCAGCATGGCCAGGACGAGGCCCGGCAAACAGATCAGCAGGTGCAGGCGATTCATGCCCATCATGGTCGCATACCCGGCGATTCGGTCCTATGGGATGACAGCCATGCCGATTTCACGGAATAATGACAGTCCATCCATCGTAGCGTGAGCGTGGCATGAAGCTACTGCGGATTCGTTGTGTGCCCAAAAGGGAATGACCGCCGGAATGCCTGTACTCGAAATTGCCTCGCTCCTCGGGTTGGCCGCGCTGCTGTGGTACTGGCTGGATGCGATGCGCTGCAAGGAGTTGGCGCGTGCCGCCGGCCGGCACGCCAGTCAGCAGGCGCAGGCGCAGTTTCTCGACGACACGGTCGAGCTCACCAAACTGCGCTTGCGGCGCGATGCGCAGGGCCGGCTCGCCTGGTATCGCGAATACCGATTCGAATTCACCCGCGACAGCACTTGCCGGAACCGCGGGGCCTTGGCGATGCTGGGGCAGCGCGTGGTGCGACTGGATCTGGACCCGTAAGCGCCGATCGCCTCGGGAAGTAACACAACTGGAAGTCGCCGGGTGTCTGCACGATAATGGGCGATCCCGGGGCCAGGGCAAAGCCGGCATGTCAGAAACAAAAAACGACAACGGCATTTCGATACCTTTTTCTTTTCATGTCGCCAGTTGGGTGTTGATGGGGCTTGCGCTCATTGGCATTCTCGCCTTTCATCTGCTCGCGGCGTTGCTCGCCGGCCTGCTCGTTTTCCAGCTGGTGCATATTCTGTCTTCGCTATTGCGAGTGCCGTTTATCACCAGCCGCAATACCAAGATTGTCGTGGTCGCGCTGTTGGCGGCCGTGACCGTCGCGTTGCTGGTCCTGGGAAGCATCGGGATTGCCGTCTTTATCCGCAAGGGGCCGGATAATCTGGCGACACTGCTTGCGCAGCTGGCGACCATCGTCGAGAACCTGCGGAGCTTCCTGCCGGCCACCATCGCCCAGAATCTGCCCTCGGACAACGAAAGCCTCAAGGCCGTCATTGCCAATTGGTTCCGGGAGAATTCCGG
>CAYJBG010000237.1:0-2838 GCA_964368085.1 uncultured Acidiferrobacterales bacterium | reverse complement strand
GGAAAAACTGCTCCTGCGTTTGTCCCCGTAGGGACGGCTTTGCGCTCCGCACTTCTGCCCTCCATGGATGGAGTAATGCCGCGAGAGGGCAGGAGCCCGAAGCGGCCGCCCTCCATGGCGGTCGGCCGGAAAACCGCTCCTGCGTTTCCGGCACTTCCGCCCTCCATGGCGGTCGCGAGAGCGGCCGGCTGGTGCAGGATTGCATCGCGTGCAAGGGCTCTGCACGACAGGCCCCTTCAAGTATAGTAATCCGAGCACACCGGCTGACGAACCGTCACTCTCTTTTTAGTTACCCCTTCTTGCGCAAATCCGATTTTCACTACCATCTGCCCGCGGCGCTCATCGCCCAGGCGCCGTTGCCCGAGCGCCACGCCAGCCGCCTGCTGTGCCTCAATGGCGCGACCGGTTCCATCGTGGACCGGCAGTTCATCGATCTGCCGCAGTTGCTGCGCCCGGGCGACCTGCTGGTGTTCAACGACACGCGCGTCATTCCCGCGCGCCTGTTCGGCGAGAAGGAGACAGGCGGGCGTATCGAGTTGCTGCTCGAGCGCGTGTTGAGCGACGGCCGCGCACTCGTACAATGCTGCGCCAGCAAACCGCCGAAGCCGGGGAAGCGGCTGCGCCTCGACGGCGGGGTGACGGCGCGGGTCGTGACGCGGCAAGGCGAGTTCTACGAAATCGAATTCGAGATCGGCGAGCCGCTGCCGGCGGTGCTGGAACGCATCGGCCACATTCCGTTGCCGCCGTATATCAACCGGCCGGATGCCGATAATGACCGCGCGCGTTATCAAACCGTGTACGCGCAGGCGCCGGGCGCGGTCGCGGCGCCCACCGCCGGCTTGCATTTCGATGCCGGCATGCTCGCAAGTCTCGATGCGCACGGCGTGGAGCGCGCGTTTGTGACGCTGCACGTCGGCGCCGGCACCTTTCAGCCGATGCGCGTGGACAATATCGCGCAGCACCGCATGCACAGCGAATGGCTGGAGATCGGCACGTCCGCGGCGGCGCGCGTGAATGCCGCCAGGGAAACCGGACGGCGCGTGATCGCGGTCGGCACGACCGTGGTGCGCGCCCTTGAAACCGCCGCGCGCGATGGACAGGTCCGCCCGTTCGCCGGTGAGACCGACATCTTTATTTATCCCGGCCACCGTTTCCGCAGCGTGGATGCGCTGCTGACCAATTTCCATCTTTCGGAATCCACGCTGCTCATGCTGGTGTGCGCCTTCGCCGGCACGGAGCCTGTGCTGGACGCCTACCGGCATGCGGTTGAGCAGTGCTACCGGTTCTTCAGTTATGGCGATGCAATGTTCGTATTACCCCAGATACAAGATGCAAGACACAAGTGATCCGGAACGGTTCGCCTTTCTCTTGTATCTTGCATCTTGTATCTTGTATCTGACTCTATGAAATTCGATCTCCTCGGTAATGACGGCGCCGCGCGCCGCGGACGCCTGACCTTCGAGCGCGGTATCGTCGATACTCCGGCGTTCATGCCGGTCGGCACTTACGGCACGGTCAAGGCCATGACGCCGGAGGAACTGCGCGGGCTGGGCGCGCAGATCGTACTCGGCAATACTTTTCATCTTTTGCTGCGCCCGGGTGTTGCGGTGGTGCGCGCGCATGGCGGTCTGCACCGCTTTATGCACTGGGACGGGCCGATCCTCACCGACTCGGGCGGTTTTCAGGTCTGGAGCCTCGGCAAGCTCAGAAAAATCAGCGAGCAGGGCGTGACCTTCCAGTCGCCGGTGAACGGCGACCGCATTTTCATGGGGCCGGAGGAATCCATGGCGGCGCAGCAGGCGCTGGGCGCGGATATCATTATGGTGTTCGACGAGTGTACCCCGTACCCGGCGACCGAGGCTCAGGCGCGCGCCTCAATGGAGCTTTCGTTGCGCTGGGCGGGGCGCAGCAAGGCAGCCCACGCAGGCCATCCCGGTGCGCTGTTCGGCATTGTGCAGGGCGGCATGCACGAGCATCTGCGCCGTGAATCGCTCGCCGGGCTGAAGGCCATCGGCTTCGATGGCTATGCGCTGGGCGGCCTGTCGGTGGGCGAGCCGAAGGACGAGATGTGGCGGATTGTGGCGGCGATCGCCCCGGAATTGCCGGCCGACCGGCCGCGCTATGTCATGGGCATGGGCACGCCCGAGGATCTGGTGGAGGCGGTGCGCCGCGGCGTGGACATGTTCGACTGCGTGCTGCCGACGCGCAATGCGCGCAACGGCTGGCTGTTTACCCATGACGGCCAGGTGAAAATCCGCAACAGCCGCCATACCGCCGACTTAGGCCCGGCGGACGCCCAGTGCGACTGCTACACCTGCCGAAACTACAGCCGCGCCTACCTGCGCCACCTGCAGCAGTGCAATGAGATCCTGGGCGCGCGCCTGGCGACCCTGCATAACCTTTATTACTACCAGTCTCTGATGCAGGGGCTGAGACGGGCGATTGAGCGAAAAAGGCTGGATGAATTCGTCGAGAAGTTTTATTGTACGCGTCGCCAGATCGAGACCGACCCGGACGAGCCGGGGGCCGGCGAAAATCCGGCAGATGCCGCCAACTTTCAACCAGACTAACTCCAATCAAGGTCAACCATGTCTTCGAATGCAAACCTTCTGAGCCTGATCGTTTCCGATGCGCACGCCGCCGACCCGGCCCCGGCCGCCGGTCTGGGCGGCGGGATCATGTCGTTCCTGCCGCTCATCGTCATTTTCGTCATCTTCTACTTTCTGCTGATCCGCCCGCAGAGCAAGCGCGCCAAGGAACATCGCGAGATGGTGGCCAAGCTTGCCAAGGGCGACGAGGTGGTGGCCGGTGGCGGCATCCTCGGGCGCGTGACCGATG
>CAYJBG010000236.1:0-2850 GCA_964368085.1 uncultured Acidiferrobacterales bacterium | reverse complement strand
ACGGATTAACCGCGGAGTGCGCTTGCATGGCGCGGGATTATACCGGAGGCGGAAAAACTGCTCCTGCGTTTGTCCCCGTAGGGACGGCTTCGCGCTCCGCACTTCCGCCATCCATGGCGGTCGCGCGCCGCATCCCCGCAGATTGCTTTCCAGGCGCCGTTGCTGGCGCCGTGGGCAGTCTCAGCCTTCTTCCTTGAACGCCACTTCGCGGGTCTTGCGAATGGCCGGCAACAGCACAATCACCATGGCGATAACTGCTAATGCCAGCATAGTGGCGCTGATCGGGCGCGTGAGGAAAGTCGTCGCATCGCCGCGCGAGATGGTCAGCGCCCGGCGCAGGTATTCCTCCATCATCGGCCCAAGCAGAAAGCCGAGCAGCATCGGCGCCGGTTCACACTCGAGCTTTGAGAACACATAGCCGAGCACGCCGAACAGCGCCATGAGATGCACGTCCAGCGTGGAGCCGTTGAGGCTGTACACACCGATCGCACAGAACACCAGAATTGCCGGATACAGCAGGTGGTACGGCACCATGATCAGGCGCACCCAGAGGCCAATCAGCGGCAGGTTCAGGATCAGCAGGAACACGTTGCCGATCCACATGGACACGATGATGCCCCAGAACAACGCCGGCTGATTGGTCACGACCGTGGGCCCCGGCTGGATGCCCTGGATGATGAGCGCACCGATCATGAGCGCCATCACCGGGGTGGAGGGAATGCCGAGCGTCAACATCGGAATGAACGAGGTCTGGGCACCGGCATTATTGGCCGACTCCGGCGCGGCCACGCCCTCGATTGCACCCTTGCCGAACTGCTCTGGTGTTTTCGAAAGTTTCTTCTCTAACGAGTACGAAGTGAACGACGCCAGCACGGCGCCGTTGCCGGGCAGAATGCCGAGCGCCGACCCGATGAACGTGCCGCGCAGGATCGGCCCCACCATGCGCCTGAAGTCTTCACGCGTGGGCATGAGACTGGTGATGCGGCCAACCAGGCGGGTGCGGGTCGCCTCGTTCTCAAGGTTGCGGGCGATCTCGCCGAGGCCGAACATGCCCATGGCCGCCACCACGAAGCCGACGCCATCGGCGAGTTCCGGGATACCGAAGGTGAAGCGCAGTGCGCCGGAGTTGACGTCGGCGCCGATCAATCCGAGCAGCAGTCCGAGCAGGATCATGCCGACCGCGCGCAGCAGCGAGCCGTGGGCCAGCACGATCGACGCCACGAGTCCGAGCACCATGAGCGCAAAATACTCATGCGGCCCGAACTTGAGCGCCAGCTCCGCGAGCGGCGGCGCAAAGGCGGCCAGCAAGAACGTGGCAATGGTGCCCGCCACGAACGAGCCGATGGCGGCAGTTGCCAGCGCCACACCGGCCCGGCCCTGTTTGGCCATGGCGTGCCCGTCGAGCGTGGTCGCGACCGAGGTGATTTCGCCGGGAAGATTGATGAGGATGGCGCTGGTCGAACCGCCGTACTGCGCACCGTAATAGATGCCGGCGAGCATGATCATGGCGGATACCGGCGCGAGCGTGAACGTCACCGGCAGCAGCATGGCGATCGTTGCCACCGGCCCGATCCCCGGCAGCACGCCGATGAGCGTACCGATCAGCACACCGGCAAAACAATAAAGCAGGTTATGCAGTGTCAGGGCCGTGTCGAAGCCGAGGGAAAGATTGGCTAGCAGTTCCATATCAGCCTCCGAACCACGGACCGATCAACGGAATCGGCAGACCCAGGCCTTTCACGAACAGCAAGGTGCTCAAGGCGGTCAGGCCCACAGCCAGAATAAGCGCGGTACGCCAACGGAAATATATACTCGCCGCAGCCGAAGCCAATACCAACACCGGTACTGCCACGCTCAGACCGGCACCACGCATCAACAGGCCGAACAGCACGGTGGATCCGGTCACCATCAACAACAGCCGCCAGTGAAACGGTTCGATCGCCGTGCCGGGGCGGATGAACGAGCGCAACACGGCAAGCAGCCCGACCAAGGCGAGCAGACCGCCCAGCGCGGTCGGGAAGTAACCCGGCCCCATCTTGAATGCCGTACCGAGCGGATATTTTTGTGCGAGCAGGACCGCCGCGCCTCCGACCCCCAGAAACAGCAGGCCTGACCAGAAATCCTTCGGGTTGCGAATCGGCACGCGGCCCCCAATACCGGGTTGTTCTATGCGTGATGTTGGCTCGCGCAGCCGGTCGCAACCGGGCTGTGCGAGCGGCAACGGTCAGTCGGCGTAGACGCCGGCCTGCTTGATGATCGGCGCCCACTTCTCCACTTCGGCCTTGAGGTGGGCGCGATGCGCCGCCGGTGTTGCCCGGTCAGCCGGCTCCGGCTCAGTGCCAAGATCGGCAAAGCGCTGCTTCACCGACGCATCCTTGAGTGCGACGCGCAATGCTGCCGAAATTTTGTCGACAATCGGCTTGGGCGTGCCCTTCGGCGCGTACAGGCCATGCCACACGGAGACCTCGAAATTCTTGAGACCGGATTCTTGCAGCGTTGGCAGATCCTTGAGCGATGGCACACGCTTCTTGCTGGTCACGGCGTAGCCCTTGACCTTGCCTGCCTGGATCTGACCGGTGGTGTTGGTCGTCTGGTCGCACATGAAGTCGAATACGCCGCCAAGCAGGTCGTTCATCGCCGGCCCAGTGCCTTTGTACGACACGGTCGTGAATTGGGTATCGATCGCGCTCATGAACAGCATGCCGCACAGGTGCGATGCCGCGCCGATGCCGGCGTTACCGTAGGTGATCTTGTCCTTGTTGGCCTTCACATAGGTAATGAATTCTTTAATGTCCTTGGCCGGAAAATCCTTCCTGGCGATGATGGTCATCGGCACCGGCGTGACCAGCC
>CAYJBG010000235.1:0-2921 GCA_964368085.1 uncultured Acidiferrobacterales bacterium | reverse complement strand
TGGCGGGCGGCGTGATCGCCGCCCTGATCGGACCGAACCTCGCGCACTGGACGAGCAGCTGGTTTGCGGCGCCGTTCGCCGGCAGCTACCTGAGCCTGGTGGGCATTTATGCGTTGTCCTTCGCCACATTGTTGTTCATCGCCATCCCGCGCGCCGGCGCCGAATCGCAACGCGGCGGCCGGCCGCTGCCGGTCATCGCCCGCCAGCCGGCGTTCGTGGTCGCGGCGCTTGGCGGCATGCTCGGCTACGGCGTCATGGCACTGGTGATGACCGCCACCCCGCTCGCCATGCACGAGCACCACCTTGCGTTCGGCGATACGGCGTTCGTGATCGAGTGGCACGTGCTTGGCATGTTTGTGCCGAGCTTCTTCACCGGTCACCTGATCCGGCGTTTCGGCGTGCTTCAGATAATGCTCGCCGGCAGCGTGCTGAGCGCCCTGTGCGTCACCGTCAATCTCACCGGCACCGGCCTGTTGCACTTCTGGCTGGCGTTGTTGCTGCTCGGCGTGGGCTGGAATTTCCTGTTCATCGGCGCCACCACCCTGCTCACCGAAACCTATGCGCCGGCCGAAAAGGCCAAGACCCAGGCGCTCAATGATTTTCTGGTGTTCAGCACCGTCACGGTCGCGGTGCTGTCGGCCGGAAGCCTGCAACATTACCTCGGCTGGCGAGCGGTGAACTATGGCGTGATGCCGCTGATCGCGCTAACCGTGATCGCCGTCACGTGGCTGCTGTTCCGGCGCCGCAATGCGGCCGTCGCGGCCCCGCGATCCGGGTGATCGCTGGCGCCCGGACATTGGTCAGGGGCGCCGGTTTACCCAGCTGAGCACGGCGTTCTGCACCTGCTCGCCGGCGAAGGTGTCGGCGTGTGTGTCATTGTGCAAAACCACCACGACCATGCGCCGCCCCTGCTCGTCGAGCAGCATGCCGGCCTGGGCGCGCACATTATCGATACTGCCGGTCTTGAGGTGCGCACGTCCGGCGAGACCGCCGCCATGGCGGCTCTTAAGCGTGCCGTCCACGGACAGGATCGGCAACGACGCCAGGAACTCGGGCATGGTCGGGCTGCGCCAGGCGGCGAGCAACACCGCGCCGAGATGGCGCGCGGAGATGCGTTCCGCGCGCGACAGGCCGGAACCGTTCTCGAACACAAGTTCCGGGAACGAAAGGCCGCGTGCTTTAAGCCATTCGTGGATGACGGCCACGCCCTTTTCCACCGTTCCGGGGGCGCCATGCTTCTCAGCGCCGAGGGTCAGCAGGAGCTGCCGGGTCATGACATTGTTGCTGTACTTGTTGACCACGCGAATGATTTCGGACAACGGCGGCGAGGCCGCGCTGTGCAGAAGCACGGCGCCGTCCGGCACGAACGCTTCGCGCACACCGCCCGCGAAGCGCCCGCCCAACTCCGTCCACAACGTTTCGAACACGCCGTGGATGTAGGCATCGGGCTCGGCCACCACGCGATACAACTCGTCGTCGCCGCAGTGCGCGCTGTAACCGCCGCTGAACACCAGCTTCTGGAAACCGGCGCGCTCCGCCACCTGCATGCTTAACGAGCGCGCACTGCCGCGGCACGGGCCGTTCGTCAGACGTACGCGGTTGTCGATGGCGAGTTGTGCCGGCTGCGGGTCGGCAATAATCTGCACGCGTTGCCGGTGCGGTTGCGGCAGGAAACGGAAGTTGACCGCCTGGAAGTTCACCAGCAGCGCCCGCGGTTGCACGTTGTAGGCGCGATGCGGGCGGCGATCGAAGTCGGAAGGCTGCTCGGAACCTGGATCGAAAAAGCCCTGGTCGATAACCAGATCGCCGCGGATCTCGGTCAACCCGCCCTTGCGCAGCGCGCGCAGGAAACGCCAGAAGTGTTCGATGACCAGATATGGATCGCCGTAGCCTTTTATATAGAGATCACCGTCCAACACTCCGTCGCGCACCGGTGCGCTGGCATAGGCCTCGGTCCTCCAAGTCCAGGCCGGCCCGAGTTCTTCGAGCGCCACGAGCGTGGTGAGCAGCTTGATGGTCGATGCCGGGTTGCGCGGCACGTCGGCGCCCACTGCCAACACCGGTTCGGGCTGGCCGACCTCGTGCACATACACGCTTAAGCCCCGGGCCGAGAGACCGTTGCGCTTGAGCACCTGCGCGGCTTCCGCCGGTAAAATCTCGGAAGGCGCAGCCTGTGCCGGCACGGCCGCCAGCAGCATCAAGGCGAGGGCAAGATTTCTTGGCATGCGGAAAAATCCGGGAACATGCGGATTCACTTGTTTCACAGCATATCACCCTCAATCGGCACCTGCGAGAAAGCGGCGGGCTTGTTGCCCTCGCCCAAGTTTCTCCCGGCGTCAACCTCTGCTATAAAGGCGGCGGAGAGAAAAATTACTCATGCCAAAAAAGATAACCCGCGGTCCCCGCAACCGGCGAACGCCGCCGGATAACGAGCGGATGACTTTTCCAATTCTGCTCCTGCTGGTGATGGGCGTCGTCGTCCTTGGCATGTTCAATTATTTCGCCATGCTGGTCGCGGGCTCCGCGATCTTTGCCGGGTTCTTCGGCTGGCGGTGGTGGAAACAGCGCCTAGGGCGTCAATGAACGCAGCGAATTGCGCCGAATGAGTTCTCATGTCGACCGGCGGGTACTTGGAAGCTGTCTTGAAAGAACCCCTCTCCCCATAAGGGAGAGGGATTTTTGAAATGGGTTCTAACAGGTTGTTGAAAAAGCCCATCCATGGGCTTTTTCAACAACCTGCTAATGCCGCGCCGGTTCGAGCGTGGCGTCCACATTCAACTCGTCGCAGAAGCGCGTGAACTCGTCGCGCAGGCGGCCGATGTTGACGCTGGATGGCACGCTGATGGTCATGTTCATCGAGAACATGGGCGTGCCGGTGTGGGCGGCGGCGTAGGTCCAGGTGTTCAGGTCTTCGATGTTGA
>CAYJBG010000234.1:0-2926 GCA_964368085.1 uncultured Acidiferrobacterales bacterium | reverse complement strand
TCATTCCCTCTCCCAGAGGGAGAGGGAGGCGAGCCGATGCGCGCGTGGCGCGCACCCCCTCACTTTGGGGGAGTAGGTGGGAATCTATTTTGAAGTATATGTCAGTCGCCGCCTAAACCCGGATGGCGCGCTTCACCGGGGGCTTCTGTCGCCTGCCGGGGCTTAGGCTATGATGCACGCCGGACACCACAGACGGGAGCTTAAAGCTTGTCGCCCATCGTAATCATCGGAACCGGGCTTGCCGGCTACACCGTGGCGCGCGAATTCCGCAAGCTCGACACCGCCACCCCTTTGCGCCTGGTGAGCCGCGACGAAGCGTCCTTTTACTCCAAGCCGGTACTGTCCAACGCCTACGCCCAGAAGAAGAGCGCGCAACAGATCGCCCTCAACACAGCGCGTGAGATGGGCGCGCAACTGCACGCCATCATCAGCCCGAACACCCGCGTGACCGCCATCGATACCGCGGGCCATACCCTCCAGGTCGACGGTGAATCTGTCCCCTACTCCAAACTGGTGCTGGCGATCGGCGCCGACCCGATGCGCGTACCCCTCGAAGGCGATGCCGTGAATGCGGTGCTGTCGGTCAACGACCTGGCGGACTATGCGCGCTTCCGCGCGGCCGCCTCGGGCGCGCGGCGCGTTGCCATCATGGGCGCCGGCCTGATCGGTTGTGAATTCGCCAACGATCTGCGTGGCGCGGGTCTCGACGCGGACGTGATCGACCCCGCACCGCAGACGCTCGGCCGGCTGCTGCCACCGCAGGCGGCGGCGTTTTTACGCGCAGCGCTTGAGAACATCGGCGTGCGCTTTCACTTCGGCGTTACGGTCAAGTCGGTGGCGCACGGCGCACAGCGTCTCGACCTGACCCTCGCGGACGGAACCCGGCTACCAGCCGACATGGTGCTCTCGGCGATCGGTCTCAAACCGCGCATCGAACTTGGCGCAAGCGCCGGTATCGCGGTGAACCGCGGCATTGTGACCGATATCCGGCTCACCACCAGCGTCGCGGATGTGTACGCGCTCGGTGATTGCGCCGAAGTCGCCGGTCACAACTTGCCGTTCGTGATGCCGATCATGCAGGCGGCACGAGCGCTCGCGAAAACCCTGAGTGGCGCCCCGACGGCCGTGCAGTACCCGGCCATGCCGGTGGTGGTCAAAACCCCGGCCTGCCCGACCGTGGTCTGTCCGCCGCCGCCGGGCGTGGAAGGCAAGTGGGAAGAAAATACGGCCGCAGATGGGGTGCGCGCGCTGTTTCATGACAACTCCGGCAAACTGCGCGGCTTCGCGCTGGTGGGGGCGGCCACGAAGGATAAGCAGGCGTTGGCAAAAGACATCCCGCCACTACTCGGCTGACGCCTCGCATGCTTGCCGATGTCAGCCTTTGGGGATTGTTCCTCAGCGCCTTTGTTTCCTCGACGCTGTTCCCCGGCGGTTCGGAGGTGGTGCTCGGTGTGCTGGCGGCGGAGCAGCGGTACGACTCGTGGTTGCTGCTCGCCATCGCCAGCCTCGGCAATACGCTCGGGGCGCTCACCACCTGGGCGCTCGGCTACCTGCTGGCGCGACGCTTCCCGCTCGAAAACCGTCTCGCGGCAAAGCGACGGCGCGCCGTGGCGTGGCTGCGTCGATGGGGCAGCCCGGCACTGCTGCTGTCGTGGCTGCCGGTGGTCGGCGATCCGCTGTGTTTCGCCGCGGGCTTCCTGCGTCTGCCGTTTCCCGCTTCACTCCTGTTCATCGCACTGGGCAAGACCGCGCGTTATGTCGTCATTCTGGTTGCGGTCGCTTGATGCAGCATTGGCGGCCGGCTATTCTGCAAGCATGAAACAACTCATGTTCGGCGTCGCCCTCACGCTGCTCGGCTTGGGCGCGGCCGCGGCGCTGGAGGAGCGTCAACCGGTGGAACCGGAACTGCGCGAGCTGCTCAAGAGGGCGGCGAGCGAGTCGGACAGTTTCGCCGACCGCTTCGACGGCGAGGTGTGGCTCACCGACATGTCGCAGCGCCTTGCGAAAAGAATTCCGGACCACGATGTTCGCATTGACCTGCTCAAGAACGTGCACTACGAATCGCAACGCGCCGGTCTCGAACCGGAGCTGGTGCTGTCGGTGATCCAGGTGGAAAGCAACTTCAACCCGTTTGCCATTTCCAGGGCCGGTGCCCTGGGCATCATGCAGATCATGCCGTTCTGGCTTAAGGAGATCGGCAAGCCGGGGGACAACCTGTTTCACATGCACACCAACCTGCGCTACGGTTGTACTATTCTCCGTTACTACCTCGACAAGGAACGCGGCAATCGCGTGCGCGCGCTGATGCGTTACAACGGCACGCGCGAGCGCCACTACCCGGCGCAGGTCTACAAGGTCTTCGACCAGCGCTGGCAGCCGCAGTAACGGCAAAGTGAAGGAGTGCGCGCCACGCGCGCATCGGCTCGCCTCGACCGAAATATGGATTCTCACCAACTTCCCCTCTCCCTCTGGGAGAGGGCAAAGGGTGAGGGCCCTGCGGGAGAGGGAATGAGGGTGAGGGCAATGGGTTAGCGCAGTACCTCAAACCCGTGGAAGTGTTCAAGCGGCGACGGCCTGCGCTCAACGCTTGACACACGTGCGTCGGCCGGTCCCTGCCACAACCATTTTTCCAGTTCATCGAGCCGCGGCGCGGGTCCGCAGGCGACAAGCTCGACGCCGCCATCCTCACCATTGCGTACCCAGCCACTGAGTCCAAGCCGGCGCGCCGTGGCTTCGGTCGAGGCGCGGTAGAATACGCCCTGCACCTGACCGCGCACACGAAAATGCGCGCACTGTGTTGTCTGCGTCATGGCAATTGATTGCACACTATTTGATAGTCAGAGCGGTATATAATCGCCACTCGACTCGAAAACCGGAACCCCATCATGGCCACGCCCCCGCGCATCGAAAAAGACAGCCTCGGCGA
>CAYJBG010000233.1:0-2931 GCA_964368085.1 uncultured Acidiferrobacterales bacterium | reverse complement strand
GCGGCATGTATAAAGGCGACCGCTCGCGCAAGCAGACGCTGGTGGAGTACGGCTTTCGCCTGCCGTCCGCGCTGGATAACCGGCCGCTCAAATTCGAGGAGTTCGAGGCCCTGATGCCGCAGGCCATTTTCACATCGGCGACGCCCGGTCCGTACGAACTGGCGCACTCCGGTGGCACTATCGATCTTGTGGTGCGGCCGACCGGCCTGGTCGATCCGGAAGTGGAAGTACGGCCGGCGGCCACGCAGGTGGACGACCTGCTGTCCGAGATCCGCAAGCGCGTGATGCTGAACGAGCGGGTGCTGGTGACGACCCTCACCAAGCGCATGGCCGAGGACCTCACCGAGTACTTTGCCGAGCACGGCGTGAAGGTTCGCTACCTGCACTCCGATATCGAAACCGTGGAGCGCGTTGAAATTCTGCGCGACCTGCGCGCCGGCGTGTTCGACGTGCTGGTCGGTATTAACCTGCTGCGCGAAGGACTGGACCTGCCGGAAGTGTCGCTGGTCGCGATTCTGGACGCGGACAAAGAAGGCTTTCTGCGTTCAACGCGCTCGCTGATCCAGACCATCGGACGCGCCGCGCGTCACCTGACCGGGCGCGCGATCTTGTATGCCGACCGCATTACCGATTCCATGCGCGTGGCGATGGATGAAACCGAACGCCGCCGCGCCAAACAGGTGAGCCATAACAAGACGCACGGCATCACACCCATCGGCATCGTCAAAGAAGTGAAGGACATCATCGACGGCGTGGCCTATGCGCGCCCGGGGCGGCACCAACCCGCTCAGTTGCTGGCCGCCGAAGAAACGGCGGCGTACCAGGCGCTTGCGCCGGACGCGTTTGCGCGGCTGCTCAACAAACTCGAGAAGCAGATGTACGCGCACGCGCGCAATCTGGAATTCGAACAAGCCGCCGCCTTGCGCAACAAGATCCAGGCCATCAAAGCGAATAACTTCGGCGCGCTGCCAGGTGCGGTACGAGGCTGACCTAGGCGTGAACTGTGTCTGCCAGCGGGGTACGAACTTCTGTCCGTCGACTGTCAGTGACAAGAAAAACCACCCAATTAAACGTTATATAATAATATATTAATATATATACATCGCGGGCCAAGCCGAGCTATTCCGAGCTATTCTTAAAGAGGTGCAAAGGAGTTGCAAAAATCCAATCTATTACGCGGTCAAGGAGGACCGTCGTACTTTAAAGTTAGACCGTTGAGGTGTTGAAAATGAATAACGACACCAAAAAGCTATTATCCGCGATTCTCGTTGCACTGCTCATCGGCGTAGCACCGCTGATGACAGTGTCCGCAGCAACCAAGAAAATTACCTGGGCGGGTTGCGGTATCTCGAAAAATGCCTTCATGGGCGAGATGGCCGCGGCCTATGAAAAGAAAACCGGTGTAAAAGTAGAACTGCTCGGCGGCGGCGCCACCAAAGGCATCCGCCAGGTCGCAAGCAAGGAAGTGCAGATTGGTGGAACCTGCCGGCACGTTATCGAGAAGGATAAATCGATGATGACGCACGACGAGGAACGGCGTGTGGAACTAAGACCGGTGGCCTGGGATGCACTGGTGATGATAGTCCACAAGGACAACCCGGTCGACAACATCAGCATCGATCAGATGCGCAAAGTCTTCAAAGGACAGATCACTAACTGGAAGACACTCGGCGGCAAGGATGCACCGATCGAACTGTATGTACGCAAGGGCAAAATCTCCGGCGTTGGCCGCACCCTGCGCGAGTTGATGTTCTACAACTACGAGGAAGAGTTCGTCGCCAAGTACGTGGTCGAGGAATCTTCGAACCTTGAGAAGGACATGGTGACCAACCCGAACGGCGCAGGCGTAACCGGCGTCAGCAGTGCGCGCAAACTTAAGGGAATCGCCAAAATCCTGAAACTGGACGGCAAAGAGGCTTCCTACGACAACATCCGTAGCGGCCAATACCTGCTCTATCGTCCGCTGTACATCGTGACCCACCTCCAGGAGAAGGATCCGGAGGTCAAGAAGTTCGTCGCTTTTGTCTCCGGTGGCGAGGGCAAGCAGATCATGCGCAGTGTGGGTACGGTGCCGTATGAGGATGCCATCGGTTTGTGGCTCACCTATCTGGACCAGCAGAACAAGGCCCTGGCGAACCGCCTGAAGATTGAGGAGACTGTCGGCAACAAACCCCGAGCTGCACCCGCGCGTAAGTGAAGTCGCCATTGTTACTGTGTCGGCCTTGTCCTTGAGACTGGCTGCCGGTTCATGTTACTTTGCGCGCCTTTCCAGGCGCGTAGCTCAGTGGTAGAGCACTACCTTGACATGGTAGTGGTCGGTGGTTCGATCCCACTCGCGCCTACCAGATTGCAGCGCTCCGGCTAAAACCGGGGCGCTGTGTTATTTTAGACCCAGTTTATGCGGCCCCTCGTAACGGCCGCCACTGAAGAAGGGTGTGTGTCATGCCTGTCATTACGCTGCCGGACGGCAGCCGCCGCGAATACCCCCAGCCCATCACGGTCGCTGAATTGGCCGCCGCCATCGGTCCTGGCCTTGCCAAGGCCGCGCTTGCCGGCAAGGTTGACGGCCGCCTGGTGGATACCTCGTTCCGGATCGAAAACGACGCCCCGGTGTCGATTGTCACCGAACGCGATGCGGAAGGTCTCGAGGTCATCCGCCACTCGACCGCGCATCTGCTGGCGCAGGCGGTGAAAGAGCTTTACCCGGATGCGCAGGTCACCATCGGCCCGATTATCGAAGACGGGTTCTATTACGACTTTGCCTACAAGCGTGGATTCACTGAAGACGACCTGCGCGCGATCGAGACACGCATGCACGAACTGGCCAAACGCGACACCATCGTCACCCGGCGCGTGCTGCCTCGCGACACGGCTGCTGCCTATTTCCGCGGCCTGGGCGAGGAGTACAAGGCGAAGATCATCGAAGACATT
>CAYJBG010000232.1:0-2949 GCA_964368085.1 uncultured Acidiferrobacterales bacterium | reverse complement strand
GCGCGCCTCGAGCTTGAAACCGCACGCCGTGCCGGCGACCTGACGCGCATGTCCGAGTTGCAGTATGGCCGCATCCCGGAACTGGAGAAACAGCTCGCCACGGCCGGCGCGCAGCAAGGCAAGGAGATGAAGCTGCTGCGTACCGCCGTGACCGAAAACGAAGTCGCGGAAGTGGTGTCGCGCTGGACCGGCATTCCCGTGGCCAAGATGATGGAGGGTGAGCGCGACAGGCTGTTGCGCATGGAAGACGAACTCGACAAGCGGGTCATCGGCCAGGGCGAGGCGATCAAGGCGGTGTCGAATGCCATCCGTCGCGCACGCGCCGGCCTGTCCGATCCCAATCGTCCGAATGGTTCGTTCCTGTTTCTCGGGCCGACCGGTGTCGGCAAGACCGAGCTTACCAAGGCGCTTGCGAGTTTTCTCTTCGACACTGATGAGGCGATGGTGCGCATCGACATGTCCGAATTCATGGAGAAGCATTCGGTGGCACGGCTCATCGGCGCGCCGCCCGGCTATGTCGGTTATGAAGAGGGCGGTTATCTGACAGAGGCCGTGCGCCGCAAGCCGTATTCAGTCATTCTGCTTGACGAGGTTGAGAAGGCGCATCCCGAGGTGTTCAACGTGTTACTGCAAGTGCTGGACGACGGCCGTCTCACCGACGGCCAGGGCCGCACCGTGGATTTCCGCAACACGGTGATCGTCATGACCTCGAATCTCGGTTCTCAGACCATTCAGGAAATGGCGGGAGAAGCCAACTACGAGCGCATGAAGGCGGCGGTCATGGAAATCGTCGGTCAGCATTTTCGCCCGGAGTTTGTGAATCGCATCGACGACATCGTGGTGTTCCATCCGCTGGGACGCGAACAGTTGCACCGCATTGCCGAGATTCAGGTCCAGCATTTGCGCGGTCGGCTGGCGGCGCGCGACATGGGCTTTACGCTTACGCCTGCGGCACTCGACAAGCTGGCCGCCGCCGGCTTCGATCCGGTGTACGGTGCGCGCCCGCTGAAACGCGCCATTCAGCAACAGATCGAGAATCCACTGGCGCAGGAGATTCTGTCCGGCAAGTTCGGCCCGGGCGACACCATCCTGGCGGATGTGGTGAGCGGGGTGATCGCCTTCGGCAAGGAAAAAGCGCGCAAAAAGACCGTGGTTAATTAAAGCCGGCACGATTGTTTTCCCGGGGCATCGCCTTTAAACTCAGCGCCCATTGCCGCCATCCGGCGCGCCGTCGAATCACCCACAGGGCGCTTTCTGCATGTCCATGTTCCGCCGTCTCAAGGCACCGTCTTCGCTCGGTTGGCAGAAACTGACGTACGATCTCAAGCATCGGCGTTACCGCTTCCGCCAGTTTGTCGGCATCGGGTTCCTGTTTGTACTCACAATTCTCGGTCGGCCAGGCGAGTTCGGCAACGCAGGGCGCACCATGTTCCTGGTCGGCGCCGTGGTTGCACTGATCGGCATACTCGTGCGCCTGTGGGCCTCGGGGCACGTCAAGAAGGACCAGACGCTCACCACCACCGGACCCTACGGCTATGTGCGGCATCCCTTGTATGTCGGTAACCACCTTATCACCCTCGGTTTCTGTGTTGCCTCGGGCCTGTGGTGGAGCTTCATCGCCTGGGGGCTGATCGCCGTATTTTTTTACCCCGGCACCATCGCGCATGAGGACGAGGTGCTGCAGCGCCTGTTCGGCCAAGCCTGGGAGCGCTGGCGCGCGGTGACCAGCGCGCTTATTCCGCGGCTCACACCGTACCAACCGGGTGTGACGGGCGAGTGGTCGCTGGCGCAGAGTTGGCACAATGGTGAGCCGATTATTATCGCCGTCCTTGTTTTCTGTTTCGTCTATCTGTCCATCACCTTGTATTAGGCGCATGCCCTGGGAACTTGCGAGTCCGTCGGAAGACACGCTGGTTCGCTGGATCGAAGACAGTCTCGCCGCCGGCACCCATTATCTGGCGCGTGGTTATCAGGGCCAGACACTCCTTTACCAAGATGCTCTCCGGCGTTTGGTGATCAAGACACCGAGCGGGCGCGGGCCGATGCGCTGGTTTTCCACGCTCATGCTGCGCCGTGAGGCGCGTGTCTACGAACACCTGAAAGATTTTCCCGCCGTGCCCCGCTGTCATGGCCTGCTGCGCAACCGCTACCTGGTGCTCGACCACGTTGAAGGCGACTCCATCCGGCATGCCGAAATTACCGATCGCGCGGCATTTTTCGCCGAGTTGCTGGAATGCATCCAGGCGTTGCACGCGCGCGGCATTGCGCACAGCGACCTGCAGAAGAAAGAAAACCTGCTGGTGGTCGGCGGCCGGTCTCCTTGCCTACTCGATTTTGGCGCGGCGGTAATCTTCAAACCCGGGTTTGCGCCGTTCAATCACTTTCATTACCGCTTCGCCGAACGGTTGGACTTCAATCAGTGGGCCAAGCTCAAGTACCAGGGCCGTTTTGAACGGATGGACGAGGCCGATCGGCCGTACTACCGGCGCAGCCGTCTGGAGAGGCTGGCGCGTTTTCTGAAGCGCTCTCGCCGCAGGCGTTGAGCCCCTCGGAAAACAGACGGACTGACCTATCCAGCATCAGAGGTTAATGAATTACTTATTCTATATATTTTTTTCTATGGTTTAGTTCATGTAAATAAGCTAGTTTATCTGGCAAGCCGTTGATAAAAATAATAACGGTAACCGGGCACCACTTGGTTTTGAGAAGCGATGGGCGGTGGTGCAGAAAATAACTATAACCAGGACCTGAACCCCCCGTGACCAATAAATCCGGCAATGTACATTTTCAGCCTGTTTCCCGCTATTACGACAAGCTCAGCATCAACGAGGCCTTTAACCGTTTCCTGGGTATTCAAGAAGCTGACCGGGGCATCCTTAAGCGCTATCACAACAACCTGATCGAGGGCGGTGAGGAATTCGCCGAAGTTTTTTACTCCTACCTGCAAGC
>CAYJBG010000231.1:0-2998 GCA_964368085.1 uncultured Acidiferrobacterales bacterium | reverse complement strand
CCGGTGAGGTAGGCATTGTCCGCATCCGGGCGCCATTCGACGCGCATGCCGAGCAGCGCCGTGTAGAAGCGCTCGCAGCCTTCGAGGTCGCGCACCCGCAAGGCGACATGCCGCAGGCCGAGAGTGGGTTCAGGACGGTTCATTCCGGCATCTTACGGCAATTCGACGATCTCGAAATCATGCGTGATTTCAGCGGTCTTGGCGAGCATGATCGAGGCCGAGCAATACTTCTCGGCCGAGAGCTTGAGCGCCTGCTCGACGCGCTTGCGGTCGAGCTTGCGGCCGCTTACCACAAAGTGTACGTGAATGCGCGTGAACACCTTGGGGTCGGCCGGTGCGCGCTCGGCGTCGATGTGCGCCACACAATCGCCGATGTCCTGCCGGGCCTTGCGCAAGATGAGCACCACATCGAATGCCGTACAACCGCCCATGCCGAGCAACAGCAGCTCCATGGGCCGCGGGCCGCGGTTCTGGCCGCCGAATTCGGGTGAACCGTCCATCAACACCGTGTGCCCGGTCTCGGACTTACCCTCGAAGCTCGCTTCGCCTGCCCATCGCACTGTCGCCTTCATCGTCGTTCCTCAATTTCGGTTCCCGCGAACCGCAAACGTCATCTTCAATCTGCAAACAGTTCCGCCAGCTTTGCGCCCGGATCGTCGGCGCGCATGAAGGCCTCGCCGACGAGAAAGGCATGCACACCGTGGCCGCGCAGTCGTGCCACGTCCGCCGGTGTGTGGATACCGCTCTCGGTCACCACGATACGGTCCGCGGGAATACGCCCGAGAAGATCGAGGGTGGTCTCCAGGCGGGTCTCGAAACTGCGCAGATTGCGGTTATTGATTCCAATGAGCGGAGTGTTCAGTGCCAGCGCCCGGTCCAGTTCAAGGGCATCGTGCACTTCGATCAATACATCCATGCCAAGATCGGCGGCCAGCCCGGAAAGTTCAGCAAGCATGGCGTCGTCCAGCGCCGCGACAATCAGCAGAATACAATCGGCGTTGAGCACACGCGCCTCATACAGTTGCCACGGGTCGATCATGAAATCCTTGCGCAACACCGGCAGCGCACAAGCGGCGCGCGCCTGTTGCAAATATTCGTCCGCGCCTTGAAAGAAATCGACATCCGTCAGGACCGAAAGGCAAGCGGCACCGGCACGTTCGTACGATTGGGCGATCTGCGCTGGCTGAAAGTCGGCGCGCAACAGGCCCTTGCTCGGGCTGGCCTTTTTTATTTCTGCAATCACTGCCGCTTGGCCGTGCCCAAGCTTTTCTTTAATCGCCGCGACAAAACCACGTACCGGATCAGCATCCGCGACGTGCTGGCGCAGCTCGCGCTGTGAAAGACGCGCACGCCGGTCGGCAACCTCATCGGCCTTGCGTCGTAAGATTGTTTGCAGAATGTCTGGCGCGCTCATGTCGGCGCCAGCGAGGAAAGATTCTTACTGAACTGCACGAGCGCTTCGAGTTTGGCGCGCGCTGCACCGTTCGCGATCACGGTGCGCGCTTTGTTAACGCCCTCCTCCAACGAGGGTGCCACCCCGGCGGCATAAATGGCCGCACCAGCGTTGAGCAACACGATGTCGAGCGGCGCGCCGGTGACGTTATCCAGCACGGCGCGCATCATTGCCAGGCTCTCTTGTGGGCCGGTGACGGCGAGGGTCTTGATGTCGGCGCGCTTCAGGCCGAATTCCTCCGGCCGGATGCTGTAAGTGCGCACCGCGCCCTCCTTGAGTTCGGCAACATGGGTCACGGCGCCGATACTGATCTCGTCCATGCCGTCTTCGGCGTGCACCACCAGCACGTGGCGGCTGCCGAGCCGCAGCAAAACATGCGCCAGCGGTTCGAGCAAGGTCATGCTGAACACGCCCAGTACCTGGTTGGACGCGCCGGCCGGATTGGTCAGGGGGCCCAGGATATTAAAGATGGTGCGCACGCCCATCTCGCGACGCGGGCCGATGGCGTGCTTCATGGCGCCGTGATGCCTGGGGGCGAACATGAAGCCGACGCCGGCCTGCTCGATACAGCGCGCCACCTGCTCGGGCATCACGTCGAGATTGACCCCGGCGGCTTCCAGCACATCGGCGCTGCCGCTTTTCGACGACACCGAACGGTTGCCGTGTTTGGCCACTTTCGCGCCGGCGGCGGCCGCCACGAAGGCGCTGGTCGTGGAGATATTAAAGGTATGGGCGGCGTCGCCGCCGGTGCCGCAGGTATCCACCAGATGCGTCTTGTCGGCCACCGGCACCGGCGTCGCGAGCGCGCGCATCACCTCGACGGCCGCAGTGATCTCCTCGACGGTCTCGCCCTTCATGCGCAGCCCAACCAGGAAACCGCCGATCTGCGCCGGCGTGGCCTGACCGGTCATGATGGTCTGCATGACGGCGCGCATGTCGTCGTGGCCAAGGTCGCGGCGCTCGGTAACGGCGCGGATGGCGGATGGCATGTCCATGGTTGGGCTAACCCCTAAATAATTTCTGCCGCAAAGGCGCAAAGTACGCAAAGAAAAACATGAGTTTTTATCGAGAAAACCTTTGCGTCCTTTGCGGCTTTGCGGCAGGTGTTCATTTCATTTTTAGAAAATTGGCCAACAGCTTGTGGCCGTGCTCAGTCAGAATCGATTCCGGATGGAACTGTACGCCCTCCACCGCGAGTTCTTTATGGCGCACGCCCATGATTTCGTCGTCGTCTTCGGTCCAGGCCGTGACTTCGAGACAAGCCGGCAGCGTCTCGCGCTCGATCACCAGCGAATGATAGCGCGTCGCCACGAATGGACTCGGCAGCCCGGCGAAGACACCTTGCTGCGTGTGATGAATCATCGAGGTCTTGCCGTGCATGATGTGCCTGGCGCGAACGATGTTGCCGCCGTAGGCCTGACCGATGCCCTGGTGACCGAGACACACGCCGAGGATCGGGATCACACCGCCGAAGTGCACGATGGTCTCGACCGACACCCCGGCCTCGTTCGGCGTGCACGGCCCGGGCGAGATCACGATCCGGTC
>CAYJBG010000230.1:0-3028 GCA_964368085.1 uncultured Acidiferrobacterales bacterium | reverse complement strand
GCGCCTGAACCGCGCACGTTCGGCGCGACGAAGCTGGGCGTGGCGGTATTCGCACCAATAAGCGTAATCGGTTCGCCGGAGAATTGTTTCCAGGCGTAGGCGACGATATTGCCGTCGGTATCGAACGAACCGGTACCGTTCAATGTCACGGTACTGCGCTGCACCACGGTCTGGTCGGGGCCCGCGTTAGCGTACGGGGCGTACGCGCTGACGCTGATCGTAACGCTGGCCGGCGCCGAGTCGGCCTCGCCGTCGTTGACCACCAGGGTCACGGTGTAGGTTCCGGGCTTGGTCCAGGCATGGCTCACCAGCGCCCCGCTCGCGGTCGCACCGTCGCCGAAATTCCAACGATATGTGAGCGCATCCCCATCCGCATCGGTCGAGAACTCGCCGCTGAACTGGACAGGCTTGAACTTATCCGTAGACCAGGTGTTGGAACTGATCTTGGCCACGGGCGCGCGGTTGATCACCGTCACCGTGGTCGTCGCCGGGGCAGAATTGGCCTTGCCGTCGTTGACGACCAGCGTGACGGTATGAGTGCCGGAGACGGCATAGGCATGGGTCGGCGTGGGGCCGGAGCCCGTGGCGCCATCACCGAAATCCCAGAGATAGGTAAGTTTATCGCCGTCGGGATCGTAAGAGGCGCTGCCGTTATGGCTGATCGCGCTCCGCTTGAATCCGCTGTAAGGCCCGCCCGCCTTCGCCACCGGTAGCTGGTTGGGGTAGGGTTGGCCGTTGGTGATGCCGGTGATCAGCACATCGTCCACCACCCAGCCTTCGTAATCGTTGGCCACTGCATCGACCGTGTCGAAACCGAATCGCAGCCGCACGATACGACCGTCATAGGCCGAAAGATCGATGTCCTTTGCCAACATCTGCCCGGCGGTACCAAGACTGGCCACGTGCAGGTCCTGCCAGCTGATCCCGTCGTCCATGGAGACCTGTGCCCGCGCCACGTCATACGGCGCAAAGTTCTCGGTCTGCAGATAATGGACGAAACGCAGCCAGGTGTCGCGCGAGTAGGTCAAATCGATGGGCACGGAGGTGATGGAGCCAAAATTGCGCGCACCGGTATTGAACGTGAGCGTGTCCTCCCGGCCATAGTAAAACGCATTGTTCGGCGTGTTATAGCGGTGCGTGGACAGGTGCCACAACGCCGGGCCGCCGACGCCGTCCGAACCCGCAGCGGTCCAATTGCCGGTGCCGGATTCCATATCGTCGCGGAACACCACCGAGACGCTCTGGGTCGTAGCCGGGACGACGTTAGACAGGGCGCTGGTGTTGCCCACGTTATCGAGGGCCTTGAGCGCAAAATAATAGGTCGTGGCTGGATTCAGGCCTTTGACCGTAAAGACCTCCGCCGTGCCCGGGACTGCCGGAGTCGGCTCACCAACGACCTGCGTGGCCGTGGCAAAATTGGTCGCGTCGATGGGTGCAATGGCGTAGCGCAGATCGTAGGCCGCCGCCTTGCCGCTCGTGCCATCATCGCCGGTGGCGATCCAGGTAAGTTGCACGGAGCGTCCCCCGGCACCGTTGACGGCAAGACCGGCCACCGTCGCCGGCGGCGTGGTGTCGCTCTCCAAGGCATTGAACAGATTCAGCCGGCCGCCGGTCACGGTCGCGCCGGCCAACGACGGGTTCGCATCGACGGCGCCCATAAGACGCTGCTTCACCTGCTGATGGGTAGCGCCGGGAAATTGGGCGAACACCACCGCCGCGGCGCCGGACACATGCGGCGTTGCCATGGAAGTGCCGTTCAAGGTCTTATAGCCGGAGGGATCGGAGCAGCAGGAATCCCCGACGCCCGGCACCGTGGACAGGATGTTCACGCCCGGGGCGCCGAGATCGACGCTGGTTGCGCCGTAGCTGGAGAAGCTGGCCTTCGTGTCGTTGTGGTCGGTCGCCGCCACCGCCAGCACGTTCGGTGCATCATAGCTCGAGGGGTAATGCGGATTCGCGTCGTTATTGCTGTTGGAATTGCCGGCGGCGGCCACGAACAGCGCACCGGCGGCGTCGGCAGTTGCGATCGCATCCAGCAAGGCCTGCGAAAACCCGCCGCCACCCCAGGAGTTGTTCATCACCATTGCGCCCATATCGGCCGCGTACAGCACGGCGCTGATGGCGCCGCTGGTGGACCCGCTGCCGCCGGCCCCGAGGAATTTGACCGCCATGATGCGCGCGCGCCAGCTTACGCCAACGACACCGACGCCGTTGTCACCCACCGCGGCGATGGTGCCGGCAACGTGAGTACCGTGGCCATGGTCATCAAAGGGGTTGCTATCGTTATTGGAGAAGTCATAACCGTAGACGTCGTCGATATAACCGTTCGCGTCGTCGTCGATTCCATTGCCCGGTATTTCGGCCGTATTCGTCCAGATATTGGCTTTCAGATCCGGGTGATTGTAATCAACACCCGTATCGATCACGGCCACCACCACGCCGTTGCTGCCAGCCTGCAGGTTCCAGGCCTCGGGCGCGTCAACGTCGGCATCCACGGTGCCGGATGTTTGACCGATATTATGGAGACCCCAGAGCTCGCCAAACCGTGGATCGTTCGGTGTGAGCGCGATCCGCACTTCGTAGTTGTACTCCACGAGCGCCACGTGCGGATTTCTCAGAAGCGCGGTGCGCACCTTCTGCAGGTTCGCCCCAGGGCGCAAGCGCAGCAAACGCCACGCATCGATTTCGGATCGAGCAAGACGACGCGGCCTCTGGAACGACCGCGCCTCAACGGCATCCGCAGCGAGTGCGATCGCCCGGGCCTGTTGCGCGCTTGTGCCCGGACGGAATTTGACCAACAGCTCGTCCTGTTTATATTGCTTCGTACGCTCGAGCTGTGGAGCTGCATGGACGCCGACCATCACCGCCTTGGCGGGAACGGCGATGATGATTCCGAACAGTAATGATGCAACAGAACACAAGCGTAATATCTTTCGCATGATATTCTCCCATTGTATCCATTGTTACGCCGGTGCCGCGCGGCGGTGAGTACGCAATTGCCGGTGTCTCCGGCAGCAGATTTGTATCG
>CAYJBG010000229.1:0-3034 GCA_964368085.1 uncultured Acidiferrobacterales bacterium | reverse complement strand
TCACCGAAGGCCGGAAGTACACCGTGACGGACGTGAAGCTGAGCGGCAAGCTGATTGTGCCGGAGCCGGAACTGCGCACGCTGATCCATGTCAAGGTCGGTGACGTGTTCTCGCGCCAGGAAGTCACCGACAGCAGCAAACGCATCAGCGACCGCCTGGGCAACGACGGTTATGCCTTTGCCAATGTCAACGCCGTACCGGACATCGATCGCGAAAAGGGTACGGTGGCCTTTACCTTCTTTATCGATCCCGGCCAGCGGGTGTACGTGCGGCGTGTGAGCTTCACCGGCAACCTGGCTACCAACGACGAGGTGTTGCGGCGCGAGATGCGCCAGCTCGAGGGCGCCTGGTTCTCGACCGGGAAAGTACAACGCTCGCGCGCCCGGCTGCAGCGCCTCGGCTTTTTCGAGGACGTGAACATCGAGACGCCGCCGGTGCCGGGCTCGCCCGATCAGGTGGACATCAACGTCAGCGTCAAGGAGCGGATGGTGAACAATTTCATGTTCGGTGTCGGTTACTCCGACGCCGATGGCGCGCTCATTAATGCCAGCGTGAATTTCAAGAACTTTCTTGGTACTGGCAAAGAAGTCGCACTGAGCGCTGACAACAGCCGGGTGAACCGGCACATCAATCTCAGCTACATCGACCCGTACTACACCGAGGACGGTATCAGTCGCAGCATCAATCTCTATTCAACGCGTACCGATGCCGCCGCCGCCGCTAACGCAGCTGCCTACACGGCGAACACGGACGGGGTTGGTATCGGTTACGGCATACCGATCAGCGAGGATCGATCGCTGAGTTTGGGCATTGCATACGAGCGAATTGAACTGCAAGTCGACGCCATTACCGGTGCACAGGTTGCGAAGGATTTTATCGCCGCATACGGCGATACGAATAGCGTATTCAAAGCAACACTCGGGTGGGCACGCGATACCCTGGATGACCCACTCTTTCCTCACAGCGGTACGCAGCAGCGCGCCTCGCTGGAAGCCAGCATTCCAGGTGGCGACCTGAACTACTATCGGCTGAGTTACACGGCCAGCGCTTTTATTCCTCTGAGCAAAACGTTCACATACAAACTCAAGGGCAGCCTGGACTATGGCGACGGCTATGGTGACACCCAGATCTTGCCGTTCTACAAGAATTTCTATGCCGGCGGCAGCAGCAGCGTCCGTGGCTACCGCTCACGCTCGCTCGGCCCGACAGATATTGGCGGCCCCGATCCGACGTCAACCATCGGCGGCAACAAAAGAGTATTGGGCAATACCGAACTGCTTTTCCCGTTCCCAGGCATGGGGGACAATAAGGCGATGCGCTTGAGTGTGTTTGTCGATGCCGGTATGGTGTATGGAGCGGATCAAAACGTGGACCTGGGTGAGTTGCGCTATGCGGCGGGAGTGGCGTTCAATTGGTTCTCTCCCATCGGTCCGCTCAGCATCAGTTATGCGTTCCCGCTGAACGATCGGCCCGGAGACAAGACCGAAGCCGTGCAGTTCACTCTTGGCCAGGCCTTCCGGTAATCCATATGTCGAGACGCCCGTTCATGGACAGGATTCGTACACAGCGACCACCAAAACGTTGGCTGCGGGTGGTTCTGTGCCTGCCGTTGTTGGCCTCCCCGCTCGCGCCGGCCTGGGCCGATCTCAAGATCGGATATGTGAATGCAGTGCGCGTGATCGAGGAGGCCCCGCAGGGAGTGGCGGCGCTCAAGAAGCTCGAAACCGAGTTTGGCCAGCGCGACAAGGAGCTTGTCGTCCTGCAGAACCGCATTCGCCAGGGCGAAGAGGAGTTGCAGAAGAACGCGCCGACGCTGAAAGAAGCCGAGCGGCGCACGCGCGAGCGCGAGGTCCTTACGCTCAAGCGCGAGCTGAAGCGCGCGACCCAGGAGTTCCGCGAGGACTACAACCAGCGCCGCAACGAAGAGTTGGCGGTATTGCAGCAGGTCGTGCGCAAGAAGATCCTGGAAATCGCCAAGCAGGATAAATACGACCTCATCCTGCATGAGGGCACGGTGTACGCAAGCGACGGCATCGACATCACCGAGAAGGTTTTGAAGAAACTTGGCAAACCATGACTGAAGCTCTACATCGCGTCGCCGATAGGAGGCGGAATAGGCGGGACGCCAGGGACACGTGTTCGAGGGCCGCACGCCGTAACGGAAGCCCTGCTCGCTTCGCTCGCTCGTCCTGTCATGTGACCAGGCGCGGTTGCGGACTCTCCGATAGGAGGCGTAATAGGTGGGACGTCAGGGACACATGTTCGAGGGCCGCGCGCCATGGATGGCGCGGTTGCGGACTCGCTCCGTTCGTCTTGTCATTAGATGAACGGCGCGTACGGTGATCGGCAGCGACGGCTAAAGTTAATTTTACTCTCCGCGGGAGGAAGCGTTGAACAGAATCGATATTCACAAGGTGCTGCATTTGCTGCCGCACCGCTACCCATTCTTGATGATCGACCGGGTGCTCGATTACACCAAGGGTGAATCGCTTACCGCGATCAAGAACGTCACCATCAACGAACCTTTTTTTCCGGGGCATTTTCCGCATCGGCCGGTGATGCCCGGCGTCATGGTGATCGAGGCCATGGCCCAGGCTTGCGGCATTCTGTCCTCCCTTTCCGACGAGCCGATGGCGAACGAAAAGGGCATCTTCCTGTTCGTCGGCATCGACAAGGCGCGTTTCAAACGCCAGGTGGAGCCGGGTGACCAGCTACGCTTTGAAGTCAGGATTATCCGCAAGTTGCGCGGTATCTGGATGTACCGGGGCAGCGCCCATGTCGGTGACGAGATGTGCTGCTCGGCCGAGCTTATGTGCGCCTACCGGGAACTTGAGTAAGTGATCCATCCGCAGGCCATAATCGATCCGCGCGCGCAGCTCGGGCAGGGCGTACGCATCGGTGCGTTTTCCGTCATCGGACCGGATGTCGAGATCGGCACCGGCACCTGGATCGGCCCGCACGTCGTCATCAACGGACCGACGCGCATCGGCGCCGGTAACAAGATCTTCCAATTCAGTTCGATCGGCGAGGCGCC
>CAYJBG010000228.1:0-3060 GCA_964368085.1 uncultured Acidiferrobacterales bacterium | reverse complement strand
TTTTCCGCAATCCGGCCAGGTTACCGATCTGCTCCAGATTCCGGAGACCGCCCGCAGTGCTCGCACCTGCGTCTGGACACCGGCGGCCGACACAATGCTGACCACCGCCACTCTGCCCACACGCTCGCGCCGCAAGATCATGCAGGCCCTGCCCTACACCCTGGAAGACCGGCTGCTGGGGGATCCGGACAGCCTGCACTTCGCCTACCGGAATGAAACCGACGGGAGCCTGTCCGTGGCCGTCACCAGCACGGCGCGCCTGCGCGTCTGGATGGATGCCCTGACGCAGGCCGGTATTCAGCCGGCCGAGCTTTGTCCGGCAACGTTGCTGGTGCCGTGGGCGCTCGATTGCTGGTCGCTTTCGTTCGCCGCAGACGAAGTGCTGGTGCGCACCGGCGCCGCCTCCGGCTTTGTTGCGCCGCTGTCGCAGACAACACCACCGCCGCTGCTGATCGCGGCCCTTGAGGAAGCAGCGCGCGGGCAGAAAACACCGGAGTCCCTGGTGGTGTTCAATGCCCCGGCGGGATTCCCGGCCGAGGCCTGGAGCGCGACGCTCATGGTGCCGGTACGCATCGAGAAAACATCGGTGTGGGACCGGCCGGAAGACCCGCGCGCGCCGCTAAACCTGCTGCAAGGACAGTTCGAGCCACAGGGGCGGTTCAACAGCTCGTTGCGTCCGTATCTGCCGGCCGCCGCGATGCTGCTCATCTGGATGCTCGGCAATATTGCCTTCGATCTTGGCGACTGGTGGAAACTGCGCCGGCAACATCAAGAACACACGCGCGAGATGACGGCCCTGTTGCTCAGCACTTTTCCGGAAACCAAGACCGTTCTCGATCCGGCCGCGCAGATGCAGCGCAGTATCGAGATGCTGCTGGCGCGCACCGGGCATCGAGACCGCGATTTGCTGCCGTTGCTGGCCAAGACGGCGACCGCGCTGCGCGCCGATGCGCGCGTGCGCCTGCGCGGTGTGCGTTACGCCGACCAGAGCCTGACGCTGGAACTCACCTGGCCGGCACAAGGTTCGCCCGACGCCATCAAGGCCGCGCTCGAAGCCGCCGGTGTGCGCACCGAGGTGCTGGCCATGACCCCGCGTGCAGGCTCGGTGGATGGGCGCCTGCGCCTGCAACCGGCGGCTGGTGCGCCCGCGACGAGATCGCCGTCATGAATACCGAATTTCTGAACCCCGTGCGTGACCGGTGGAACAAACTGGCGCCGGGCGAGCGCCGTCTGGCGATGGCCGTCGGCGCCGTACTTGGCGTGGCGCTGCTGTACATGCTGTTGTGGATGCCCGTGCAAAAGGAACTCGCGCGCCTGCGCGTGAGCGTGCCCGAGGAACGTGCCCAGTTGCAACAGATGCGCGCGCAGGCCGCCTCCATCAAACCGCTGCGCGCCCGCACCGACTCGGCCCCGGCGGCGGGCATGTTGTTGTCGGTCGTGGATCAATCCGCGTCGGCGCGTGGCGTGCGCGGCTTCATCTCGCGCCTGGAGGCAGACGGCGGCTCGGGCGTGCAGCTCACTGCCGACGCCGTGCCGTTCAACACCTTCATCTCCTGGCTGGCGGAGCTGCAGGACAACCATGCACTGGTCGTCGAAAGCACCAGCATGGATGCCCACGGCACGTCCGGGACCGTCAATGTCAAAATGAAGCTGCGCATCGAGTCTCCATAATGCACAAAAGCCGCCGCTGGCCGGTGTATCTGGCTGCAGGACTGTTCTGCATTTTCCTGTTTCTGATCGCGACCCTGCCGGCCTATTGGGTTGACTGGTTGCTGAATCGCACCGTCCCGGATCGCGTCCGCATCCAGGAAACCACGGGTAGCGTCTGGAACGGCGCCGGCAACTTGATTGTGCGCAGCCTCGGACAAGAGGTGCTGCAAACCCGCGTTGACTGGTCGGTGCAACCGCTGTGGTTGCTGGCCGGTAAGTTGCAGTTGCGCGTCAGCGGCCGGGACAACGCGGCACCACTGCAGGCAACAGTGCGCGTGGGTTACCGCTACCTGTCGATCCATGCTGTCGACGCCACGCTGCCGGCGGGCGTCGCTGCTGTCTTCCATCCAGCCGTTACGCTGGTGGCGCCGACCGGACGCCTGTATCTCGCTACGGAACAGGCCGCTCTCACACCGGCCGGTTTGGAGGGCGCAGTTCAGTTAACCTGGCTGGGCGCGGGTATGCGCATGAGCGGATTGAGCGAACTCGGCGACTACCGGCTGATCGTGACCGGACGCGGATCGACTGCCGAGCTCCGCATCGACACCCTGCGCGGCGATGTCGGTGTTACGGCACAAGGTACATGGCAGGCACAGGGCGAAGGCCTGGTACAACTGGCAGGCAGCATCGCTCCCGGCAGCCGCGAGCAGGCCCTGCGCCCGCTGCTGACAACGATGAACATCCAGAACAGCAACGGTCGGTACAACTGGACATTGAACAACCGCTTCTCGCTCGCCCGACTCTTTGGGGCTACACCGTAAGCCTCTGGTGCGGAAAAGCCGCTCCTGCGCCACCCCTGCGCGTTGTTAACCCGTTAGCGAGGTTGATATACTCACCGGCCTGTGCCGGGGTGGCGGAACTGGTAGACGCGCCGGACTCAAAATCCGGTGGTGGTGACACCGTGTCGGTTCGATTCCGACCCTCGGTACCAAAAATAAGGCGGGGCTGCGTCCAGCAGCCCCTTTTCGTTTCGACCGCCATGGATGGCGGAAGTGCCGGAAACGCAGGGAGCAGTTTTCCGGCCGACCGCCATGGATGGCGACCGCTTCGGGCTCCTGCCCTCTCGCGGCATTACTCCATCCATGGAGGGCAGAAGTGCCGGGCGCGAAGCCGTCCCTACGGGGACAAACGCAGGAGCCGTTTTTCCGGCCTTCTCCGAACGCAAAGCACGGCGCAAAAACCAGAACGCACGGTTTCACAACCAGTCTTCGACCAATACGCCGATACCGAACCGGCGGGTGCGCACGTTGTAATCGATCAGGCTTTCGCCATAACCGTTGTAGTACTGCACGAGTCCCTTGATACTTTTGCTGTACGGGACGGTCCAGCCGAGCTCGTAGCCACTTCGAT
>CAYJBG010000227.1:0-3074 GCA_964368085.1 uncultured Acidiferrobacterales bacterium | reverse complement strand
ACTTGCGACCCTTGCCCTTGACGAAGGCCTTGACCTCTTTCTGGTCCACCTGCATATCGTCGCGCCAGGTGCCGATTACGGCCATGTCGGCGCGCTGGATCGAGTTCATGCAGTCGTTCGGGCAGCCCGAGACCTTGAACTTGAACTTGTACGGCAGGGCCGGGCGGTGCATGTCGTCGAGGAAATCGTTCACCAGCATGCGGTGAATTTTCTGTTCGTTGGCGCACGACTGCTCGCAGCGCGCCGCGCCGACGCACGACATGCCGGTGCGCACGCACGGACCGGCGCCGCCGAGGTCGAAGCCGTAGCTGTTGATTTCGTCGAAGAAGTGCTGGGTGTTTTCGGAGGTGGTGCCGATGAACATGATGTTGCCGGTCTGGCCGTGGAAGGCGATCAGGCCGGATCCGTACTTCTCCCAGGAGTTCGACAGCTGGCGCAGCATGCCGGTGGTGTAATGGTTGCCGGCGGGCGGCTGTACACGCAGGGTGTGGAATTCCTTCGACTCGGGGAACATGCTCGCCACTTCCGAGAAGCGCGGGATGATGCCCCCGCCGTAGCCGAAGACTGAAACCGTGCCACCCTTCCAATAGCCGAGACGGGTCTTGTAAGAGTGCTCAAGCTGGCCGAGCAGGTCGACTATCATGTTGTTCTCGAGCGCCAGGCGCTTGAGGCCGGTCACGAAGCTCGGCCACGGACCGCTCTCGAGCTGATCGAGCATCGGGGTCTTGTGAAATGCCTTGGTGGACTTTTTCTTGTCCAACGGCAGGTAGGTGGAATGCTTTTCCGGGTTCTTCGGTGTTTGAGCCATTGAAACGACCTCCGGTGCTGAGCCAGGGAATATCAGAGTGCTTTCCGCCCTTTGAGCGGTACAGAAATCACCGTTCTCAAATCTTTGCCGGATAGGACTGCACCGCTTACCCCACCCGTGTGACAATTCTGTTGCGGGACGGATACTAGTCAGCCCTTAGGCATCAATAGAACCGTTCATTCGAGAGGGGGTGGCGCCGCAGGATATCCCCCGAAAGAGATATGCCACAATCCATGTGACTCAAACCATGGCTGTCTAAATTGTAATATTATATTAATAATCAATATGTTAAATATTATTTATCATTCAATACATTAATTATATAAATCCCCCTTCAGTCTCTTTATCGGCCCGCGCATCTCTTTCGCAGCGACGTAAAAATAAGCGAATTATCATTGTCGGCACGCCATGATGCGTAGACGCCGCGCTGTCTTACCGCCCCCGGATCGCCATGAAACCAGCCAGACCGAAATCAGCGGGATTTCCCGAAAGCCCGTTCAAGCTTGAATGTGTGGATGCCTATGCCCGTTGGCGCGCCACCAAGCTGGATGGCTACCCTGCGAATGTCGAGGCGCTGCGCGTCGACGTAGACGATCCGCGCGACCTGCGCGCGGACGAGTTACACAGGCTTGCGCAGCGCTGCCGCAAGACCAACATGGCGATCTATGCCAGCCGCCTGGGCAGTCCGGCCGACAAGGACATCCCGCGCCGACTCGGCGAGCAGTTTGGAATCACGCACCTCGACAGCAACCTGCTGGCCGACGAGGATGCGGTAACTTCGTTGCAGGTGGCGCCGGAGAAGTCCGGCCGCGGCTATATTCCGTACTCGAACCGCAGACTTCTGTGGCACACCGACGGTTACTACAATCCGCCGGAGCGGCGCGTGCGTGCCTTCGTGCTGCACTGCGTGTCGCCGGCCGCGAGCGGCGGCGAGAACGCGTTACTCGATCCGGAAATTGCCTACCTGTTGTTGCGTGATGAAAACCCGGACCACATCCGTGCATTCATGGCGGCGGACGCCATGACCATTCCGGCCAATACCGAGGAAGAGGGCAAGAGCCGCCCGGCGCAAACCGGTCCGGTGTTCAGTATCGATCCGGTGACCGGCAGTCTGCACATGCGTTATACAGCGCGCACCCGCAGTATCGAATGGAAAGCGGATGCGGCGACGCAAAATGCGGTCAAGGCCCTGGAGCGTTTGCTGGCCGGCGATTCGCAGTATGTTTTTCATTATCGCCTCGCCGCCGGTGAGGGTCTGCTGTGCAACAACGTGCTGCATAACCGCACGGAGTTTGCGGATGATGTGGACAAGGGCATTACCCGGCTGATATACCGGGCGCGTTATTACGAGCGCATCGCCGGGACTGGTTTGAGAGAAGTGTCTTCGTGATCTGAATTGAGCAGGGTGGTGCGCGAGGAACGACCCACCCTCTCCCTGAGGGAGAGGAGGAGGGGGTGAAAATTTTAAAGGAAGCCCTCTCCCCATCCCTCTCCCGCTGGTGCGGGAGAGGGGGAGTTGGTGAAAATCTATTGGAAGGTTCCATGCTTTATCTGAGCGAAGTCCTGATCCAGAACCCGCAGCTCGAGAATTTCGAGCAGCTGCTGGCTACCATCACCCGGCGCGCCCAGGAATCGGGCGAGCTGTTTTTTAAAATTGACGTGAAACCGCCGTACCCGGATACACCGGAGAATTGGGAAGATCGTCTGGAAGGCGCGTTCGTCGGCATCAACTCCATCACCCGCTCGCAGTACTGAGCGTCAGCACCTAAAATGGCTATTTTTGTGCAAGCCTGCTTACCATAGACCAGATGAAATATCTGAAAGACGAACACATGCGCGACGCCGACAGCGGCGAGGACGTACAGGAGTCCGCCTACCTGCTGGGCGCGCGGCTCGCCGAGTTGCGCCGGCACCGCGCCGAGATTCAGGACCGGCAATCAAGCGCCGCCGCCGACCTGCTCGTGGAAGAGAGCCGGCTGCTCATTCGCCTCGAAAAGATGAGTGAAGCCTGGGATACAGCGCGTGCGGCGTTTGATCTTTACCTCAGCCATGAAAATTGGCAGGGCGCGGTCGAGGCCTGCGACGTGCTGTATGCCTCGGATCGGCCCAACTCGCTGCCCGCGCTCGGCCAGGGCATCTGGCTGGCCGTGACCTTCCCGGTCGATCCGGAGCTGACGGTCGCGATGCTGGAGCATGTGGTGGAGGAAACGCCGGACGACTCGGATGGCGCGGCGGTGGCGGCCGCCACCGCCCATTACATCGTCGA
>CAYJBG010000226.1:0-3080 GCA_964368085.1 uncultured Acidiferrobacterales bacterium | reverse complement strand
ACCGGCGCCAGCGCGCAGGTGGCGTACTACCGCGTCGGCGGCAAGACCGGTACCGCGCACAAGCTCGTGAACGGCGAATACGCGAGTCACAGCTACATCGCTTCGTTCGCCGGTTTCGCGCCGGCCAGCAAGCCGCGTCTGGTGATGCTCGTCACCGTGGATGAGCCGCAGGGCGCTGAACATTTTGGCGCGCAGGTGGCGGCGCCGGTATTCAGCAAGGCAATGGCCGGCGCGTTGCGCCTGCTCGACATTCCACCCGACAAACTGGATGGCCCGGCACGCCGCACGGCGCGGCTTTGGCGCGGAGAGGCGACATGATGCCGACGCCGCGCCTCAGCACCTTGCTCGCCGGTTTGACCGACGCGCCGCTGGTTGACGATCCGGAGATCCGCGGCATCACCCTCGACAGCCGCGCGGTGCAGCACGGCTGGCTGTTTATCGCCGTGCCCGGCGCGCGCGCCGACGGGCGCGCCTATCTCGCCGGCGCTTACGCGCGCGGCGCGGCGGCGGCGGTGTACGAAACAAAAGGCGACGTGAAGGGACTCACAAGTGCCGCGGGCGCAGGAAGCGCAGGAGCGGCCTTCGCGCCGGAGGCGCGCTACACCAACGCGATTGGAATAAAGAATCTGCGCGAGCACGTCGGCGTGATCGCCGACCGCTTCTACGGCACACCGTCGCGCAAGCTCAAGGTGGTCGGCGTCACCGGTACCAACGGCAAGACCACCACCACGCACCTGCTGGCGCAGGTGCTCGATCGGCCGACGGCGCGCTGCGGTCTGATCGGTACCCTCGGCAGCGGTTTCCCGGGCCGGCTCGACGCCTCACTCAACACTACGCCGGATGCGGTGAGTGTGCATGGTCTGCTGGCAAAGTTTGTCGATACCGGCGCCACGACCGTGTGCATGGAGGTGTCCTCGCACGCCCTCGACCAGGCGCGCGTCGCCGGTGTGGCCTTCGACATTGCGGTGTTCACCAACCTCACGCGCGATCATCTCGATTACCACGGCGATATGCACAGCTATGCGGCCGCCAAGGCGCGGCTGTTCGACTTTCCGGATCTCGAGGCCGCCGTCATCAACCAGGACGACGCCTTCGGGCGCGAACTCATTGAGCGCACGCGCAGCCACGCAGCGGTGTTGAGCTTCGGTCTGCACGGCGGTGATGTGCAGGCGCGCGCCGTGCAGCCTTCGGTGGCCGGCCTGGCACTCACGATTGTCACGCCGCATGGCGAGGCGTCATTGCGCAGCCCGCTGCTCGGGCGTTTCAACGCCGCCAATCTGCTCGCGGTGCTGGCGGTGTTGCTGGTGACCGGCATGCCGCTTGCCGAGGCCGCCGCGCGGCTGGCGCTGGCGCAGCCGGTGGCCGGCCGCATGGAACGCTTCGGCGGCGGCGCCGGGCAGCCGCTCGTCGTCGTGGATTATGCGCACACCCCGGACGCACTCGAAAAAGTCCTGCAGGCGCTGCGCGAGCACACCTCGGCCAGGCTCGTGTGCGTGTTCGGTTGCGGCGGCGACCGCGACCGCGGCAAGCGTCCGCTGATGGGGCGCATTGCCGAACAATTCGCCGACGTCGTGATTCTCACCAACGACAACCCGCGCCACGAGGATCCGGCGTCCATCATCAATGAAATTGCCACCGGCATGCAGACCACGCCGAGCGCCGTGCCGGACCGCACACAGGCGATCCGCGCGGCGCTGTCCGAGGCCCGCTCCGGCGACATCGTGCTTGTGGCCGGCAAGGGTCACGAGGACTATCAGCAGTTCGGCGACCGGCGCCTGGCGTACAGCGACCGCGACACGGTGCGCGTGTTGTTGGGGGAGGCAGCGTGATGACCCTCGCCGCCGCCGCTACCGTGATTAAAGGAACGCTGCACGGAGTCGATGCGGAATTTTCCGGCGTCAGCACCGACACGCGCACGCTCAGCGCGGGCGATCTGTTTGTGGCGCTCGCCGGGCCACGCTTTGACGGCCATGATTTCGTGAGCGCCGCTGCGGCCAAGGGCGCGGTCGGGGCGCTGGTTTCACGCACACCGGACGCCGCCATTTCCACCGTGCAGGTCGCCGACACGCACCTCGGCCTCGGGCAGCTTGGCGCACACTGGCGCCGCCAGTTCCAGATTCCCGTCATCGCGGTCACCGGCAGCAACGGCAAGACCACGGTGAAGGACATGATTGCCGCGATCTTAAGCGAGCGCGGCCCGACGCTCGCTACGCAGGGCAACCTCAACAATGACATCGGCGTGCCGCTCACGCTGCTGCGTCTTAAAGCTGGTGATCGGCACGCGGTAATCGAAATGGGCATGAACCACCCGGGCGAGATCGAATATTTGACGAAGCTCGCGCGCCCGACTATCGCGCTCATCAACAATGCCGCCGCCGCGCATCTTGCCGGCCTCGGCAGCGTCGAGGCGGTGGCGCACGCCAAGGGCGAAATTTACGCCGGCCTCGGCGACGAGGGCATTGCGATTGTCAACGCCGACGATGACTATGCCGGCTTGTGGCGTGAACTCGCCGCCCCGCATCGCGTTATCACATTCGGCCTCGATCGACCGGCCGACGTCAGCGCCGAGTGCGCTCTCGATGCCGGCGGCAGCACTATCCATTTCAAAACCCAGCACGGAGGAATCACCATGCGACTGTCACTGCTCGGACGTCACAATGTCATGAACGCGCTGGCGGCCGGCAGCGCCGCGCTTGCCGCGGGCGCCAGCCTCGTCGATATCCAGGCCGGACTCGAGAAGCTGAAGAGTGTCTCCGGTCGACTTGAGGTGAAGCGCGGCCGAGGCGGCGCGCGCGTGCTGGATGACACTTACAACGCCAATCCCGGATCGCTCGCCGCCGGCGTTGAGGTGCTGAAGGCCGCCGCTGGCGAGCGCGTGCTGGTGCTGGGCGACATGGGCGAGCTCGGCGATGCGGCGCACGATATCCATCGGCGCGTCGGGCAACTCGCCAAGAACCTCGGCATCGAGTACCTGTACACGGTCGGCGAGCTTAGCCGCGCGGCGGTCGAGGCATTCGGCAAGGGCGCGAAACACTTCGACAGCCACGAGGCGCTCATCAAGGGCCTGCGAAAAACCATGC
>CAYJBG010000225.1:0-3109 GCA_964368085.1 uncultured Acidiferrobacterales bacterium | reverse complement strand
CGGCGATCGAGAGCGCCTACAAGCCGCAGGCCTACTCGCGCGCCCGCGCCGCGGGTTTGTGGCAGTTTATTCCGTCCACCGGACGCATCTACGGGTTACGGATGAACTGGTGGTACGACGGCCGGCGCGACGTATTGGCCTCCACCCAGGCGGCGCTCGATTACCTGGAGAAGCTGCGTGACCAGTTCGACGGCGACTGGCAGCTGGCGCTGGCCGCCTACAACTGCGGCGAGGGCAAGATCGAACGCCTGGTGGCCGAAAACCGGCGCAAGGGCATGCCGACCGACTACGCCTCGCTCAAGAAGCTGCCGCGCGAGACCAAGAATTACGTGCCCAAGCTCATGGCCATGGTCAACATCATCGCCGACCCGGCCAAGTACGGACTACAGCTCGCCGCCATTCCCGATACCGAATTCTTCGCGCGCGTCGAAACCGACGGCCAGATCGACCTCGGCGTGGTCGCGCGCCTCACCGACATGCCGGTGGACGAACTGTTCATGATCAACCCCGGCTACCAGCGCTGGGTCACCGACCCGAACGGGCCGCATGAGCTGCTGGTGCCGGCCGCCAAGAAGGACGCGCTGATCGCGGGGCTCACCACGCTGGCGCACGCGGAACGCATGCAATGGACGCGCCATGAAGTGAAGCGCGGCGATACCATCAGCCGCATCGCCGGCCGTTACCACGTCACGGTCGAGTCGATCCGCAGCGTTAACGAAATGAAAAGCAACCACCTCGGCACCGGGCAGAATCTGCTCATCCCGGTGTCGGCCAACAAAACTTTACCGCCCGCCTACGTGAAGACGGCGACCAGCATGGGTGGCGACAGCGGGCGGATGAAGATCGTACACCGCGTGCGCTCCGGCGAAACCCTGTGGAGTATCGCCAGAAAGTACAAGGTCTACATCCACCAGTTGCGCGAATGGAACCTGCTCGAAACGGATGACGTCCTGCGCCTCGGCCAGCGGTTGTTTATCTTGACCACGCACGGCGCAGGGGCCTCGGCCGCTGGCGACGTGCATCAGCCCGGCTGAGTCCGCTTTGTAGGTCGGGCTTTAGCCCGACGTGTCGGCCTGAAGGCCGACCTACTTTACAAAAATCGCGACACCCGTAGGTTGGGTAGAGCGAAGCGAAACCCAACATAACAGACCCCGTTGTTGGGTTTCGGCGCAAGCGCCTCAACCCAACCTACTCGTGCTGGACTTTCATCTGTTCTTTCACGCTATGAATCACATTCAAGATCTAACGCCGAGCTTACGCTACAGTCTCAACTATAATTCGACGTCATAGTACCATCCATAAACAGTTCCCATATATAGAACCATATTTCTACATCTAGCAGGTTGCTGAAAAACTCACCGAAACATAAAAATCCGTCATTCCGGCGAAAGCCGGAATCCAGGAAGTAAATGAAAGCATTGTATTTAATTCCTGGACACCGGCTTTCGCCGGTGTGACGAACCCCTTTTTCAGCAACCTGCTAGGAACCATTGCATGGGCTTTTTAACTCTCAAATACATGCCGCGTGTTCGAGAAATGGCGGCCCATCCTTATGATGGCCGCAGCAGGCTGCTTTTTTTAACTACTGCTAATCCCTTCGGAGCAGCGACGCGCGCAGCAGTTGCTGGGTGTAGGCCTCGCGCGGCGCGCTGAACAGGGTCTCGGTCTCGCCCTCCTCCACGATACGTCCCTGGCGCATGACCACGATGCGGTGCGCCATGGCGCGGATCACCGCCAGGTCGTGGCTGATGAAGATGTAACTCATGCCGTGCCGGCGCTGCAGGTCGCGCAACAAATCCAGCACCTGCTTCTGCACCGAAACATCCAGCGCGCTGGTCGGCTCGTCCAGCAGCAGCAGCTTCGGTTCCAGCACCACGACGCGGGCGATGGCGATGCGCTGGCGCTGGCCGCCGGAGAATTCGTGCGGGTAGCGCCCCAGCATGTCGGCACTGAGACCCACTTCCTCCAGCGCCTGCACCACGCGCGCCCGGCGCGCCGCTCGGTCGAGCTGCGGGAAATGAATGCGCAGGCCCTCGCCCACGATCTGCTCCACCGTCAGGCGCGGCGACAGGGACGAAAACGGATCCTGGAAGACGATTTGCATATCGCGCCGCAGCGGCCGCAGGACGCGCTGTGACAGGCCATCCAGGCGCGTTCCGTTGAACGTGATCGTTCCCTGACAGTCTTGCAGGCGCAGCAGGCAAAAGCCGAGCGTGGATTTTCCGGAGCCGGACTCACCGACAATGCCAAGCGTCTCGCCGCTGTGCAAATTCAGACTGGCGTCGTCCACCGCCTTCACCTCGCCCACCTGCTTGCGCCAGAAACCGGCCCGGATCGGAAAGGTGCAACGAATCTGCGCCAGCTCCACCAGCTGTGACGCAGCCTTGAGGCGCGCGGTTTCGGCCGGATCGACATGGCTCTCCGGACGACTGCCCAGGAGAACACGCGTGTAGTCCTCCCTGGGTGCGGTGAAAATTGTTTCCAGTCCGCCCTGCTCCACGATGCGCCCGCCCTGCATGACGCCGACCCGGTCGGCGAAACGCCGCACCAAATTGAGGTTGTGGGTGATGAGCAGCACCGCCATGCTGAATTCCTTCTGCAGGTCTTCCAACAGGTCGAGAATCTGCGCCTGGATGGTGACGTCGAGGGCCGTGGTCGGCTCATCGGCGATCAGCAGCTTCGGCGAGCAGGCCAGCGCCATGGCGATCATGACACGCTGGCGCTGGCCGCCGGACAGCATGTGCGGGAAGGCGTCGAAGCGTTTGTGCGGCTCGATAATGCCGGTGCGATCCAGAAGTTCGATCATGCGCTGGCGGGCGGCGCTGCGATCCAGACCCTGGTGTACGAGCAGCGGTTCCATGAGCTGCGCGCCGATCGGGTACACCGGGTTGAGCGAGGTCATCGGTTCCTGAAAAATCATGGCGATCTCGCGGCCGCGTACTTTGCGAATCTCCGTTTCTTCCAGCTTCAGCAGGTCGCGCCCGCCGAATAACACGCGGCCTTGCGGATGGCTGGCCTGGGTCGAATCGTGCAGCTTGAGAATGGAAAGCGCCGTCACCGTCTTGCCGGAGCCGGATTCGCCGACCAATGCGTATTTCTCGCCGGGCGC
>CAYJBG010000224.1:0-3116 GCA_964368085.1 uncultured Acidiferrobacterales bacterium | reverse complement strand
CCTCGCGCTTGTACTCTTCCTTCGGATTTTTCTGCGCATAGCCGCGCAGGTGGATACCCTGGCGCAGATGGTCCATGGCCGCGAGATGGTCCTTCCACTGCGAATCCAGCACCTGGAGCATGACCGCCTTCTCGAAATGCCGCATCACCTCGACGCCGACCTGCGTGGTCTTGGCGACATGCGCCTTTTCCAGTTCATCGAGGATGCGGGCACGCAGGCGGTCTTCATCCATCGTGGTGTCGGCCGCTCCTGCGCTTCCTGCGCCCGCGGCACTTGTGCTTCCCTGCTCATCGTCGGCCAGCCAGCGTTGCACCGCAAGCGTAAGCCCGAACTCACGTTCGATGTATTCCTCAAGGCCCTTGGTGTCCCACTGTTCAGAGATGCTCTCTGGAGGAATGTACAGACTGACCATGCCAGTGACGACATCCGCAAGAATCGAGCGAATGCTGCCGGAGATGTCATCCACTTCCATCAGCCGGTTACGCTGTTCGTAGATCACCTTGCGTTGGTCGTTGGCGACGTCGTCGTACTCGAGTAGTTGTTTGCGCATATCGAAGTTGCGGCCCTCGACCTTGCGCTGTGCGTTCTCGATGGCGCGCGTCACCCACGGGTGCTCGATGGCCTCGCCCTCCTGCATGCCCAGCCTCTGCATGAGACCGGACAGACGCTCGGAGCCGAATATCCGCAACAGGCTGTCTTCGAGCGACAGATAGAAGCGTGTCGAGCCCGGATCGCCCTGACGGCCGGAACGGCCGCGCAACTGGTTGTCGATGCGCCGCGCCTCGTGGCGTTCGGTGCCGATGACGTGCAAACCGCCGGCGCTGATCACCTGATCGTGGCGGCGCTGCCAGTCGTCGCGCATCTTTTGTTCTTTCGCCTTGTCGCCAGCGGCCACGGCGAGTTCCATCTCCAGGTTGCCGCCGAGCACGATGTCGGTGCCGCGGCCGGCCATGTTGGTGGCAATGGTCACCCCGCCCGGGCGTCCGGCCTCGGCCACGATCTGCGCTTCACGCTCGTGGTGCTTGGCGTTCAGCACCTGGTGCGTGATCTTTTCCTTCTGCAAGAGCCTCGCCAAAGACTCGGAGGCTTCGATCGAGGTCGTGCCGACCAGCACCGGCTGGCCGCGCTTGTGACAGTCCCGGACGTCGGCGAGGATCGCCACATGTTTTTCGGCGCCGCTGCGATACACCTGATCGCCCATGTCCTGGCGGATCATCGGCTGGTTGGTCGGGATCACCACCACCTCGAGATTATAGATGTGCTGGAACTCGTAGGCCTCGGTGTCGGCGGTACCGGTCATGCCGGAGAGCTTGTTGTAGAGGCGGAAGTAGTTCTGGAACGTGATCGAGGCGAGCGTCTGGTTCTCGTTCTGGATCTTCGCCCCCTCCTTGGCCTCGACCGCCTGATGCAGGCCGTCCGACCAGCGCCGGCCCGCCATCATGCGCCCGGTAAACTCGTCGATGATCACCACCTCATCGTCCTTGACGATGTAGTCCACCTCGCGCCGGAACAGCGCATGCGCACGCAGCGCCGCATTCAGATGATGCAACAGGCTGATGTTGGCGACGTCGTACAGGTTGCTGTCCTGCGCCAGCAGTCCGGTACGCACCAGCAGTTGCTCGGCGGTCTCGTGTCCGGATTCGGTGAGGAACGCCTGACGGCTTTTCTCGTCCACGCTGTAGTCACCCGGCCCGTCTTCCTTTTCCTGGCGCGTGAGTTTGGGGATGATGGCGTTGATCTTGTAATAGAGATCGGTGTTCTCTTCGGTGGGGCCGGAGATGATGAGCGGCGTGCGCGCCTCGTCGATCAGGATCGAGTCCACCTCGTCCACGATCGCGTAACTGGTTCCGCGCTGCACCCGGTCGATGGCGCGAAACGCCATGTTGTCACGCAGATAATCGAATCCGTACTCGTTGTTGGTGCCGTAGGTGATGTCGGCGGCGTAGGCGGCGCGCTTGGTCTCGCTGTCCTGGCCGGAAACCGCGACGCCGACGGTCAGTCCGAGAAAATTATAGACCTTGCCCATCCACGCCGCGTCACGGCGCGCGAGGTAGTCGTTCACCGTAACCACGTGCACACCTTTGCCGGGCAAGGCATTGAGGTAGGCGGCGAGCGTCGCCACCAGGGTCTTGCCCTCGCCGGTGCGCATCTCGGCGATGCGCCCGGAGTTCAGCACCATGCCGCCGATCAGTTGCACATCGAAGTGGCGCATGCCGAGGGTGCGCTTGGCCGCCTCGCGCACCACGGCAAATACCTCAGGCAACAGCGTATCCAGTGTCTCACCGCGTTCCAGACGCTGGCGGAACTCGATGGTCTTGGCGCCAAGCGCGGTGTCGGTGAGCGCCGCCATCTGCGGCTCCAGGGCGTTGATGCACGCCACCGCACCCTGCATTTTCCGGATGAGGCGCGTATTGCGGTCGCCGATGAGTTTCTTGAACAGGTTTACAACCATTTATATCCGTCCCACGTGGCATGATGACAACAGACCAACCTCCCCGTTCCAAGAACGGGACTTAACGCCGGTAAAGGCGGGATTATGGAGGAAAAACGTCGCGACTTGAATAGACACGGGCCGGCGGCGCCGGCAGCCGCTACGCGCATCCTGTGATGCACAGGGATGTGCGAATGTGCCGCACAGGGACGTGCCAATGCCGTGCCGTACAGGGACGTAGTAATGCCGCGAGAGGGCAGGAGCCCGAAGCGGCCGAGCGCAGGATGCGTAAGAGCGGCCCGCGTCAGGCCATGGATGGCCGCAGCGGCCGCTCTCGCGGCATTACTACGCCCTGTAGGGCAGCGGCTACGACGAGGTCTTCAAATAGGAACTCGGGTTGACGGACTTGCCGTCGCGTAACACTTCAAAGTGCAGGTGCGGACCCGTGGAGCGGCCCGTGGTACCCACCAGCGCCACACCCTGACCCTTGGCGACACGGTCGCCGACCCGCACCAGCACCGCCTTGCAGTGCGCGTAGCGGGTGGTGTAACCGTTGCCGTGATTGATCTCGACCGTCATCCCGTAACCTTCTTTCTCGCCGGCATAGCTCACAACGCCGCCGCCCATGGTTTTGACGGATGAACCGAAGCGGCTGGCGATGTCCACGCCCTCGTGGTAGGCGGTA
>CAYJBG010000223.1:0-3131 GCA_964368085.1 uncultured Acidiferrobacterales bacterium | reverse complement strand
AGCGCATGCGACCGCCATGGATGGCGGAAGGTAGAGCAACGCAGGGAGCAGTTGCCGAGATGCGCGAGAGCGGCCTCCACCCATCCTACGCTACTACGCGGGCTTCGTCGTTTGTGTTGGATCACAGCACCTTGAATCCCGCGACACCCTTCGCGCGCTTATCGAAGGATCCGGTTTCGTTGCAACCATGGGCGGCGTTACGGTGCCCAATCAGGCAATCCGTGAATCCGGCGGACGATCGGCGGTAATCGTGCAAGGCCGCCAGCGCCACACCGGCGTCCTCCACCTCCACCTCGTGGGTGGACAGCAACCGTTCCAGCGCAGTGATAACGGCCTCTTTATCGTAGCCGTATGCCGATTCCAACACCCAAACGGCCTCGCTCAACACGATGCAATTAACATAGCTCGGGCCGGACTCGATATAGCGTTTGGCCTTGGCGGCCTGGGCCTCGTCGTCGGCCGTGAGATAGCGGATCAGCACATTGGTATCGAGCCCGTTCATCATCGGGCCTTGAAGCGTCGGCGGATGGCTTCGTCCATCGACTCGACCGATACGGGTTTCCCGCCTTTGCGGCGCAACAGGCCGTACAGCTCGCCGATGTGATACTTGGCGGCCTCCACGACCACCTGACCGTTATCGGCAATCCGAAACCGCAGCTTATCCCCGAGTCTCAGCTTCAAGCGCTCGCGAATATCGCGCGGGACCGTGATTTGCCCCTTGGAGCTCAACCGGGCTTCCGACATGGTATCTACCTCAATGTAAGATCATTCCTTACATAAGGTAAGCCTGCTGGATGCCGGTTGTCAATGGCGCAGAAAACAGCGTGCAGCGGTTCCTCCCTCATCTCAACCCGATCGCGATCCTGGCCGCGGCCTCCACCCATCCTACAAACAAATCGCAGGCCGCGTAGGATGGGTGGAGCGCAGCGCAACCCATCGGTCACTCGCCATAAACATCCGAGCCATTCCCGGCCGCTGCACCCCACCAACTTCACGTAACAGTGATGGGTTTCGTTTCACTCCACCCATCCTACATAAAGCGAAAAGCAAATAAAAAGGCCCGGTTGCCCGGGCCTTGAGTGTTACCGCAAGTTACTACTTCTTCTTCTTTGCTTTCGGTGCCGCCTTTTTCTTGGCTGGCTTCTTGGATTTTTTGGGCGCTGCCTTTTTTACGGCCTTCTTCTTCGGCTTCGGTGCGGGCTTTTTTACGGCCTTCTTCGGCGTCGGCTTTGCGGCGGGCTTGGCTGCCGCTTTCGCGGGTGCGGGCTTCTTCGCCGACTTGGCGGGTTTCGCTCCGCCGCCGTTCTTGGCGGCGGCCGCCTGCGCGGCCGACATGGCGGCGGCGAGCGGACGCATCTGCACTTCGATGATGTCGGTGACGTTCTTGAAAATCTCGTTCACCGAGCCGGTGCCACGCACGGTGCGCAACTTGCCCTGTGCCTTGTAGTAGGTCACGAGCGGCGCGGTCTGCTGTCCATACACTTGCAGGCGGCTGCGTACGGTGTTTTCGTTGTCGTCCGAACGGTGTGCGAGGCTCGAGCCGCACTTGTCGCACCGGCCCGGAGCCTTGGGCGCCGAGAAATAAATGTTGTAAATCGCGCCGCACGAGGCGTTCGAGCAGATGCGCCGCCCGGTGATACGCTTCATCAGCACTTCGCTGTCCACGTCCACCAGCAGCGCGAGTTGCAGTGGCTGGCTCATGCGCGCCAGCATCGCATCCAGCGCCTGCGCCTGCGGAATATTTCGCGGGAAACCGTCGAGGATGAAGCCGGCGCGTGCGTCCGGTTTTGACAGGCGCTCCTGAATCATGCCGAGCACCACGTCGTCAGACACGAGTTTGCCGGCATCCATCGCCGCCTTGGCCTTGCGGCCGAGATCGCTGCCGGCCGAAACCGCCGCCCGGAGCAGGTCACCCGTGGAGATTTGTGGAATTTTGTACTTTTCGATCAGCAGCTTGGACTGCGTTCCCTTGCCGGAACCCGGCGCTCCCAGTAGTACGATTCGCATGGTTGTTCTCGCTTTGGTTCGCTGATTGTTATTCCGGTCGGCTGCACTTCCCTTAAGCCGGGCCCGCTCACGCCGCGCTAAACTACCTCCTGCCCTGTGTGGCGTCAATGGGTTGCGGCGGCAACAGCCGCAGCCCCGCCAGATTTCGTCCCGGCCGTGACGCACCGTATAATCGCCGATCCAAAAAGACCGGCGACCGCCCGAACCGCCCTCTGAAGCGCAATGCCCGCGGGTCGCCCCGGAAACAATGCACGAGAAAATACCTGACTTTAACGATACGGAATTGTGGGTCATCCGCCAGGCGGTGACCGAACGCTTCCGCAAGGAAGTCGATGTCCAGACCGCCGACGCCGAGCTGCGGCTCGACCCATCCGACCGCGAACTGACGCTCTGTCCCGTGGCTTACTGGCGCGAAGACAAGGCGCAGTTCGTCATCTTCAAGACCGGCGAACAGGCCTACCGCAACCAGTTCTTCTACAGCGTGCGCGACCAGTATGGCACCGGGCACAACGAGTACACCGACATCGGCGAGTGCGTGACGACACTGCTGCAAGTGCAGGCCGACCATGCCGCCAAACGCGCTGCCGACCCGAACGTGTAACGATTTTTCGTTTAACCTTCCGTCATTTCACATAACAGAGACCCAACCATGGCAACCCGCAAGAAACCAAAGAATGCCTTCTATGCCCAGTCCGGCGGCGTCACCGCGGTGATCAACGCCTCGGCCTGCGGCCTGATTGAAACCGCGCGTAAATACCCTAAGAAAATCGGCAAGGTGTATGCCGGCCGCCACGGCATCATCGGCGCGCTCACCGAAAACCTGATCGACACCAGCAAGGAATCGGCCAGCGCCATTCGCGCCCTGCGCCACACCCCCTCCGGCGCGTTCGGTTCCTGCCGCTATAAGCTCAAGAGCCTTGAGGCCAACAAGCGCGAATACGAGCGCCTGATCGAGGTGTTCGCGGCGCACGACATCGGCTACTTCTTCTACAACGGCGGCGGCGACTCGGCCGACACTTGCCTTAAAGTCTCACAACTGTCCGAGACCCTGGGCTACCCCATCCAGGCGATCCACGTGCCCAAGACCGTGGACAACGACCTGCCGATTACCGACAACTGCCCGG
>CAYJBG010000222.1:0-3146 GCA_964368085.1 uncultured Acidiferrobacterales bacterium | reverse complement strand
AGGGCAGAAGTGCGGAGCGCGAAGCCGTCCCTACGGGGACAAACGCAGGAGCAGTCTTTCGGCCGACCGCCATGGATGGCCGCAGCGGCTGCTCACGCGGCAGACGCTCTATCCTCAGGTTTTCGTCCGCCCCTGAGGCAGCTATTTCGTACCAGGGCCGAGAAGACGGGGCGAATGCCGCAAGGACAATCAACTGAACTCCGGGCCCCGTCAAAAAAGTAGAGTAACGCCGCGTTTTCGGACACACACCCACCTCGCCAATTACTTAACCGCGATATATAATTTTTGCGCTGGCACGCTGACTATATGGCGTGGTTAAAACTGGAAATGCCCTGTGAACGAGGAACATGTTATGACCTTCATCAGAGTGGCAGTGAGTATTTTTGTCTTTTGGGGAATCTCTGTATCTCTGCTGGGCTGCGCAGTATTCAGAAGTAACGATCTCCCTGAGGTAGGAACCTTGACGGGTCCTGTGGCCACGGCAAAGAAGCCCACGGCCGGCTATGAATTTGCATCCGCAGTAGACATGGGGAGCAAGCGTCCGAGCCATGAACATGCACGGGCTATCCACGAAAAGGAGTTCGCCGAGGTCCTGCGCGAGTCCGGCTACTTTACGACCGTCGAGAAAGGCAGCGGCAAAGACATTTCCATCATCGTAGAGCTGGTAGATTCGGCCGATCCCGCCGCGATGGTGGGGGCGGTTATTACCGGGTTGAGTCTGTACACCATCCCCTCATGGGCAACGAGCACCATGGAAGCCACCTGCAAGGTTACTACGGCAGACGGCAAGACGCGCGACTATAAACTGAAAGACTCGGCAACACTGGTGCAATGGCTTCCCATGATGTTTGTCTTCCCGTTCAAGCCGTTTAGCGGTATCGAGGATATGCGTAAAAATATCTACAGAAACCTGATCGTCAAGATGCAGGAAGACGGCATACTGCCGAAAGCCGGTCAACCGGCAAAAACCGGCAGCCTTTTGATGCGCTTCGCGTCGCGCGCGGCATAGTTACTGCCAAACAGGTGACGCGCGGCCACTGCGCTTGTCCATCCACCACGATCCCGATCTTGAACGGGATTTTAGAATAATCTCCGCCGCTTGCGGCGGAGATTATTTTGTCCCGGGTTGGCCACTGCGTTACAAAAAATTGAACGCGAAACCTGCAACCGGAATCATTTAACCTTGTCGCCTTCCGCCACGGCTTTGAGGGCAGCCTTGATGCCGCCCGGCGAACTCATGATCTTGGTAAAGCCGTGCGCGCCGGCCATCTTGGTGTCCGGTGAATACAGTGCAATACGGTAACGGCCACGCAGAGATACGACCTCACCGCCCCGCACCAACAGTTCGTACGGCAAGACAGCCGTGATGCGCAGTTCCTGCCAGTCCAGGATATCCATAATCTCCTTGTCGGTGTCCTTGTCGCCCTTATCGATACCATCGCCGCTGACAATCCCGACACCGAACACACTCGTCTGCTGGCCGGGCAGATCGATGCGATACACCTTCCTGGTGCCGCCCTTCTCGGCGGCCAGTCCCTTCTCCACTGTCGCCAGCGCGGTCTGGTAGTCCGCATGCTTGGCGAGTACATCGACCTGATAGAAATACGGCATGCCCACCATGTAATGATAATGGCCCGGCGCAAGTTTCTCCGCCGTCAGGCCCTCCGCTGAACCGAATTCCTGTACGGCGCCGAGCGCAGCCTTGAGTTTGGTCGACACGGCCTCAAGCCTGCTGCCTAACCCGTACGCCGCGCCCAGGTACATCGGGTTTACATAAGACACCTGCAACTTGCCCTTGTTATCAGTCACCGCCAACCGTTGACCGGCCCCAAAACCACCGAGCTTGTCGCCGGCCGCGGCCGCCTTCAGCTCCGGGCTTGTGACCACTATCACCGTGGCGCCGGCGTAGGGCGAGTAGCTGCCGGCTTCTTCAAAGCCTTGTGCCTTGAGCGCGGTCTTCACCGCCGCCACCACCGCCTCCAGGTTACCGGCCGGCGTGGCGCCGAGCACAAAGGGCTTGAGCAGCACGTCGCCCGCACGCACCGGCAGTGCGCAGATCAGCCCCAACAGGGCCGCCGCGAAAATCTTGTTCAACACAGAGCGCAACATGGTTCTTCACCTCTCGCAAGAAATGGATTCAGATTAATTCTTCGCTTGGGTCCGCCTCTCAGGCCGGCTCTGAAAAAAACGGGGCTACAGTTTCCTGTAGCCCCGCGGTGTTACCCACTTTTCAAGTCAACAGCCCATTCGTTACTTCGCGGCGTAGTTGAAGCCGAGACCGAAGGCGTTCTGGGTCATACAGATCTCTGTACCGGCAGCTACCGGCCCAGTGGATACAGTCGTGGCGGTCTGGCAGGCTTCTGGCGAATGCAGGTAATAGGCATTGACCGCCATGTTCTTGTCCATCTTGTAGCCAAGGCCAACGGTAATATGCTGCTCGGAGATGGCCGGGAACGGATAGTTGGCGAATGCTGCATCACTTGCGCCGTTACCGGTCCGGTTGCCACCCTGGATTGGCGACTTGCCGTAGTTGATGCCGGCACGCAACGCCAGTTTGTCGGATGCACGGTATTCCAGGCCGGCCTTGATCACGAACTGGTCATCCCAACCAAAGAACTCAAATACGTCCACGCTCGTCCACTGGTAGTACATGAGGTCGGTAACGATATTCATATTGTTACCCACCGCAAACTTGGCGCCGACACCGGCGATATTGGGCAACGTCAGCGCCGCATCCCCCGTGAAGCCAAAACCACCGACGAGGAAGCTCTTGAAAAAATCGAACTCATCCATAACCACCTTCGGCTGGAGAACGGCACCGACCGAAATGCCATCAGCCACCTTGAAGTCACCACCCAACTTCACGCCATAACCGACGGTGGAGCCTTCGTTGCTGAGTCCGGAGCCGAACAGGTTCCGCACCCGGAAATTTGTGTAGCCAATAAGCAGCGAGGCGCCGAGCGTGGCGTTCTTGCCGAGCGCGAAGCTCATGGTCGGGGCAACAATCATGCCCGAGAGATCGACGGTTTGCGGACCTGCAACACCGCCAGCCATCGGGGCAGCACGGTAGTCGGTGTTCATGCCGCCCAAAGCGTTGACCATGATGCCCCAGCTCATGCCTTCGTTGATCTTCGAGGTAAAGGCAA
>CAYJBG010000221.1:0-3148 GCA_964368085.1 uncultured Acidiferrobacterales bacterium | reverse complement strand
AACCAGAGACGCGCGCTGGGCCGGTATAGTCACGCTCCACCCATTGCCGTTGCTCTGGATGCAGGAAGACCGTCCATTTCTCCCAGGGGAAATCGAGAGCGCGCTGCAACTCTTCCACATTCGTCATCACCCGGAAGCGGCGCTGGGCATCGGGATGTTCGAAGGGATTCGCCGCGACCATGGCGGGCTTGGGCATGCGGGGCTTGCCGCCCGTCGCCAGTTCCAGCAACGCCTCAGCAGCCTCGGCCGGCAGGTGGTCGGTCAAGGCCAGCAGCGTGTCCTCGGTTGCGTTCTTCACGTCGTCGAGCCACTCAGCAGGCACGCCGTAGCCGAGTAGTTCGTCATCGGACGTTCCGGCGAACATGGGCTTCTTCTCGGCGGCAGGTTTCGGCTCAGCAGCAAGTTCTGCCTGCACGTAAACCGGGACAACGACCTCCTTCACCGTCTCCCGCATCTCGATCAGTTGCGCGGCGCCTGTTTTAGGATGTGTCTCCAGTCTGCGCCGTTCCGCCCAGTCATAAGCCTTGTCGTGGTGGCCGACGTAACAGAGCAAGAGGCTCGTATCGCTCTTGTGAACAATGAGCCGGATGTTGCTGCCAACCCGCACCGACCAGAAGTTTTTGTCCTTAGACTTGTCGAGCTTGTGGAAGCTCATGCCGGGATTGGCCGGGTTGATCTGCAAGTCGAACGCCGTCGTCTTGACGGCCTTCTGCTCGTCGCCGGTCAACCGTGCGAGGCTGTCGGTGAAGGTGTCTGCGATAAGGAAGTCCATATCATGCCAAAAGTTGTTGGAGCACTAACCTCAGGCTAGGGGCAATTTCCGCCACAAATTGATGTTCCAATATCTTCTCGGGCCGAAAGGCGTTGCCCGGAATGGTCTTTAACTCTGCAAAGACAGTCTTCCCTCTTGACCCCCTCAAGGCTCTTTGCTGGAACTGCTGCCAAACAACGTCATTGGTCGGACCGCCTCCTTCTCCATGAAGCTCTTTGTTGTGCTCACTTCTTTGAGCTTTGAATTTTGCATCTATTTCTGCGGCGCGTTTTATTAACGCAGTCTCGACGTATTGCGATGCTTCCTCTTCAGTGCAACCAAGAAGGTTCTTGATGAAGGTAGGGTGGCAAAAATAGGCTTCGATGTCAGAAAGCTCCGGGAACCATAACGTCGCACCTTCGGCAGCATAGTTCTTTTTCAGTTCTGTCACTTCCTCATCCGTCAATGAATCACGGTCGCGATGAACCAGTATTTTATACTTGTCCCCGAGCGCCTTAGCAATTTCGGCGGCTTGCTTGGGTGTCGTAATGCTCTTGTATCCGGTGCCAGGAAAATACGTGACAAACATATCTATACCGGGCCATTGGGCAATTAACTTCTTCAACAGATCGGTGTTGGTGTCTTCGGAGACGACGATGATCTTTTTTCCAAATGCACCCCAACCCAACGCCAATTCGACTTGGCGCCGATCTTTCGACTCTATTTTGCCCTCATTGACCCAGTAAACATTGGTATCAGGCGGTGCACCCCTCACGACAAATGGTGAATGTGTAGTAAGCAGTATCCGTAGGTGTCTCTCACGAGCTACTTTCGCTAGGACTTTGATCAGCTTCTCTTGGACTGTAGGATGAAGGTGAATGTCGGGCTCATCAATCAGCAGAATGCCAGGCTCGAATAACAGCACGTATGAGAAGATTTGGATGAGTTGGAGATAACCTGTGCCAATTAGCTCAACGGGTCGCGTGTCAATGCCAACGGTGATGTCGCACGAGATGGCGAGGTCTTTGTCATCAGCGTGGGCTACGGCGATCTTCATCGGTTCGGCAATTTCACTGATCCACGTTTCAATGCGGGTAATGTTTTGAGCGTCCAGTTGCTTTAGCAAGAGCAGGGCATTCCTGAGGATTACGTTAGAGTCACCGTAGGAGCACGCTTTCAAAACAACTTTTTGGGACCTCTTTTCTTCTTTGTTTGGGATGCCCGAAATGCCAGGGATGTATGCTGAAAAGAACTTCCTCTTCTTGCGCAGAATTTCATTGAGTTCGTTCGGGACACTGCCCGTAATTGAAATTCCAGCATTTCGGGCCGAACGCATTTCACAGGATGCGGTGAACGCTGCCTGTTCACGTTCAAACATCAGCGTGACATCTGACGAAGATGTTCCAGCCTTGTTGCCCCACTCAGCCTTGTGTCCCAAAAGCTTGTAATTGTTGGAAGGCAGATAATCCAAATCATCTATGCCGACGGTTGAGGTCTTTCCTTTCTCAACACGTTCCACTTGCCGCATGACACAGCAAGCAAGATGGATGGCCTGTATAATTGACGATTTTCCGCTGCCATTCTTGCCAACCAATATGTTCACGTCTGCCAAGTCGATCTCGATTGACTGCACGCGCTTGAAATTCTGAATTTTGAGTTTTGTCAGTTTCATCAGGCAACCTTAAACACCTTCATCACCTCATCCCCCAAGTGGTTGATCACCTTCACGGCGATTCGGCCCTTCTTCGGTTTGTCAAATGGCCGGGAGGTGTCGCTGTTCAGGGTGGCCCAGGCTTCGGGGTCGATCTCCGCCTTCAGCGTCGTTTTCAACGCGCTATAGGGGTCGTTGGCGCCGAGGAAGTAGGCGTGGCGGACGAAGAAGCTTTCTTCGTTGTAGTCGGTGTCGATGAACCAGCAGGCGATGCCGTCGGCGCCATCGCTGATGACTTCGCCGGTTTGGGGTTTGAATACATCCACGCCATTTACTTTCACGCGCAGCTTGCCGTCTTTCTCAGTGAGCAGGGTGATGTCCGGCTCGCCGAAGATCACGAAGAGGTTGCCCTTGCCGGTGTTCTTGAGGTCTTCGGCCATGTGTAAATCAGCGTTCATGCGCGCCTTGAGCACGGGGATGCGGCCCAGCTTGCTGAACTCGGTGGCGTGCGCTTCGTAGTTGAAGGCGCAGGCGATCAGCACATCGAAGCCAGCATCACCACACTCACGGGCGGCTTCCACCAGGTCGCTGCGTTGCACGGTGCCGAACTCCGGGCCGATGAAAATTCCGGCGCGTTTCTCGGTATCTCCTTCCATATAACGCCCTTCGGCACAGACCGATCCCTCGCCCGGCCACGGGGTGAGCGCGGTGAAGGTGATGCGGTCTTCCTTGTGCGCCTGCTGCAC
>CAYJBG010000220.1:0-3161 GCA_964368085.1 uncultured Acidiferrobacterales bacterium | reverse complement strand
GATGGCTTGATTTTACGTGGTTTGGGGAGTTTTTCTACAGTCTCAACGTGAAGTTCAGCGGTGCGCCGTCAGGCGCATCCGCTGGAACGAAAAGTTAGATTTTTTAAGGAGACGAAACATGACTGCTACCGATTCTGAGTATTTAGCGGGGGCTGATAAGCCTCTATTAGTTGAGCCTCAACTTGAACCCGCGTGGCCTCCTGCGCCACCGCCTTCGCATGGACGTGGGTGGCCCCCAGCCGAACCGCCTCATTCCATCGTTCGTGAGAAGGAACGCGAGAGAGAAGACTCTCGGCCTTCCCAATGTAATAAGCCTTCCACTGATTCTGCGGAGTGATACCGGCAAAAATGTACACGCCCCCAGTGTCGTTCCAGTTTGCGCCATGCTGATGGACGTTGAACTCATGGGTAAGCCAGGTAACTTTGTCGCTCATTTGGGCCTCCTTTGGCCAAGTAAAAAATCTAACTACAATTAGACGGAATAGTACCTAGTACCCGTAGTACCCACTAGTACCCGGGTACTATATGTAGTACCCATTAGCGTTTGGCTACTCTCTGCACCAGCCCCAGCCTTCGGACTTCCTCTTCCGGCACGAACCATAGCCGCTCTGAAGCATCCCACATACCGCCGGCCGCTTTGATCTGCTTGCGAAGCTCGGATTCCTGAAATCCGACCCGGATTCCGACGCGAAGCGTGTTGTAGCGCTTGGGACTCAGGCTGGTGGCCTTGTCCTCCTGCGGGTGTGGTTCGGGCGGCTGCCAGTCCTGCTCGGCTACGATCAACTCAACGGTTTTGAATCGCTTTTTGCGAGCCGGGTCGTAGCGGTAGCGGATGCAGACCAGCCGCTCGCCGTATTTCTGCATCAACGCCTGCGTTCCCCGTTCTCCGGGTTTGCGCACCGTACGGATCTCCATGGCCATCCCTCGCATTGTTGTTCTTCCGAAAGCAACAGCTTACGCCCGGGTCTCAGGCCCCGGCAAGCAGCCGGTCGTAAAGCGCCTTGTCAGCGGCGCTGAAACAACAGGCGATGATCTCATCGAAATCTGTTTCGTACTGGCGCATGACGGACACGGCGATGCGCGCCGCCTGCTCCTTGGGGTAGGCATATACTCCGGTGCCGATTGAGGGAAATGCGATGCGATGCACGCCCTGCCCGCGCGCGAGTTCCAACGATTTGTGATAGCAGGACGCGAGCAACAACGGCTCGCCGGCGTGCCCGCCGCGCCACACTGGGCCGACAGCGTGAATTACCCATTTGGCGTGTAACTTGAAACCCGGGGTGATCTTTGCCTCGCCGGTTGGACTGCCGTGCAACGAACGGCAGCAGGCCAGCAGTTCCGGGCCGGCGGCGCGGTGGATGGCGCCGTCCACGCCCGCGCCACCGAGCAGACTCTCGTTCGCGGCGTTCACAATCGCGTCAACTCCAAGCGTGGTGATGTCGGCCTGCAGCGCCCGGATCATGCCGCCTCCGCCGGCATCACGACTGGTCCGAGGCGGCCCCGTTCCGGCGCGGACGACGCGGAGGTTGTTCGCGGTTCTGCTGGCGCCTCTCCTTCATCTTCTCGCGGAACTCGGGGTCGTTGCGCGCGCGTTCGCGGAAGCGCTGCTCGAACTTCTGGCGCAGATGCGGATGCTGGTGCAGGTAACGCTCGCGGTCCTCGCGCAGGATGCGGCGGATCTGCTGCGGCGGCACGCCGCGCTGCTTGAGCAAGTGTGCGCGCCGCGCCATGCGCGGCTGCACGCTGGCCGGCATGCGTGCGCGGAACGCGGGTGGCGCCGCGCCCGGGCGCGCAAACGGCCGGCCCTGGGTGCGCTCGATGTATTCGCCGGCGCGCACCGGCACGCTGCCGGCATTCGCGGCGTGTACCGCGACTTCACCCGTTTCGAGGAACAGGCCGCCACGCGCGCCTTCCGCTTCGATCACGCCTTCGGTGCCGCGGATGCCGATGGTCATGGTGGGTGTGCCGATGGTGTAGCGGCTGTCGCGGCTGCGCAGCCGGGAGACCGCAAAGCGCAGCCAGCCGGTCAATACCTCGAGGCCGGCGTTGACGACATTGCCGCCGCTGTCGAATTTGTAGTCGGCCAGCAACAGGCGGCTGGCGGCGCCAAGTTTGAGCAGCGTGCCGTCGTTCATCTCCACTTGCGCGCTGGCGTTGTTGCCGGTTTCGAGGATGTCGTCCTCTTCCACCTCCACACCCGGCGCGGCCGCGAGATAAAGCTCACCACGCTGGATGTGTGTGTCGCCGGTCACGTCGGTGAACACGCCGACACCGGCGAAGGCAATTGCGGGTACGAACAGCAGCAGACACAGGCTCAGAAAACGCATGTGGATTCCTCCTTCTCCTTAAGGGGCACAGCAAATAAAGCACGCCATTGCAGTATCTGTGTCCGTTCTCTTCAGCGGGAGTAGAGACAGGATGGGGCGGTTTTGCCGTATCTGGCCCTCACCCTCGTCCTCTCCCGGAGGGAGAGGGAATACGAACGAAACTCTGCGTACAATTTACCGGTCTGTCAGTCATGGACGATGCAATGACTATTGGAAAGCATAGTCCAAACATCCCGCCAAGGCTTCGGCGGCTGGAAGGACTACTTCACGCGCTTGAGATGCGTGCCTTTGCGGGGGGCGTCGGTGGTCGTGGGTGTAACCGGCGCGGTCGGCGGCGGTTCGACACCGTCTTCCCCGGGCGGGAACTGGATGCCGCGACCGTTCTCGCGCGCGTACACCGCGAGCACCGCCTGCACCGGGATGACCACGGGCTCGCTCTTGCCGTCGAAACGCGCGAACAGGGAGATGGTGTCGTTGCCGAGCTCGAGCTGGTGCACGGATTGCGGATGGAGATTCAGCACGATCTGCCCGTCACGCACGAAGCCGGCCGGCACCTGCACGCCGGGCGCGTTGGCGTCGACCGCGATCTGAGGCGTGAGGCCGCTGTCGAGGGCCCACTCGTGCAGCGCGCGAATCAGATACGGACGGGTAGAACGCTGGGCCGACACGACATCTCTACTTGCCGCGCGGGCGCATGTCGCGCTCCGCGTCGGTGAGGCTCAGCTTGAACGATTTGCGCGCGAACACGCGCTCGGCATAGTCCATGATCGGCTTGGCCTGGCGCGGCAGCTCGATGCCGTACAAGGGCAGGCGCCAGAGAATCGGCGCGAGCGA
>CAYJBG010000219.1:0-3162 GCA_964368085.1 uncultured Acidiferrobacterales bacterium | reverse complement strand
TAACTACAATTAGACGGAATAGTACCCAGTACCCGTAGTACCCACTAGTACCCGGGTACTACATATAGTACCCGTAGTACTCGGGTACTGACCAAAAATGGTGACAGATTTAATTTTACCTCTTACTGCCAACAAGCGCTTGCGTGCACGGCGCAAAATCAGGCCCAGGTGACCGGGCGTCCTTGCCTCCAATATTCATTAATACTGGTGCGCAGGGCGCACCCTACGTTTCTGGCGCAACCGGTATTGCCAATCAGTACCGCCGGTCTCAGGCCACGTCCTTCTTGGTCGCCCGCGGCGCGGGGTCAGATACCGTCTTGCACTAACACATCAATGGTATGCGGCGGCGGCCTGCGGCGAATCTGGTCCGCTACCTTCGTAACCTCAGTCGGCTTATTGAGCGAATTATTCCTCATGACCAAACCCCCTCCCTGTCGGCTGGCGCAGGCCAACATCCAGATTATTTTTGATGCGCAAGAAATAAGCAAACAGCAAGTCAGAGACCCCTCGCCGGCCGCTGCGCGTCATTCACTGTCTGCGCACGAATTCGGCGAACCTGCTGAAATCACCCCGGTCCGCGGCGCGCAAGGCATCCAGATACGCCGTCCTGATATCGCCTTCCGCTATGCCGCGCATGCCGCCCCACGTGAAGGGCGGCCGCTGCAGAATTTTTTCCAGCAGCAGGTCGGTGATGAGTCTGGCATGACGGCCGTTGCCGTTCGGGAAGGGATGGATCCACACCAGCCGATGGTGAAACCGGCAGGCGATTTCGTCCGCGGGATAGGAAGCGTGCTCGATCTGGGCCCTGGTGTCCTCGCACAGGTTGCGCAGCTCGACGCCGATGCGTTCCCTCGGCACGCCGATATTCTTGTCGCTGGTACGGAACCACCCCGCCCATTCCCACACGCGACCGAACATTCGTTGATGCAGTTTGCGGAGAAACACTTCGCTCAGGATGTCTTTGGGGCGAGCGGTCTCCAGCCACTGCATGGCGTCGACGATGTTCTCCTGCTCCAGGCGGTTGAGTTCTTCCCGGGTGGTGACGTGGGTGGGAACCAGGCCTTCCGATTCGTCCGGGTCCAGCGGCGTCGCGCCATCCTTGGGCGTTGTGCGCATTGTGTTAGTCCCATAGCGTTTTCGGCATCTTTTCCAGCAAGGACTCGGTGGCCATCTCCATCGCTTTGCCGGATTCCTCCCCGGTCAGCGCCTGATCTTCCAGCCCCATGGTGTGAGCGGCGCGCGCCGTGTCCTGCCGGGCTTTGTGGCGAGCCTGTTTTCGCACCGTTTCTTTGAGACTGGTTTTTGGAACCAGGGCGTACACCAGCACGCAATCCATGGCCTCGGCGGCGCGCCGCAAGGTTTTCAGGCTGGTGGCGCCCGCGACCTCCGCCCGTTCCATGTCCGCGACGCGCATCTTGCTGACGCCCAAGCGCTTGCCCAGTTGGCGACCGCTCATGCCGAGGGCATCCCGAAGGGCCCGGATCCAGCCATTTCGGGGCGGCGGCACCTCGCGCAACGGGGCAAACCGGATAAGGCTTGTATCCAGTTGTTCGAGGGCTGATTTTTGGTATTTCTTGGCCATATGGTAAATGTTTATATTTACATACTACTATTTAAAGTAAATATAAATATTTACTAATTACTTCAGTATGTCAACATATATGCTTACTATGTTGGTCATGCAAACTGATAAATTACTATAACTTATTGATTATATGGAACCTCTATAAATTCAGAAATGTTAGGGTGGATTAAGCGGCCGCTCTCGCGCATCCATGCGCTCGCGGCATTCGTGCATCCTGCACAGCACAGCTGTATCCCCCTTAAGGGCAGGGTGGCAAAGGTCACGTCTGCAATAACGCAGCCTGACTAAGCCAGTATGATTTTGTTGGGTTCGCCGCTTGTGCTGTACAGGGAAGTACGAATGCCGCGGAGCGCATGGATGCGCGAGGGCGGCCGCGGCTTAACCCAACCTACATTGAGAAAGTACGCGCATCTCGCCGTCCGCGAACACGGGCCGCTGATCGACTGCTCATCACTCGGCGACGACGAAGCTCTCACGCTCTCCATCGATGGGATTGAGCCCGGCTCTATCTGAATGCTCACGGCAATAGTGGGTCTGCAAGCGGATTCGGCCGAAACCCGCCGTGTGCCGTCACACGTTTCGTACCGGTCAATGTCTGACCCCGGCTCGGAAATGACGTGAGCCGTTCATGGCGCGACATCGGCTCCCGCGGCCGGAGAGCGGCTTAACGGGCCTTGAGTGTCTTCGATGCCTTGGCGAAATCCTTGGACTTGACCCACAGGATCGCGCCGTAGCGGCCGCCGCCGGCCACCACGCCGTCCACGGCCGTGACGTTGATCTTGGCACGCGCCAGCTTACTGAGCGTGGCATCGAGCGCGCCGGTGCGGTCTGAGCCCTGGATCAGGAAACCGGTCTTGGCCTTGCCGACCTTCCAGCCGGCGGCCTTGGCCGCCTTCCTGAACGCCGCGCTGTTTGCAGGAACGAAATCCATCTGCGAACCGCGCCCGCTCGGGAATCCGGTGAACGCCAGCAGATTGACGCCCGCCTTGCGCAACTGCGCAAGCATCTTGTGCGCAACGCCCGCGTGGTCCTGAACCTGCATCGCGAAATAATCAACCTTGCGAATCATGGCCTATCCTCCTTGCGAGTCTCGCGACCCGGTTTGTTTGCCCGCAACTACATTACTCAGATGCATCAAGGCGGGCAAGTGGCGGGTTGGTACACATCGTACGTGCAACGCTCTCCTGCAAATAGCTACATGCACGCCTGTCGACGTTGCCCGAATCCTTATCATCCGGCGCCGGCGGGCGCTGTTGTTTACTTCGGTTTTCTATTTTCTTTTCGAATAACCAGCTTCAGGGCGGACCAGACTTCATCCACGGCGCAAACCTTGATATCGACAAGCCCGAGGGGCAGCGCGACCTCCCGGATTGTGTCTTCGGTAATATCGGTCGGGACTTTCGAGGACTTTTTGGGCCAGGATACCCAGATCATCCCGTTTTGTTTGAGCTTCGCAAGGCAGGCGCGCAACGTTTTGCGCAGATGCGTTTTTTGCGTGGAGAAGACATGCACCAGGTCGATGTCGCTCGACATGCGCGCCGCCAGCGCGACCCCGTCCGGCAACGGCGCGACAAGCT
>CAYJBG010000218.1:0-3166 GCA_964368085.1 uncultured Acidiferrobacterales bacterium | reverse complement strand
GCGCCGGGCAGGAGCCCAAGTGTCGCGGAGCACATGGATGTGCGAGAGCGACCGCAAGGCAAGCGCGAGGGGATTAAGGTTCCGGCGCATCATGCATCGAACCCGCGCAGCGCCAGCCCGCAGCTGATCATGAGCGACGGTGCGTCCGCCGCCAGCATTTGCGGTTTGATGCGTGAGGCCAGCGACATGCTGGAAAGCAGATCGCGCCGGGCAGGAGCCCAAGTGTCGCGGAGCACATGGATGTGCGAGAGCGACCGCGACGGGATTAAGATTCCGGCGCGTCATGCATCGAACCCGCGCAGCGCCAGCCCGCAGCTGATCATGAGCGACGGTGCGTCCGCCGCCAGCATTTGCGGTTTGATGCGTGAGGCCAACGACATGCTGGAGAAAGGATTGGCGACGGCGGTGGTCACGCCGACGCGCGAGGCCACCAGCTCATCGATGCCGGCGACCTGTGCGCAGCCGCCGGCGAGCAGCACCTGGTCGACACTGTTGAACGGGCTGGACGAGTAGAAGAACTGCAACGCGCGCATTGCTTCCTGGCAGAGCCCCTCCATGAACGGTCGCAGCACGTCGGTCTGATAATTATCCGGCAACCCGCCCTGTTTCTTGGCCAACCCGGCTTCTTCGTAAGAGAGGCCATAACGGCGCTGAATTTCTTCGGTCAGTTGGCGCCCGCCGAAGCTGTGATCGCGCGTGTATACCGAGCGGCAGTTGTGCATGACGTTGAGAGTGGTGGTGGTGGCGCCGATGTCCAGAATCGCCACGGTCCGTTCCATGCCGCCGCCCGGCAGGTTGCGGGCGATGAGCTCGTAGGCGTTTTCCATGGCGTAGGTTTCGATGTCAATCACGACCGGCGTGAGGCCGGCGCTGTCCGCGACCGCCGCGTAATCGTCCACGATTTCCTTGCGGCAGGCGGCGAGTAACACGTTCGTCTGCTCGGCGCCCTCGGACGCGGGGCCGAGCACCTCAAAATCCATATTGACTTCGTCCAGCGGATAGGGAATATGGCGGTCGGCCTCCATCTCAATCTGCAACTGCAGATCGCGGTCGCTCAGGCCCGCCGGCATGTTCACGACCTTGCCGATCACGTGCGATCCGGCCACCGCCAGCGCCGCGTGTTTGAGGCGGCTGCCGGAGCGCTTCACCGCCCGCGCAATGGCCTGCGCCACTTGCTCGACTTCGGTGATGTTGTGCTCGACCATGGCGTTTTGCGGCATGGGCTCGACCGCGTAGCGTTCCACTCGATAGTGCTCGCCGGTCTTGCTGAGCTCCAGGACCTTGACGGAGGAGGCGCTGATATCCACCCCCAGCAGGGGCAGCTTTTTCTTGAGCAGCAGCTTGCCAAAGACGCCTGAGGACGACGCCTTGCCACCACCCTGCGGGGCGGATTTACCCTTGGCCAGGAGCCTACCCAGCATGTGTGTTGTTTTCCTCTTATTCCCAGTGGCTTAAGCAGACTATATGCGATTTAGCATTAAATGCTACCCCCAAATGTAGACGATGACAAACGGAAATGACAAATGCCTTATGGACTGAACATGAAACTGTTTATACTGCGGCGGCGGCACGCGGAATCCAGGGCAACTCCTTGACCTGAAAGTCCTTCACCACCCCGACTCACACCGCATGAAGCTTTTGCACAGCCAGTTCACTAGACAAAAACTCACCCCGTTTCTCCCGCAAAAACCCTGGCAAATGGTGCTGTTCGCCGCCACCGGGGTATTCGTGCTGGGGGTGCTGCTGGCCGCCACCGTGGCCCTGCTTCTCACCCCCACCCTGCCATCGCTGGACGAGTTGGGTGAGAACCGTCTCAAGGTGCCGTTGCGCGTTTATACCGCGGAAGGCACGTTGATCGCCGAGTTCGGGGAGGAGCGGCGCATCCCGGTCAAGGTCGCGCAGGTCCCGCCGCAGTTGATCCGGGCGATTCTGTCCGCCGAAGACGACGGCTTCTACTCGCACCAGGGCGTGGATTTCCTGGGTGTAGCGCGCGCCACCATCAACAACCTGCGGCGCGGACACACCGCGGAGGGCGCCAGCACCATCACCATGCAGGTGGCGCGCAATTATTTTCTTTCTCCGGAAAAAACCTACAAGCGCAAGGTCAAGGAGGTGCTGCTCGCCTTCAAGATCGAACGCGAGTTTAACAAAGACCAGATCCTCGAGCTCTATCTCAACAAGATTTACCTCGGCAGTCGCGCCTATGGCTTCGCCGCTGCCGCCCAGATTTATTTCGGTAAAAACCTGGACGATCTCGGCCTGCAGGAAATGGCGCTGCTCGCCGGGTTGCCGAAAGCGCCGTCGCGCTATAACCCGCTGCTCAACCCGGACAGCGCGCTCGAGCGCCGCGCCTACGTGCTGCGGCGCATGCTCAAGCTCGGCTTTATCGACGAGCCCACCTTCACCGGGGCCATGAGCGCGCCGCTCGGCGCGAGCCGTCATGCCCTGCGCTTCACCGTGGATGCGCCGTACGTCGCGGAGCTGGTGCGACAACATATGTTCAACAAGTACACCGAGAGCAGCTACGCCGACGGCTATCACGTGTACACCACGATCCGCGCCAAGGACCAGCAGGCCGCGGATGCAAGCCTGCGCAAGGCGCTGCTCGCCTACGACCGGCGGCACGGTTGGCGCGGCCCGGCGGGCCGCGAAAATATCAACCGCAAAACCGAACCCAGCCGCCTCGACGAACTGCTCAGGGAATACCCGGTGGTGGGCGGATTACAACCCGCCGTCGTCAACCACACCGAGGAAAAGCTGGCGCTCGCCTATGCCCAGGACGGTACGCGCGTCGAACTCGACCTTCCGGCGGTGGCGTGGGCGCAGCCCTACATCGATGAAGACACGCTCGGGCCGCCGCCCCGCAAGGTCACGGACGTGCTCAGACTCGGCGACGTCATCTACCTAGAACGAGTGAACGAGGACCAATGGCGCCTCGCCCAATTGCCGGAGGTGGAAGGCGCGTTCGTGGCGCTCGACCCGAAGAGCGGCGCGATTCTCTGTTTAAGCGGCGGTTTCGACTTCTTCCACAGCCAATACGACCATGTGTCGCAGGCGCTGCGCCAGCCGGGGTCGGGCTTCAAACCCTTTATTTATTCGGCCGCGCTTGAAAAGGGTTTCACGCCCGCCAGCCTCATCAGCGGCGCGCCGATCGTGGTCGAGGACG
>CAYJBG010000217.1:0-3183 GCA_964368085.1 uncultured Acidiferrobacterales bacterium | reverse complement strand
GAAGTGCTCGGCAAGCCATGCATTGCTGGTCTTGGAACGGGCCATGTGGGCGGCGAAAAGCTGCGTTAAGACGCCAGTTAAGGGAAAGCACGCTTGCACAAAAATAGTTACATTAGCAACGCCTTTAAAGATATCGGAAAATCCATGTCTCTGAACGCCCGGCAAAAATAATTTCTGCGCCAGTTGACACAACAGCGCAAACCGGTACCGGCCGGCAGACAAGGCAAAAACTCTCGCCGTCTTAATGCGCGGCCGGGAGTGCTCTCAAGTTCACAGATAGCGAACGTCGAGAATCTCGTAACGGCGCGTGCCGTCCGGCACGCGCACTTCAACCGACTCACCCGACTCCTTGCCGATCAGGGCGCGTGCGATCGGCGAGCTGATCGACACCATGCCCTGCGCGATATCGGCCTCGTCGTCACCGACGATCTGGTAGGTGACTTCCTTATCGCTGTCCTCATCGAGCAGCTGCACGGTCGCGCCAAACACCACGCGCCCCTCGGCATTCACCGTCTTCGGGTCGATGATCTGGGCGTTAGACAGCTTGGAATCGACCTCGGCGATGCGCCCTTCGATGAACGATTGTTGTTCCTTGGCAGCGTGATACTCGGCGTTCTCCGACAGGTCGCCGTGCGCGCGTGCCTCGGCAATCGCCTGGATCACGCGCGGCCGGTCCACGGTCTTGAGGCGGTGCAATTCTTCCTTCAGCTTTTCGGCGCCCATCACCGTCAACGGTACTTTGCTCATGGTCGCCACCTCCGAAAGTATCGGATTAGCTTTGTAATGCTCGTTGTCGGTGTCCTACGCCCTTCGCCGGTCGCATCCCCGCTTCGCGGGGCCCCCGCGATGCACAGGGATGTGGCCGCTCTCGGCCATCCATGGCCTTTGCGGCACTTGTGCTCCTGCACGTCGCGAGTGTCGCGGAAGACAGGATGTCGTGAGCGACCTCTGCGGCTCATGTCGTTATCTCCTTGTGCAGGTCTTGCAGACGGTTGACAGAAAAATCGCCGGCTTGCCGATGGGCCTCGGCGGCGGCACGCGCGGCCGCCAGGGTCGTGTAGTTCGTGACTTTGTGCAACAGCGCCTCGCTGCGGATCGAATAGGAATCGGCCACGCTCTGCTTGTCGGCGACGGTATTGAGAATGATCGAAATCTCGTCGTTCTTGATCATGTCAACAATGTGCGGCCGGCCTTCCGAGACCTTGTTCGCCACCTTAACCGGTACACCAGCCGCGTCGAGTACGGCGGACGTGCCGCGTGTGGCAAGAAGCTCGAAACCATTAGCCGCAAAATAACGCGCAACTTCAACACCGGCCTTCTGATCAGAATCGCGCAGACTGATGAACATGCGCCCACTGCGCGGGATCTCGGCGCCGGCGGCGGTCTGCGACTTGCCGAACGCCTCGCCGAAGCTGCGCCCCACGCCCATCACTTCACCGGTCGACTTCATCTCCGGGCCGAGCACTGTATCCACACCGGGGAATTTGATGAACGGAAAAACCGCTTCTTTCACTGAATAGTAGTCAGGCACAATTTCGCCCGTCACACCCTGAGATTTGAGCGACTGACCCGCCATGCAGCGGGCCGCGATCTTGGCGAGCGGCCGTGATGTGGCTTTAGAGACATAGGGCACGGTGCGCGAGGCACGGGGGTTGACCTCCAGCACATAGATGTCGTTACCCTTCACCGCAAACTGCACGTTCATCAGGCCCACGACCTTGAGCGCCTTGGCCATTTGCACGGTCTGGCGGCGCAGTTCGTCCTGGATTTTTTTCGACAGGCTGTACGGCGGCAGCGAGCAGGCCGAGTCGCCGGAATGCACGCCGGCCTCTTCGATGTGTTCCATGATACCGCCGATGACCACGGTCTTGCCGTCGCTCACCGCATCCACATCCACCTCGGTGGCGTCGTTCAGAAAGCGGTCGAGCAGCACCGGTGAATCTTCCGACACGCGCACCGCCTCGCGCATGTAGGTCTCCAGTTCCTCGCGCGCGTGCACGATCTGCATGGCGCGCCCGCCGAGCACGTACGACGGCCGCACCACCAGCGGGTAGCCGATCTTGTCGGCCAACTTGATGGCTTCGGGCGCCGCGCGTGCGGTGGCGTTGGGCGGCTGCAATAGCTTCAGTTTCTTGATCAGCTTCTGGAAGCGTTCGCGGTCCTCGGCGACATCGATGGAATCCGGCGTGGTGCCGATGATCGGCGCGCCGTTCTTCTCCAGCGCGCGCGCCAGCTTGAGCGGTGTCTGCCCGCCGTACTGTACGATCACACCCTTGGGCTTTTCGAGCTTGATAATCTCCAGCACGTCTTCCAGCGTGAGCGGTTCGAAGTACAACCGGTCGGAGGTGTCGTAATCGGTGGATACGGTTTCCGGGTTGCAGTTGATCATGATGGTCTGGTAGCCGTCTTCGCGCAGGGCGAACGAGGCGTGCACGCAACAGTAGTCGAACTCGATGCCCTGACCGATGCGGTTCGGGCCGCCGCCGAGCACGATGATCTTGTCCTTCTTCTCAGGCAGCGCCTCGCACTCCTCTTCATAAGTGGAGTACATGTAAGCGGTGGCGGTGGAAAATTCCGCGGCGCACGAGTCCACGCGCTTGTAGACGGGGCGAACCTTGAGCTTGTGGCGCAGCTTGCGCAGCTTGTCCTCGGTGCTGCCCAGGAGTTGCGCGAGACGCCGGTCAGAAAAGCCTTTGCGTTTCCACTCGCGCAGGCGTTCAGCGCTTAGCGCTTTCTTTTTCGAAGCCGCAAACGCGCCATCCGTGGCGCGCGGCCCTCGCCTCGATCCCATCGGCGACTTTACGATCTCGCCTTCGATCTGCACCAGTTCCTCGATCTGGGCAAGAAACCATGGGTCGATGAAGGTCAGCGCGTACACCTCATCCAGTGTCATGCCGAAGCGGATGGCATCGGCGATGTACCAGACGCGCTCCGCGCCCGGCACACGCAGCTCCTGCATGAGCTTCTTGCGCGCGGCATCCTTGTCGAGCATCGGATCGAGCTTCGGTTCGAGTCCATAGGAACCGATTTCGAGCGAGCGCAGCGATTTCTGGAACGACTCCTGAAAAGTCCTGCCAATCGCCATGGCCTCGCCCACCGATTTCATCTGCGTGGTGAGCGTGGCATCAGCCTTCGGGAATTTCTCGAAGGTGAAGCGCGGGAACTTGGTGACCACGTAATCGA
>CAYJBG010000216.1:0-3188 GCA_964368085.1 uncultured Acidiferrobacterales bacterium | reverse complement strand
TCAGCCGGCGCCTCGCCATCGAGGGCGACACCGAAACCGGCCTGCACGTGAAAAATCTGCTCGATGCGCTCGACTACGACATCGAAGCACATGTGCGCGCCGTGCTCGGCGGCACGGCCGCGCCGCTGCTGGCGCTCATCCGCCGGATGGTAGTGTCTTAGTTTGAATTTCCGCTATCGGCCGAGGCTGTGTGAAAACCCGGAAATTTTTTCTCACCACGAAAAAATCTCCCACTCCAACCCTTGTAGGGTGCGTCCCACGCACCGGATTATCTATCTTATGGTGCGCAGGGCGCACCCTACGTTCTGTTGGCCCCACCGGAATATTTGATCGTGCGTTTTCACACAGCCTGGGCCAATAACGGACGCATGAAGTTCGTAACCAATCGAGCTTCTTGGAAGCGCTATCCAGTTCTTCGCCTCCGGGGATGCTTCGCGCTAGCGAAGCAGGCGTCGCTGCAGTAATGACTGCATGTCCCTGCGCCCGTCGAGGACGCAATGAATGAAAACGTCCTGTCCGATCACCTCGTAAATGACACGATACGGTTTGAAATATACCTCCCGGTAAGCCGTTACACCGATCCGGCCCAGCTCAGGCGGGATATGCCCCCGCTTGGGCAGCCCGGCAAGGCGCGAACAGAGCGATTCCAGCCGGTCCAGCAGGACCGCGGCCTTCTCTACCGAGTCATGGGTCGCTACGTAACGGTAGATGTCGATCAGGTCCTGCTCCGCATCCTCGACAAGCTGGACGCGGTAACGCTTCACTCGGCGCGCTCCTTGATGTGCTTACGGATATCCGCAAAGGCTTTCTTGACGGGCTTGCTGCGGCCCGCTTGGATGCCCTTGGAACTTTGGGCCAGCATCTTGAGCAGCGCCAGAGATTCCTGGGTTTGCTCATAACTGGCAATGCCCTGAAGTACCGCCTTGGCCTCACCGTGTTGTGTAATCACCATGGTCCGCTGGCCCTCACTAACGTCTCGCAACGCCTCGGCGGTATTGCTCTTGAGGTAGCTGATGGGTTTGACCGATTCACTCAGTTTCATGTTGCGCTTCCTCCCCACGGTTTTGATACGTACCAAATATAGGCCATATTTGGTACCACTGCAAAGATACCGACTAATGATAATTGTTACGAACCCGTGAGAACTAATACCGCAAATGCGAATATCACGGCAAGGGTTTCGGCGCGGAAGGCCGGTTGCCGGTGCTCAAGATCAAGGTGAATTCGTGGTTGCGGCAGAAGGACCAGGTACTGGCGTTCTTCTCGGCGCGCCCGCAGGACGGTGGCACGGGGGCGGTGTATGTCTTGCTTAAGAAAGCCTAGGAAATTGGCTCGCCGGTAGTGTCTCAGTTTGAATTTCGGCTTCCGGCCTATTTTGTTGAAAAACTCCGTTTTTGGTCGGGCCACGATAACATTGGTCCCGTCAGCGAATTATTTTCTCCGACATATGGGGGCCCAGCAGTGTGACTGTGATTTCGCCGTGTGAAACCTCCAGTGAGCTCAGGCACCGAAATTACTTTCAACAATCGATTGTATTCGATGACAGCGGAGAAACCGGTTCAGTAGTTTTTTGAGTTTTTCAACAGAATAGGTCGGAAGCCGAAACTCAAACCGAGACACTATCCACCGGCTGCGCGCATGGCGCCCGGCGCGTTGATCTCAGACCGCTAGCGCCTGCGACCGGGCCATGCCGGCCTGGCCCGAACCAGTAACCGTCGCTCGCGCCGTACGGCAGGAATGGGCGCAGCCTGGCCGCAGCCTCTTCCGCGTCGAGCCGGCCGGCGAGTGTGGCGCGAAACACATCGATGATCTCGAACATCCCCTGCGCCTGTGGCAACAACCGCACTACATCCACCTTGAGCGCATCGCGGTCAGCTGGGGTCAGACACCATTGCTCTGTGACTAGATGCCACCTTGCTATATCTCATAATGAGATATACACTCGGACCGTGCATGTTATAACAAGAAAGCGACTGCGGGATTTCGCAGCCCGACACAGGGATGCGGCGGAGCCGCTGGCCATCTGGTACGCCATCATGGCCAAGACGGATTTCGGCTCTTTTGCCGAACTCAAGCGTGTGTTTGGATCGGCGGACAAAGTCGGAAAGTTTACGGTTTTCGATATCGGCGGTAATAAGTACAGGTTGATCGCCGCGATCCACTACAACCGTGGGAAGGTTTACATCCGGCATGTGCTGACGCATGCCGAGTACGATCGTGACCGGTGGAAGGAGTAACCATGACAGCTTACCAGATGAAGGAAGTGGCGCAGGAATACCGTCGGCTGCGGGCCGTGGTGCCGCTCGGCACGCTGCGCACGAAGAAAGACTACGCCCGTGCAACCGAGATGCTGGATGCGATCCTCGACGAGATTGGAGAAGACGAGAAACACCCATTTGCGGAGCTGGCCGATGCGCTCGGAGTCTTTGTTGAAAAATACGAGGCGGAGCATGTTCGGATTCCCAAGGCCAAGCCGGCCGCGGTACTCAAGTTTTTGATGCAGCAGCACGACCTGCGGCAGTCCGACCTGCCGGAGATTGGCAGCCAAGGGGTAGTCTCCGAGGTGTTGGCCGGCAGGCGCGAACTGAATGCGCGGCAGATCAAGCGGCTTGCGAAGCGCTTTGGGGTATCGCCCGCGGTGTTCGTCTAAGCGCGGCGGGTGAGCCGGGACAGAGAGCAATAGCCGCTGGTATTAGCGAAAAATCCTCTGTGACCCGTACTCTACGGCCCGAGTGCAAACGGCTGAGACTCTCGTTTACGCGGCCCTTTTCACCTTCACGGCCACATGTCTACCGACGCGCGCCAGCATGTTCACCAGGGCATCCAGGCTGAATTTCTCGATGCGCCCACGCAGTAGATCGTTGAGGCGTGGCTGCGTGAGCCCCAGGTGTTTCGCGGCCTGGGCCTGGGTTTCGCCGCTCGCTTCCACATAACGCTGGACGGCGATCATCAATTCCGCGCGCACGCGCATGCTGGCGGCTGCTCCGGGTGTGTCTTCGAGGGCATCCCAAACGCTTGCATAGGTCCGTTTCTTCATCGCTCTTTCCTCAGCGCCTTATATCAATGATGAATATCATAATTGATATAGACTGCAAGCAGTGCCTGTTTCGGGTCGGAAGCCGAAACTCAAACTGAGGCACTACCCACCGGCTGCGCGCATTGCGCCCGGCGCGCTGATCTCAGACCGC
>CAYJBG010000215.1:0-3229 GCA_964368085.1 uncultured Acidiferrobacterales bacterium | reverse complement strand
CCGACATCGCGCTCACCAAGCGCGGCCTGGTGATTTTCGTCGGCGCCACCGGCTCCGGCAAATCCACCTCGCTCGCGGCCATGATCGGCTACCGCAACGAGTACAGCTACGGACACATCATCACCATCGAGGACCCGATCGAATACGTGCACGAACACCGCAACTGCATCGTGACGCAGCGCGAGGTGGGCGTGGACACCGAGACCTTCGACTCGGCGCTCAAGAACGCCCTGCGCCAGGCGCCGGACGTGATCCTGATCGGCGAAATCCGCAGCCGCGAGACCATGGACTTCGCCGTCCAGTTCGCCGAAACCGGCCACCTGTGCCTGGCGACCCTGCACGCCAACAGCTCCAACCAGGCGCTCGACCGCATCATCAACTTCTTCCCCGAGGAGAAGCGCTCGCAGTTGCTCATGGATCTGTCGCTCAACCTCAAGTCCATCATTTCTCAGCGTCTGATCTTGAAAAAGGACGGCAAGGGCCGCGTGCCGGCGGTGGAGGTGATGATCAACTCCCCGCTCATCGCCGACCTGATCCTCAAGGGCGACATTCCCGGCATCAAGGAGATCATGGCCAAGTCCGGCGAGGCCGGCATGCAGACCTTCGACCAGTCGCTGTTCCGCCTGTACGAGGCCGGGTTCATCAGCTACGACGACGCGCTGCGCAACGCCGACTCGCAGAACGACGTGCGCCTGCGCATCAAGCTCGAGGGCAAGGACGCCAATGCCTCGCAGCTCGGCGAGTCGATGCGTAATGTGACGTTCTAGCTCCGCAAGCAGATACCGGAAACACCAAGGGCCGCTCGCGCGGCCCTTGGTGTTTCAGCAGTAATTTCGGCGTAATCGACGGTGTCTCGCGATGGTTTACATGTGTCATGCGATGCGCTACAGTTCGTCCTGTGATCCAGAGCTTCCGCCACAAGGGCCTGCGCGACCTGTTCCAGACCGGGGCCAGCACGGGGGTCCGGCCGGATCACCAGAAACGGGTGCTGCGCATCCTGCATGCGCTTCATCAGGCGCAGCGGCTTCAGGATTTAAGTATCCCCGGCTTCGGGCTCCACCCCCTGCATGGGAAGCCTAAGCGCTACGCGGTCTCGGTCAACGGTCCCTGGCGCATCACCTTCGAATGGATCGAGGGCGAGGCGTGGCGCGTGGACCTGGAACAATATCACTGAGAGGTTTTGACCCATGGCACGAGAGAAAGAGTATCCGGTCACCGGAACCCCCAAGGTTTCACCCGTCCACCCGGGCGACATCCTGCGCGAGGACGTACTGCCCGCGCTGGGCATGACCGTGAGCGACGCGGCGCGCGGACTGCGCGTCAGCCGCCAGACCCTGCATCGTATCCTGTCGGGCACCATGGCGGTGTCGCCGGAAATGGCCGTGCGGCTCGGGAAGTTCTGCGGCAACGGGCCTGGCCTGTGGCTGCGCATGCAGGCGGCCTACGACCTGTGGCACACCGAGCGGCGCATGCGCGCGGAGATCAAGCGCATTCCGACCGCCATGGATGGCGGAAGTGCCGGAAACGCAGGAGCAGTTTTTCGGCCCACACGCCACGCAGCGTAACCGGGCACGTCACGCGGTTGAGGGTGTCGTACCCATAAACCGCCACGATATTGCGCCATCGCGTTATGTTTATTTCCGCGTGGGCACAGAAGGCGTGCCCACCCTACCTGGCTTACATTTACTTGCTGGGAAACGATCCATTGGGTCCCAGCATCTCGCGTTTTGCGTTTTCCAGAATCTTTAGGCACTTGCTTTGAAGCGGCACCACATCGGAGCCGCTGAGCCTGCGTACGGCGTTAATGCGGGTATCAATATCTGCAACCACCTGCTGGCGCGTATTCACTTTTCTATATCCCATTGTCATCTCAGAGTAGTCGCACACCCCTTCAATTCCCATCTTGGGGGAAACGAGTAATAGCACTTCATGCGGTGCGCGCACGAGAGCCTCGCCCGCCGCTAAGGTCAAAGCTTCCGCTGGACCGCCATCGGTTGCGGGGTAAATGGCAACCGCTACTTCAAGCCACAATCTTTCGCCAGTCTCGACCTTCTTTAGGAAGGCGAGCCACGTTGCTCCTGTGAGTTCCTTGTTGTAGACAGTCTCGGCCCCTTTCGTCTTGATTCTTTGTAACAGCATCACAGGATCGAGTGGTTCACCGGCATAAGCAATGTCAGAACCAAGAAGTGCAAGCGCGATTCCGACTGCGACGAGGAAGCGCAGCACACGTTCCAGACGGATGCCGTTAGCGCTATTCAGTAACAAACAGATCTCCTCCGTTATCCGTGGTCGCCCAATTCTTCAACAAGTTGAAATAGGGCCTGCGAAGCGCGATGCATCCTCTCGAGAGTCCGTAAAGATGAATATAGAGGCCATTCCTGTTCCCTGGATTGGGAGCACCCTGGGGCCCCTTTAACCACAACGAATTATTTGGATCTGCAGGCGGATGTGCAGGATCAATCACACCGGGAGGATTGATCATGTAATACGTTGGCGGTAAGGGGCCCTCATTCTTTGTACCGCTGCAGCTAGATTTATTTTCACAAGCACCAGTACCAGAAACGGCGCCCGAGGTGAGAAACGACTGCCCAAGATTGTTCTCGCAGTACAGCATGTGCAAGCTGATGTCGTACGAACAAGTAAGCAGGCCCGTCGGATCGGTGAACCGCAGAGGGTTGGCGTTGGCGTAGAGATACGGGTTAAGTCCGCCGGCAAGCCCTATCGGATCACTGCTGATATACCTCCCCGTCCTCGGATCATAATACCGATTCCAGTTGTAATGCAGCCCACTCTCCGCATCGGCATACTGCCCCGCGAACCGCAGGTTCACGGTGCGGGTGCCGGTGGGGACGGAATCCCCGAACGCCCCGCCGTCCCAGCGCCACACCACCTGCCCTTGGGCATCGGTGCCGAGCCGCGGCGTATTCAGATGATCGGTGTGCAGGTAGGTGAGGGTTTCCCCGACCTCCACCTGGGCAATGGGGATGGCGTCCCCCCACACATAATCCCGAATCAAGTTCCCGTCCGCCGTGGTCTCGGCGATCAGGTTGCCCATGAGGTCGTAGTGATACACCGTGGCCTGCGAGCCCACGATCTTGCGGGTGCGCAGGTTCTGACTGTTGTAGCTGTACCCAGCCCCCGCCACCTGACTCAACTGCCCGGCGTTGTTGTAGCTGTAGCTGCGCAGCCCATCGCTTAAGGTGTTGCCGGCGGCATCGAGGGTGATGGC
>CAYJBG010000214.1:0-3299 GCA_964368085.1 uncultured Acidiferrobacterales bacterium | reverse complement strand
CCCGCGGCGCGGGCGCGCGAGTAGGCCTGCGGCTTGTAGGCGCTCTCGATCGCCGGCAACAGGGCGATTTCCATGGGGATGCCGCGCTTCTCAAGCTCTTCCACGATGTGATGCAGGTACATGCGTGCCCGGTGCACCATGTTTTCCATGTACTCCGGGTTGTTGGCGAACCACTGTTCGTGGCGCGCCACCAGCGGGCTGTCGAGCGCCGGCAGGGCATAACCGGCACGGAGGCGTGTCCACAGATCTGGGTACTGGCGGGTATCGACCAGTTGGTCGCCCTGGTCCGCGGAGGGCGGTTGGCTTGCAAGCGATTTTTTCCCCACCGAAGCCGGTGCGAGGCCCTGGTCTGGGACCTTGGCTGTGCTGTCGGGGGCTTCGGAACTGTCCGTCCGTGGAAAGCCGGAGCAGCCGGCTGCGCCCAAGAGGGCGACCGACAGGCTGAGCATGAGGAAAGGGACGGTACGGCTTCTTCTTGCTGTCATGTAGGCTGATGTTAGGTGGGGGCTCGACTAGCGTCAACCTTTATCTTTATAAATCGGTCGGTTATCAACGAAAGTTATCCTTCCATCGGCGTATGGCGGCGAACACCGCAACGCTGTCGGGGAGCGTTTCCCCCGCATGTTTTTCGGCGGCGGCGCGTACCGTTGGCGCCGAGGCACGCAAAAACGGATTGATTTGGCATTCGCGCTCGAGGGTGGAGGGCAAAGTGGGTTCGCCCGCTGCCCGCAGCGCCTCGGCCTCGCTCCGGTAGACGCGAGCCGCCGCATTTTCCGGCTCCACCGTCAGGGCGAAGCGCAGATTGGCAACGGTGTATTCGTGTCCGCAGTACACCTGGGTGTTGCCCGGCAAGGCAGAAAGCCGCGTGAGCGAGTCGTGCATCTGCGCGGCCGTGCCCTCGAACAGCCGCCCGCAGCCGGCCGAGAACAGGGTGTCGCCGCAGAACAGCCAGCCGTGCCCATAATAGGCAATGTGGCCGCGTGTGTGGCCGGGTATATCGAGCACGCGGAAGTTGAGATCGAGGGCGGTGAGCCGCACTTCGTCGGCGTCGCGCAGCGGATGGCTGAGGCCCTCGATGCGCTCGTGCATCGGGCCATACACGGGCAGCTTGGGAAAGTGGTGCAGTAATTCCGGTATGCCGCCGACGTGATCGTTGTGATGGTGCGTGCACAGAATCGCCGCTGGCAGGAGCCCGAGGCGCGGCAGCGCTTCCAGCACCGGCGCGGCATCGCCCGGGTCGACCAATGCGGCGTGCGTGCGCGAGTTGCCGCGCAGCACCCAGATGTAGTTGTCCTCGAACGCGCGGACGTGTAAAACAGGCTGCATAGGCAGTACCCAGGCGCTGGAGGCGCTAGTCTGAGGAGACCGGATGGACGAGTCAATGTCCGCAATCGAGACCACCGGGCGCCGGCGCGTCGAGTTGTGCGCGTGGTTCGCGGCATCGCCCGGGCGTTCGCTGCTCGCGGTCGAGGCGCGCGCGCTGCGCGCTGTGTGGCCGACGCTGTTCAGCCGGGTCGCGCTGCAACTGGGCTGCGCCGGGCCGGTGGACCTGCTGGCCGACTGCAACGCGCAAGTGTGTGCGGTGCTTGATTTGCCGGGCGTGCCCGGCATACCGGGCGCGCGCGTGCACGGCGTACCCGAGGCGTTGCCGTTCGACAGCCGCAGCGTGGATCTCATGCTCCTGCCGCATACCCTCGATTTTGCCGACGACCCGCATCAGGTGCTGCGTGAAGTCAGCCGCGTGTTGACGCCCGAGGGGCATGTGTTGATCCTCGGCTTCAATCCGTTCAGCCTGTGGGGCCTGTGGCGTCTGTTGCGCCGCCGCCGCCACGCACCGTGGTGCGGGCGCTTCCTGCAACTGTCGCGCATCAAGGACTGGCTGAAACTTCTCGACTTCGAACTCACGCGCGGCAGTATCCTTTATTATCGTCCGCCGCTCGCCGGTGAAACCGCCATGGACCGGCTGCGCTTCCTCGACAAGGCCGGCGACCGCTGGTGGCCGCTGGCCGGCGCCGTGTATCTGCTGGTGGCGAAGAAGCGCGTCGCCGGCATGACCCCGTTGCGTCCCGAATGGCGCGCCGCCAAGGCCTTCGGCCGGGTCGTGGCCCGCCCCGCGCTGCGGGTGATCCGTGGCGGATAAGGTCGATATATTTACCGATGGCGCGTGTCGCGGTAATCCCGGCCCCGGTGGTTGGGGCGCCTTGCTGCGTCATGGTGAAAACGAAAAAGAGTTGCACGGATCGGAGCGCGAGACCACCAACAACCGCATGGAGCTCATGGCCGCCATCATCGCGCTCGAATCCATCAAGCGCGTGTGCGAGATCACGCTCACCACCGACTCGCAATACGTACGCAAAGGCATCACCGAGTGGATCGATAATTGGAAACGGCGCGGCTGGAAAACCGCCGGCAAGAAGCCGGTAAAGAATCAGGATTTATGGCAGCGCCTCGAAGCCGCGACGCACCAGCACAAGATTCACTGGAAATGGATCAAGGGGCACAGCGGTCACGAAGAGAACGAGCGCGTCGATCAGCTCGCCAATCGGGCGATTGATGAGATGCTGAGGTAGGGTGCGCCCTGCGCACCGAATATATTATTCTGGTGCGCAGGGCGCACCCTACATGCGAGAGTCGGGTTAAACATAAAGGAGAAGAATCATGTCGAACAACAAGTTGATTGGTTTTGTGCTGTTGGCCGTGGGCATTGTGCTATTGGTGATGGGTTACAATGCATCCCAGTCGGTGGGCTCACAGTTCAAGGAAGCGTTCTCCGGGTCGATGTCCGACAGGGCGACGCTGTTTTACCTGGGCGGCGCCGTCGTGACGGCGGTCGGCGCCTATCTGGCCTTAATGTCTCGAAAGTAATTCAAGTACCGGCCCTTTATGACGCGTCAGATCATCCTCGATACGGAAACGACCGGTCTTGAGCCCTCGCAGGGCCATCGCATCATCGAAATCGGCGCTGTGGAAATGCTGAACCGGCGACTCACCGGCAACCGCTTCCACCAGTACCTCAATCCCGGGCGCGATATCGACGCCGGGGCGATCGAGGTGCATGGCATCACCAACGAGATGCTGGCGGATAAGTCCAAGTTTGCGGACATTGCCGCGGACTTTCTGGCTTTCGTGACGGGCGCCGAGCTGGTTATTCACAATGCGCCATTCGATACCGGCTTTATCAATCACGAGTTCCGCCTGCTGGGCGCGGCGGCGCCGGCGGCGAGTATCGAGGACGCGTGCGCGGTGCTCGACACCCTGAAGCTCGCGCGGCGCCTGCACCCGGGACAGAAGAACGACCT
>CAYJBG010000213.1:0-3339 GCA_964368085.1 uncultured Acidiferrobacterales bacterium | reverse complement strand
CTCTCTTTCTTTGTGCCTCAGATAGGACATTACTAATACAGGTATCAATAGCTGCGATTGCTATCGGAGAGGAAGCGGCGGCGGCTGAAAGTGCCTGACACCTTAATAACAGATAGGTGGCCGACCGCCTGAATACCGCGGCCAGACACCCTGTGGATAGGTCTGATGTATTTTGCCGGTGTGTGCAGTCAACACCCGGTAACCACAAAAACCAGGCCGAAACGAGGCACGCGACAACCGGCAACAGACGATGCTGCCGGTTGTCTGACGGGGCGAAGGGCTAGCGGCGTTTAGCCCTGGCTTTCTCGGGACGGTAAATCAGCGCGACGGTGACGCCGGCGATCGCATACACCGCGATGCCGTCCAGGAGCCAGTAGAACGCCAGCACCGCCGGGATCGGCAGTATCACGTACCAGACCAGATTGTTCATGGCGGACAGCCCGACGCCGAAAATCAAGCCGAAGCGCAACCCCTGGCCGAACGCCTCCTTCTTTGGCTCCATCCCTTGCGCGTAGAGAAACACGAAGAACGGCGCGAACAGGGCGTAGCCCAGCCACATCAACGGCATGAGCTTTTCCATTTCGCCCATCGGGCGCCAGACCGAGGCGGTCTGCTTGTAGAGATCGGAAAGCATGAGGCCGTGTAGGACTGATTCGACTATCCATACCACCACGACCACAGCCAGACTCGCCTGTATCCAACGCTTGGTGTTCATGTTTTTCTCCTGAATAGTTGGTAGAAATGCCGGCGTATCCTGCACCTTTAACGCGGCCCGGGCAAGTCGCGGCGGCCATCGTTCCACCCAGATGGGCGAAGCCGCCGCTCTCGACCATCATGTACGCTTAAAAAGAAACCCGGCCAGAGGCCGGAGTTCTTTTTAAGCGGAAAAACCTGCGGATTATTTCAATACATCGCTCCAGATGTTCTGCGCCCAGGCCTGTGCGTACCCGCCTTCGATCTCGCTCCACATGCCGGACACGCCCACGGTGCCGTCCACCGCCGCCATGGTCTTCTTCTCCGGGTCGTACCGATAGACACCGGCCACGTGCATCGCTTCCTTGTCGTTCACGAAGCTGTAGCAGGTGTTGGCGAATTTCGGCGTTGCAGCCACTGGGTCGCCATTCACCAGCGCCACGATCGCACCGGCGCACACCTTGCCGGTCTGGTTGGCCATGTGGCCGGACTTGGGCAAGGCTGCTGCGATGGCATCGCCGATCACGTGGATGTTCTGCTGCGCCTTGGACTCGTAGGTGACGAAATCCACGCCACACCAGCGGTTGTCCACGTTCACCACCCCGGCCAGATCGGCGACGCCGCCGGCCTTCTGCGGCGGCACCACGTTCAACACATCCGCCTTGACCTTCTCGAACTCGGTCTTGATGGTACGCGTGGCGATATCCACTTCCTCGGCCATGTTGTTCGGTTTGTACTCGATCATGCCCGGGTACATTTCCGCCCAGACCCTGGTGAACAGTCCCTTTTTGGAGGTGATCTCCGGATTGGCGTCGAGCACGATGATTTTCGACCTGGGCTTGTGGGTCTTGAGATAGGCCGCGACCTGGCAGACGCGCTCGTACGGTCCGGGCGGGCAGCGGTACGGGGCCTTGGGGATGCTGATGACGTACACGCCGCCGTCTTTCATGGCTTCGAGCTGGCGGCGCAGGTTTGCGGTCTGCGCGCCGGCCTTCCAGGCGTGCGGGATCTGCTCCTGCGCGGCGGCGCTCGCCAGATTGGCCAGTCCGCCGCCGTACATGAAGTCGATACCCGGCGAGATGACGAGGCGGTCGTAGCCGACCGCGCCCGCGGTCGTGGTCACGCTCTGCTTGTGTGGATCGATGCCGATCACTTCGGCCTGCATGACGTTGACGCCGTATCTGGTGCGCAGGGCGTCGTAACCGTGCGTGATGTCGGCCATGGTCTTGCTGCCGCCGATCACCAGATTGCTGAACGGGCAGGAAATGAAATTCGGGTTGCGCTCGATGAGCGTCACCTCGATGCGATCGTCCCACATGCGCAGGTACTTGGCGGTGGTGGCGCCGCCGAAACCGCCGCCCACCACCACCACGCGCGCCTTGCGCCCACCGAACAATCCGGTGGCGGCGCACGCACCGAGCGCGGCCGCACCGGCGCCGGCAAGGCCAAGCCTCAGGAAATCTCTGCGTTTAAAAGCCATGGTCTTCTCCTCGAACTTGTAGTGATGTTGTCGTTGTCGGTGAGCGCGTTACGGGACGCGCTTCTGGGCGGCAAAATAGTCTGCCAGTTTATCGATCTCGGCATCGCTGTAGCCCTTGGCATGCCGATGCATGACCGTGGCCTCGCGCGCACCGGACTTGAAATCCTTCATCTGCTTGATGAAGTGATCGCGGTTGAGACCGGCGAGCACCGGTGTGCCGCCGACGCTGTGGCCATTCGTGCCATGGCAGGCGGAGCAGGATGCCCCCATCTGCCGGGTTTGTGCGTCCTGCGCCGCCTGCGCAGTCACTCCGTAAATCGCCGTCAGCAGGATTGCCAAACGGCCCAAGTGCGCGGAAGAAAGATGCATGTGCTGCCTCCTGGGTGATGATTGCCTAACCAACACGGATGTGGCTGACTTTCCTTGCCACCTCGCCGTCTGCACGCCGCGCGAGAAATACCGCCAACAAACCGCTGTTGGGCGGCCGCACGTTGCGGCATCCCGATTAAGATATCTCAACAGTACATTCCTCTTAATCAAGTAATACCTTGATGTGCATCAAAGTAAAGTCGGTGCACTGCGACATTGTGTCACAATAAAGGTCGGCCTGAGGCGCCTATGCCTATATATAGGTAGACATGCTGTATCGAACGGCGCTAATTAAACATGACGACTTAAATATTGCCGCATAGGCGTCGCAACAGCAGACGTAGGGTGGGCATCGCCCACCAAATGGGCCTCTCGAAGCCGCGCGTGGTGGGCGATGCCCACCCTACAAACTGCTTCGACCGGTGGCGAATGCCCAATCCCGTGTTACGGCGGTTATGCGGCATTATTTAAGACACTATGTTTAGACACAATCTACCGCGCCAGCCGCAGCGGAAAATCCAGGCAGACAACGCAGCACCCGAAACCAGCACACTCCGGCCATGGCAAAAACGGCACAGCCGCACTGGGAACACTTCCCGCACGAGGCCGACATGGGCGTGCGTGGCTTCGGCGCGAATCGCGAACAGGCCTTTGAACAGGCGGCACTCGCCCTTACATCCGTAATTGCCGACCTGGGAAAAATAGAACCACGCGCGGCGATTGAAATTGAATGCGAAGCACCGGACGCGGAGTTGCTGTTCGTCGACTGGCTCAACGCCCTGGTGTACGAAATGGCC
>CAYJBG010000212.1:0-3349 GCA_964368085.1 uncultured Acidiferrobacterales bacterium | reverse complement strand
TGAGCGTATCCAACTCGCTCGGCATCGTGCACATGGTCGAGAACAACACCGTGGATGTCGGCATCGTCGAGTCGCCGGTCACCAACAAGAACCTGGCGGTCGAAGTCTGTTGGCACGATGAGCTCATGTTCATTTGCCCGCCCGGACATGTCTTGGCGAAGAAAACCAACATCACCCCGCAGGAGATCGTCAGTCTGCCGTTCCTGTGCCGGGAGGAAGGTTCCGGCACGCGCGAGGTCATCAACGAGTATCTGGAGCAGAACACTGTATCGCCGCACGAACTCAACCTGTGCATGGAATTCGGCAGCCCGGAGGCGATCAAGGGCGCGGTCGAGGCCGGTCTCGGCGTTTCGATCGTATCGCGCGCCACGGTCGGCAAGGAGTTGAAACTCAAAATGCTCGTAGCTTTGCCCCTGAATCCCGTGCTTAGGCGGCCGTTTTCGATTGTGCACCAGCGCCAGAAGTTCCGCCTGCGCGCGGTGGAGGAATTCATGAACTTCGCCCACGAGCACTGCGAAAAGCAGGAGCCGCAAACCAAGAAGGGCGCGTCCGGCGGTTGAGGCCGCGGTGCCAGCCTATCATTTCCAACGGCCATGCCCAGCAAGACGGAGAAACGCCTGCGCGAGATCCTCGGCGAATTGCCCGAGAACCAAGCCGCAGCGCTCCTCGAATACGCCGAATTCCTCGCCACCCGTTACAGCGGGCCGAAAGAAATCACCGCACCACTCGACATCCCGCGCCCGGAGAAGGAATCCGTGGTCAAGGCCATCCAGCGTCTGGGCGCCACTTATCCGATGCTCGATCGTTCAAAGATGCTCAACGAAACCTCAGTGCTCATGACCCAGCACGTCATCAGCGGGCGCGACGCGGTAGAAGTCATCGACGAGCTGGAGAGCATGTTTCGGAAACATTACGAGAAGCTCGCCGAGAAGTAGCACGCGCTGCACGCACCAACCTTCTAACCCCTCTCCCTGCGGGAGAGGGGCTGGGGTGAGGGCCGCAGTTGCCCTTTAATGTAGGGTGCGCTTGCGCACCATGTCGAATCGCCTGCGGCGATACAACCGCCCTCACCCTAACCCTCTCCCAGAGGGAGAGGGAACAAAAGGGTGGTGCGCGGAGCGCACCCTACAAGATTTCCGACGCGAAATCCGCCAGCCGCGAGCGCTCGCCGCGTTGCAGGGTGACGTGGCCGCTGTGTTCCCAGTGCTTGAAGCGGTCCACCACGTAGGTGAGGCCGGAGGTGGTCTCGGTGAGGTAGGGCGTGTCGATCTGGGCGATGTTGCCGAGGCACACCACCTTGCTGCCCGGGCCGGAGCGGGTGATGAGGGTCTTCATCTGGTGGGCGGTGAGGTTCTGCGCCTCGTCGATGATCAGGAGTTTGCGCAGGAAGGTACGGCCGCGCATGAAGTTGAGCGACTTGATGCGGATGCGCGAGCGCACCAGATCGTGCGTCGCGGCGCGACCCCAGGCGCCGTGTTCGGGGTGCTCCGAAGGATTGAGCACATCGAGGTTATCTTCGAGCGCGCCCATCCACGGATTCATCTTCTCTTCCTCGGTGCCGGGCAGGAAGCCGATGTCCTCGCCCACCGGCATGGTCACGCGGGTCATGATGATTTCGGCGTAGCGTTTTTCTTCCAGGGTCTGGGTGAGTGCGGCGGCGAGGGTCAGCAGGGTTTTGCCGGTGCCGGCCTGACCCAGAAGTGTCACAAAATCCACTTCCGGATCCATGAGCAGGTTAAGGGCGAAGTTCTGCTCGCGGTTGCGCGCGCTGATGCCCCAGACCGCGTGGCGTTCGCCGCGGAAGTCGCGCACCACTTCGATCACCGCCTTGCCGTTTTCGATTTTGCGCACGATCGCCTCGAAGGCGCGCTCGCTGTCGTCGTACAGGAACTGGTTAGGGAACCAGCCGCTCGCCAGCGGCCCGGTGACGCGGTAGAAGGTGCGCCCCTGGTCGGCCTTCCACGACTCCATGTCCTTGGCGTGCGTCTCCCAGAAATCCGCCGGCAGTTTTGTGGCGCCGACGAACAGCAGATCGGCGTCCTCCAATACCTGATCGTTGGTATAGTCTTCGGCGTGGATGTTGAGCGCGTGCGCCTTGATGCGCAGGTTGATGTCCCTGGACACCAGGGTCACGATCGCATCCGGGTGCTTGTGGCCGAGATCGAGGGTCACGCCGAGCAGCGTGTTGTCCGGTGTAGGCGTACTCAGGCCGTTCGGAAGCTGAGTACGCACCGCCTCCATGTGGAAATACAGGCGGCCGGTCACAAAGCCCTCGGCGTGTGACGGCAGTTTCAGGCCCTGACTGATGTCGCCGTCGGCCTTTTCGATCATGTCGCTGATGAAGCGGCTTACCTGGCGCACGTTGCGCGCCACCTCCGACACGCCCTGCTTGGCGTGGTCGAGTTCCTCCAGCACCACAATCGGCAGCACGATGGCGTGCTCGTGGAAGCGGAAGATCGCTGCCGGGTCGTGCATCAGGACATTGGTGTCGAGTACGAAGATCTTCCTGCGTTTATCCGGTGTCATGGAGGGTTTCGTTCAGTCCTTCTCTTTGGCGAGTCTTTGCACTTCGGCGAGCACCGCCGTCACGTGGCCGTCCACCTTCACGCCGCGGAACTCCCGGCGCAGCACGCCTTTCCGGTCGATGATAAAGGTACTGCGGTCGATGCCGAGATAATTCTTGCCGTACAGGGATTTTTCCTTGATGACGCCGAACAGCTTGCAGAGTTTCTCGTCCTCGTCCGCGATGAGATCGAACGGAAAGCATTGTTTACCTTTGAATCCCTCGTGCGATTTGAGGCTGTCGCGCGAGACGCCGAAGATTTCGGTTTTGAGTGCGCGGAACTCCTCGTAGTGGTCGCGGAAGTCCTGCCCCTCGGTGGTACAGCCCGGGGTGTTGTCTTTCGGATAAAAGTACAACACCACGATTTTGCCCTTGAGTTCCGAGAGCCTGAATTTCTGGTCGTCGGTGGCGCGGACTTCGATGTCCGGTACGGGTTTGCCGATGCTGATTTTTCTCATATTTCGGTCCTCGTTGCGGCTGGCAGATGCCTGTCGGGTTTAGTCGAGTGTTCGCGCACGCTGCTCAGGCCGTAAGCGTTGAACTGCAGGGCCGGAGCGATCCTCGCGCATCTCGTGCCCCGCGCTTCGGTATCGGTCAAAAGTGGGCGCCGCACTGAATCTCCGGCAATACTAAAGAAATCCACCGCCTTTGCCTATCGCGCCGCACGGTTCGTCGGCCGCTCTCGCCCATCTCGGCAACTGCTCCCTGCGTTTGCGGGAAAACTGCTCCCTGCGTTTGTCCCCGTAGGGACGGCTTCGCGCTCCGCACTTCCGCCATCCCTGGCGG
>CAYJBG010000211.1:0-3362 GCA_964368085.1 uncultured Acidiferrobacterales bacterium | reverse complement strand
ACCCGGCGCTGCTGCGCCCGGGCCGCTTCGACCGCCAGGTGTACGTGCCGCTGCCGGACATCCGCGGCCGCGAGAAGATACTGAAAGTTCACATGCGCAAGGTGCCGGTGGCCGACAACGTCGATGCCTCGATCATCGCGCGCGGCACGCCCGGCTTTTCCGGCGCCGATCTCGCCAACCTGGTGAACGAAGCGGCGTTGTTCGCGGCGCGCGGCAACAAGCGCGTGGTGGACATGGCCGACTTCGAGAAGGCCAAGGACAAGGTCATCATGGGCGCCGAGCGCCGCTCCATCGTCATGCCGGAAAAGGAACGCCTGAACACCGCCTACCACGAGTCCGGGCACGCGGTGGTGGCGAAATCGCTGCCGAACACCGACCCGGTGCACAAGGTGACGATCATCCCGCGCGGACGCGCGCTTGGCGTGACCATGCAGTTGCCGACCGAGGATCGCTACAGCCACGACCGCGAGTCGCTGCTCTCGACCATTGCCGTGCTGATGGGCGGGCGTATCGCCGAAGAGGTGTTCATGAACCAGATGACCACCGGCGCCTCCAACGATTTCGAGCGCGCCACCGATCTGGCGCGCAACATGGTGATGCGTTGGGGCATGAGCGACGCCATGGGTCCGCGCGTGTACGGCGACAACCAGAGCGAGGTGTTCCTGGGCCGCGACGTGATGACCCACAAGAACATGAGCAACAACGTGGCCGAGGCCGTGGACAGGGAGATCCGTCGCATCATCGACGAGCAGTACGCGCGCGCCCGCAAGATCATCGAAAACAACCGCGACAAAGTCGAACTCATGACCAAGTCACTGATCGAGTGGGAGACGCTCAACGCCGACCAGCTCAGCGACATCATGGCCGGCAAGCAGCCGCGCCCACCTGAAGACTTGACCCCGCCCAGCGCGAGCGACGGTGCCGACAAGGACCAGGCCGCCAGCAAACCACCGATCGCGCCCAGCGACAAACCGGCCGCGCAGCACTAATAAAAAAGAACCCGTCCTGATCCCCTCTCCCCGGAGGGGAGAGGCTTGGGTGAGGGGCGACTGTCGGAGTCCGGATGCAAGCAACGTCGACTCCAATTCTCGACTGCAACGGTCGCGCGCTCGATCTCTCGCGCACCGCCATCATGGGGATCCTGAACGTCACCCCCGACTCCTTCTCGGACGGGGGTATTTTTTTGACACGCGACGCAGCCGTGACGCACGCACTCGCGATGGTCGAGGCGGGCGCGGATATTATTGATGTCGGCGGTGAATCCACTCGTCCGGGTGCACAAGCAGTGAGCGTGCAGGAAGAGCTCGACCGGGTGATCCCGGTCATCGAGGCGATTACACGCGCCGTGCCGGCGCCGGTCTCCATCGACACCTCCAAGCCGGAAGTGATGCGTGTCGCCGTTGCGGCCGGCGCCGGCCTCATCAACGACGTGCGCGCGTTGCGCGAGACGGGCGCCCTGCAAACCGCGGCCGCACTGGAGGTGCCGGTGTGTCTCATGCACATGCAGGGCGAGCCGCGTAGCATGCAGCAGAATCCTGCTTACACCGATGTCGTCGGCGAGGTGCGTGATTTCTTGCATGAGCGGATCGAGGCCTGTGCCGCAGCCGGTATTCCGCGCCAGCGCATTATCGTCGACCCCGGTTTCGGCTTCGGCAAGACCGTTGAACACAACCTCGAACTCTTGCGCCGCCTTGATGAGCTGGATGTGCTCGGCGCGCCGATTCTGGCCGGGTTATCGCGCAAGTCCATGATCGGTGCGTTGTTCGGACTGCCGGTGGCGCAGCGGCTGCACGCGAGTGTGGCGCTGGCCCTGATCGCGGTGCAAAATGGCGCAACCATTATACGGGTGCACGATGTGCGTGCCACCCGCGAAGCCATCCGCATGCTGGAGGCTGTTTATCCGCGTATGGAGGAGGAGACATGAGCAAAAAATATTTCGGCACCGATGGTATTCGCGGCCGCATGGGCGAGGAGCCGATTACGCCGCAGACCGTGCTCAAGCTCGGCTGGGCCGCCGGCAAGGTGCTGGCCAAGGGCGGGCCGGATCACGCCAAGGTGCTCATCGGCAAGGACACGCGCGTTTCCGGTTATCTGCTGGAGAGCGCGCTGGAAGCGGGATTGTCGGCCGCGGGGGTGGACATTCGCCTGCTCGGGCCGATGCCGACACCGGCCATCGCCTATCTCACACGCACGGCACGCGCCAGTGCCGGCATCGTCATCAGTGCCTCGCACAATCCCTTCGAGGACAATGGCATCAAATTCTTCTCCGCCGAAGGGACCAAGCTTCCGGATGACGTGGAGAGCGCCATCGAGCAGGCTATGCACGAACCGATGACCACGGTGGGCTCGGCGCAGCTTGGCAAGGTCAAGCGCTATCCGGACGCCGCCGGGCGTTACATCGAGTTCTGCAAGAGCACATTCCCGCATCGCCTCCATCTCGACGGACTCAAGATCGTTGTGGATTGCGCGAACGGCGCCGCCTACCAGGTCGCGCCGCTGGTGTTTTCCGAATTGGGCGCCAACGTCATTCCCATCGCCAACACGCCGGACGGTTTCAACATCAACCACGAGTGCGGCTCGACTTTCCCCGGTCAATTGCAGAAGGCCGTGCTCGCCGCGCACGCCGATCTCGGCATCGCCCTGGATGGCGACGGCGATCGCGTGGTGCTGGTGGATCATCGCGGTGAGGTGGTGGACGGCGACCAGATGCTGTACATCATCGCCACGTCACGACTCGCCGGCGGCCGCCTGCACGGCGGCGTGGTCGGCACACTCATGAGCAACCTCGGCCTCGAACAGGCGCTGGCGGCGCACAAGATTCCTTTCCGGCGCGCCAATGTCGGCGACCGCTACGTCATGGCGATGTTGCAGCAGGAAGGCTGGGAACTCGGCGGCGAAACCTCCGGGCATCTGCTGTGTCTCGACAAGAGCACCACCGGCGACGGCATCGTTGCCGCGCTCGAGGTGCTGGCCGTCGTTCGTCAGAGCGGCAAGCCGCTTGCCGAACTCAAGGCCGGCATGCAGATCTTTCCGCAGACCATGATCAACGTGCGCATGAGCAGGCGCTTCGACCTCAAGGCCTCCGCGCCGGTGCAAAAGGCGCTGGGTGAAGTTGAAAAGGAACTCGCCGCCAACGGCCGCGTGGTGCTGCGCGCCTCCGGCACCGAGCCGGTGGTGCGCGTCATGATCGAAGGCCGCGACCCGGCCCTGGTCGCGCGCCTTGGCCAGCGGCTTGCCGACACTGTGAAACGGGCGGCGGAAGCAGCGGCATAGCATGGCTGACCATGCGGCTCCATTCACTGAGCTCATTATTGATACCTGTATTAGTAATGTCCTATCTGAGGCACAAAGAAAGAGAGCCA
>CAYJBG010000210.1:0-3374 GCA_964368085.1 uncultured Acidiferrobacterales bacterium | reverse complement strand
AGGCGCTCGAAAAAACCGAGCAGCAGGTGCGCCTCATGGAAAACGAACGCAAGGAAGCCTATGGCGCGCTGCACAAGCATCTCGAAACCATGGCCCAGACCCAACTGTTGTTGCAGGGCGAAACGCGCAACCTGGTGCAGGCGCTGCGCCGTCCCGAGGTGCGCGGCCAGTGGGGCGAGCTCACCCTGAAACGTCTGGTCGAACTCGCCGGCATGGTCGAGCACTGCGATTTCTCATTGCAGGAAAGCGTGAGCGGCGAAGACGGCACCATGCGCCCGGACATGGTGGTGCGCATGCCGGACGGACGCGAAATCGTGGTGGACGCGAAAACCCCGCTCGATGCCTACCTCAGCGCCATCGAGGCGCCGGACGAGGCCACCCGCACCCGCCACCTGCTGCGTCACGCCGCCAATTTGCGCGAACGCGTGCGCGATCTTGCCGGCAAGGCCTACTGGACCCAGTTCAGGAACGCGCCGGACTTCGTGGTGCTGTTCATCCCCGGCGACCAGTTCCTGGGCGCGGCGCTGGACATGGACCGGGCGCTGCTCGAAGACGCCCTCAAACAAAAAATCATTCTCGCCACGCCGACCAGCTTCGTGGCGCTGCTGCGCGCCGTGGCCTACGGGTGGCGCCAGGAGGCGCTTGCCGCCAACGCCGACCGCATCCGCGAGGTCGGCGAGGATCTGTACCAGCGCCTCGCCGTGTTCACCGAACACCTCAGCAAACTCGGCGGCAGCCTGGAAGGCAGCGTCAGCGCCTTTAACAAGGCGGTCGGCTCATTCGACAGCAAGGTCTTGCCCGGGGCACGCAAGTTCGTGGAAATGGGCGTCACGCCGAAGAAGACGCTGGAACCCCCGGCCCCTTTGGAAATTGCCCCGCGCGCGGTACCTCCACGGAAATAGCCTCCCGCCGAACCGAACCGGGCAGTAGATACCGCTATCTACTATAGTGATACACGGGCAACGATTATCCGTTACACCCGAGGAAGCTCAGGCGGCCCTCACCCCATCCCTCTCCCAAAGGGAGAGGGGGAGTTGGTTCGCTGATGCGACTACATAAGATTTGGATACGCACGACTCTTCCGCCACCCTTCCCCACATCCTCGTGGCAGAGGACTCGCTTACCTCGGTGGCAGTGATTTCGCGCGATCTGCGCGAACACTACACACTGTTGCACGCCCGCGACGGCGAAGAGGCCTGGAACATTCTCAAGACCGATGCACGCATCGAACTCGTCATCACCGACGTACAGATGCCGCGCGTTACCGGCCAGCAACTGCTCAAGCTGATCCGTCAGTCCGAGGATGCACGTATCCGCAGCCTGCCAGTGATCATTATGACCACCGCCGAAGACAATGCCGAGAAACATCTCGCGTTTCTGAACGGGGCGAACGACTTTCTCAACAAACCGGTCGATTCGCTCGAGATGCAGGCGCGCGTGAACGTGCACCACCGTCTGGCGCGCATCATCCACGAACTGGAGGTAAGCAAAGTCGCGCTGGCGGAGCAGGCCACCACGGACTCGCTTACCCGCCTCAAGAACCGGCGTCAGTTCTACGCGCAGGCGGAACAAAATCTTGCCACCTGCCACCGTTATGGCCATGACATGTCAGTGCTACTGCTGGACATCGACCACTTCAAGCAGGTCAACGACACTTACGGTCATCACGCCGGCGACGAGGTGCTGGTGCGCCTCGCACAGCTCCTGGGTGGCATGGCGCGGCACGGCGATACGGTGGCGCGTTTCGGCGGCGAGGAATTCGCGGCCTTGCTGCCGGAGACCAACCGCCTGGGCGCAGCGGTCATGGCGCAGCGCATCCGCGCGGTAATCGAGAATGAGAAGATTGTCGTGGAAGGACGGCGGATTCCGGTCACGGTCAGCATCGGTGTTGCAACGCTCGCCGCCGAGGAGGTGGAGTCGATCGATCAACTGCTCAATATCGCCGACCGGCGTCTGTACCTGGCCAAGAACAACGGCCGCAACCGCATCTGCGTGAGCGACGACGGCAAGTCGAGCTTCACATGAGGCAGATACAAGATACAAGATACAAGATACAAGGAACAGCTTCAGGTGACGCAGAATCTTCCGTGAAATTGGTTTTAACTTGTATCTTGTATCTTGACCCTTGTATCTGATGTTCAGCGACTGAGCTTTTTCTCCACACCCTTGCGCGCCGGCTCGGTCGCCTCGTGAATGGCTTCCTTGGTGGTTTCGACCGCCTGCCCGGCGCGCTCCTTGACCTGATCCACCACGTCGTCGGAATAAGGATTACTCAGCAGCGATTTGTGCCGGCCGAAGTTGATACCGATATGAAAGGCGATGAGCGCACCGACAATAAAACCGATCGCAAACTTCTTCATGACTGCTCCTCCGGTTGTTTTTGCACAATAGCAATTTGAATGAAGGCACCCCTGCACAAAAATAACCTTAATAATAACTGTCCGCCTCTGCCCTGGCTACCCGACATCCATGACCCCGGCTGAATACTGTCTGCGGCGCATCGGCGGCCGCGTATCGAGTCTTTCATGCAGCCTGATGTTCCTGCCGGCAGGCATGCGCGCGGCGTTCATCGCACTGCACGCATTCGCGCAGGAGGTGGCCGATGTTCCGTTGCAATGCCACGAGCCGGCCGTGGCGCTCAACAAGCTGCACTGGTGGCGCGAGGAAATTCACAATGCCTTTGGCGCTCACGCCATTCATCCGGTGACCCAGGCGCTGCGTCCATTGCTGGAAACCGCCAAGGTCGCAGAGAATGCATTTCAGGATCTGATCTCCGCACACGTCGCCGATATCGCCCCGGTGCGTTATCCCACGTTCAAGGCACTGCTTGAGCATGGTCAACAGGTCGGCGGTGGCATTCAACTCATGGCTCGCGAGTCGCCGGCCTTCCAGGCGCTCGCGGCTTTCGAAGCCGATCGCATTCTCGCCATGCAGCGCGAGGTGCAGGCAGCGTTGCCGCCGGCACGCTACACCACCCTGCTCCCCAGCCTGATTTTGGCGGGGCTCGACCGGGCATTGCTTACCGAGATACGCGCGGACGGTTACCACATACTCAATCGACAGATCGCGCTCACACCGTTGCGCCGGCTGTGGATCGCCTGGCGCACACGGCGCCGCAATCGCGGTTCTGCGCGCCGCGCGCGTCCCTAACCGCCACAGACGACCGCCATGGATGGCGGAAGTGCCAAAAACGCAGGAGCAGTTTTTCGGCCGACCGCCATGCGACCGCCGTGGATGGCGGAAGGTAGAGCAACGCAGGGAGCAGTTGCCGGGGATGGCGGCCGCTTCGGGCTCCTGCCCTCACGCGGCATTACTCCATCCATGGAGGGCAGAAGTGCCGAGCGCGAAGCCGTCAGTGAATGAGGCTTCCTTCA
>CAYJBG010000209.1:0-3379 GCA_964368085.1 uncultured Acidiferrobacterales bacterium | reverse complement strand
TCGAGCGCATAGGCCATCTGCAAGGCCGCGGTGCGCGAGGTATCGGGAATCGGGATCACCACGTCGATGTCGTGACTGGCCCAGACGCGCTTGATCTTGCTGGCGAGTTTCTCGCCCATGCGCAGTCGCGTCTTGTGCACGTAGATGCCGTCGATCATCGAGTCCGGGCGCGCGAAGTACACGAACTCGAAAATGCACGGCGCGAGCACCGGCTTCTCGGCGCACTGCTGGCTGTGCAATGCGCCGTTCACGTTCACGAACATCGCCTCGCCCGGGGCCACGTCGCGCACCCGCTCGAAGCCGAGCACGTCGAGCGCCACCGACTCGGAGGCGAACATGTGTTCCGTGCCCGCATCGGTTTCGCGCTTGCCATACACCAGCGGGCGAATACCGTAGGGATCGCGGAACGCGAGAATGCCGACACCGGCAATGAGCATCGTGACCGCATAGGCGCCGCGGCAGCGCCTGTGCACGGCCGATACAGCGCGGAACACCTGATCCGGAGTAAGACGCAGCTTCGCCACCCTCTGCAACTCGTGCGCGAAAATATTGAGCAGAATCTCGGAGTCGGACTCGGTGTTGATGTGGCGCAGGTCTTCGCGGAACAGTTCGTCCTTGATCTGGTCGGCGTTGGTGAGGTTGCCGTTGTGCGCGAGCGCCAGCCCGAACGGCGAGTTCACGTAGAACGGCTGGGCCTCGGCGGGAGAGTTGCAGCCGGCGGTCGGGTAGCGCACATGGCCGATGCCCATGTTGCCCTTGAGCGCCAGCATGTGGTGGTGCTGGAAGACATCGCGCACCAGACCGTTGTCCTTGCGCAGATAGATGCGGCTGGCGTCGCTGGTGAGGATTCCGGCCGCATCCTGGCCGCGGTGTTGCAGGACCAGAAGACCGTCGTACAGGGACTGATTGACCGGGCCTTTCGCCAGGATGCCGAGAATGCCGCACATGTCGGGAAAACCCTCCGGCCCTAAAGCGTGATTCTAGCCGTAGCGGAACTGCCGGGCAACCGAAGACGGCAACCATTCGAGCACGCCGGCGGCGAGCGGCTGGAATACACCCACGAGGCGCGAGTCGCGCCAGTCCTCTTTCTTCGGTAACGACGTAAGGCCGGCGAGCAACACCATGACCACCACCACGGCCACGCCGCGCGCGGCGCCAAGCGCGGCGCCCACGCCCCGGTCGGTCGCCCCCGGATCGGGACGCGGCAACAACTGGCGCAGAACGAAGGTCACGATCGACAACGCAGCCAACATGGCCAGCACAATTGCGAGAAACGCGAGCAGACGGCGCACATCGATGTCGGCCAACATCTCAAACCATCCGCTCACGGCATCCGCGAACAGCCAGCCGCTGCCAATGGCCAGTACCCACACAGCGAGCGACAGAAATTCGCGCAGCATGCCGCGCAACGCACCGATGCCGGTAAACAGCACGAGCAGAACGAGAATGATGAGATCGAATTTAATGTGTAGTGCCCTACCTAAGAGCCATATTAGTCATACCAAGCGCGGCCGGGTCACTGTTTGCGCACCACGCCCTGGATGCCAAAATCGGTCTCGATGCGCGCCTGCGCGGCCTTGGCCGCGGCCGCATCCTTGTACGGCCCGACCTCGACACGAACGGTCTTGCCCTTCGCCGGGTTCGGCGGATCGAGCAGCGCAGAATACCCTTTCTGTTTCAGTTTCTGCTGCAAGCGCCTGGCGTTCTCGAGATGCGCGAACGCGCCGGCCTGCACCACCCAGCCATTCTCGACCGATGCCGCCGGCTTGGCCGTTTTGGATTCCGGCGCGGGTCTCGCCGGCGAGTACGGAGTATCCGGAGGGGGCGGTGCTTTCACCGCCGCCGGAATTTCCGAAGGAGGTTCTACAGGAACGATGACGGTCTTGACGACGGGTACGGTTTCTTCCATCTTCTTCGAAGTCACGGCCGGCGGCGTCACCGGCATCACCACGGTCCTGGTATTGGGTGTGGCCGTTCCGGTCGCACCCCCGGGGCCAGTCTCGGGTGGCCGATCGCTCAGCAGCATCGGCAGGAAGATTACGGCGAGCGCGACCAGGATCACCGCGCCCACGATACGGTGCCGGGGGTCGAAATTGTCTTCGGCTTCTTTGCGTTCGGCCACGACAGCGGTTCGATTTTTTGGCTGGCGCAGTATAGCACCCACGGTGTGGAACGAACCAAATGCCACGACGCGATCGTGGTCGCCGGCCGAGGCTAATGCCGCCGCATAGGCCTGCTCGATGTCCTCGTGCAGACCCACGTCCTCGGTGACCCCGGCCGCGGCCAGCGCAGCGCGCATGTCCTCGGTGCTGGTGCCGCGCGTGCCGGGGAGGCCGGCGATATGCCAGCGTGACACCAGCGGCGCAAGAATACGCAGCACATCGACAATCGGCTTGTCGTGCAACATGCCGCACACCGCGATGGTCTTGCCCGGCACGGCTTGCACGAGCAGTGTACGCGCCAGCGCCCGGGCGGCCTGCGCATTGTGCGCGACATCCAGCACCCGCACCGGCCGGCCCGGCAGTGTCTGGAAACGGCCGGGCAACACGGCGTTGAGCAACCCGGCGCGGATGTCCGCCATCTTCACCGGGAAGCGGGCAGCAAGACAACTGAGCGCCATGATCGCGCTGGCGGCGTTATACAACTGGTAGTCGCCGCGCATCGCCGGATACGGAAGCCCGGCGTGTATATTGTCGAGCGCACGCCATGTCCAGCCATCCGGCAGACGTTCGAAATCGAAATCCCGGTGCACGCACAGCAGGCGCGCGCCGACTTGCTCGGCCACCTGGATCAAACTCTGCGGCGGATCCGGATCGCCGCAGATGGCGCAGCGCTGCGCGCGATAGATGCCGGCCTTCTCGCGCCCGATGGATTCGCGGTCGGGCCCGAGCCACTCGGTGTGATCGATGCCGACGCTGCTCACAATGGAAACATCCGCGTCCCAGGCGTTCACCGCGTCCAGGCGTCCGCCCAGCCCGACTTCGAGTATGGCGATATCTACTTTGTGTCGACGAAAGAGATCGACCGCGGCCAGCGTACCGAACTCGAAATAGGTGAGCGACGTGTCGGCGCGCGCCGCTTCGATACGAGTGAATGCCTCGCACAGATCGACGTCGCGCACCGCTTCGGTGGCGATGCGCACACGTTCGTTGTAATCGATGAGATGCGGCGAACTGTAGACGCCGACCCGGAAGCCTCCGGCGTACAGGGCGTGCTCAAGCATCGCCGCCGTCGAACCTTTGCCGTTCGTGCCAGCCACGGTAATGACCGCGAACGGCAACGCCGCGAGACCCAGGCGATCGCGCACGTCCCCGACGCGCGCCAGGCCCAGCTCGATCTCGCGCGGATGGAGGGTCTCCATCCACGCCAGCCAGTCCTT
>CAYJBG010000208.1:0-3415 GCA_964368085.1 uncultured Acidiferrobacterales bacterium | reverse complement strand
CCGAGGCGCCGAGCGCGTGCTCGGCCTTGTCGAGATTGGCGTTGATGTGCTGCACTTTCTCGACCTGCGCGTCGATCTTGGCGGCGCTGTTCTGCAAGCCGGTGATGTTCTTGTCGACCTTGATCAGGGTCTGCTGGAGTGAGCGCCAGAACCGCTGGAATCCTTTGAGGATTTTGTGGCGTTCTTCGTAAGAACGCCGATACTCGGCCACGACCTTTTCGTAGATTTCTTCGATCGACTCATTGATGTCGGAAAGTATTCGTTCCACCAGGCCATCTCCGGACGGTTTGATCATGGCGATGGCGCCCACCGCCTTGGTCCACTCCGGCGGCGGCGGCGGTACCTCGCCGCACTTCTGGTAGTCCTCCTCGACACGCGTGATTTCGTCCATTACCTTGCGTTGCAGCGCCGGGTAACCTTGCAGATCGCGCTGCACCACGGCCGTAACGCGTTCAAATTCGCGCTCAATCGATTTCATGGCCTCTTCGCGACCGTGCGCGAGCAGCACCAGCCTGTTGCGTTGGCGCAACGCCGTCGCGCTCGACGACAACCAACGCGCACCCAGACGCAGCGGGTTGCTGAACGCTCGCGTCATGGCCCGGAACAGGCCCTGCATCGGCCGGCGCGCGGCATACAGAACCGGCACAGCGATGAGAAACAACACTACCGCCGACAGTGCCGGGTTTCCAGGCCAAATCATCCACGCGGTCCCACTGACCATAGAGTGTCTCCCATCCCGAAGGGTGAAGGTATGAACAGATACAGTATGGCCAGATTATGCACCCAGCGACGCGCCTGAACGCGCCGCAGGCGTGCGAACCGATGAAGGTCGGTATTTAGAGGATTACCGGCAGAAAAAGACAGACGCGTGGTGAGTTGGAGGCAAAATCCGTTTTTACGACGAAATTGCGATGATTGAGGAAACCAAGCCCGCGACCGTCCAGGAGCAGTTTTCCGCCACAAAAAGGCTAATTTACGGCCGGGTGTCTCCGCCCGTTTCTTTCTTCGTTGGCATGAGATCCTCGCGCGAGATGCCAAGCCACATGACAATCGGGCTCGCCACCAGTACCGAAGAATAGGTTCCGATGACGATGCCGATGGTGAGTGCGAGGGCAAAGTAAAACAACACCTCGCCCCCGAAAAACAGCATGGAAAAAACCATCAACTGAGTGGTGACGTGCGTCATGATGGTACGCGACAGTGTTCGGGTAATGGCGTTGTCAATGATCTGGGCGATGCTGCCGGTGCGCATGCGCCGGAAATTTTCACGAATCCGGTCGAACACCACCACCGTGTCGTTTACCGAATAGCCGAGGATGGCGAGCACCGCGGCCAGAACCGTGAGCGAGAACTCCCATTGAAAAAAAGCAAAACAGCCGAGGATAATGAGCACATCGTGGATAGTGGCGATAATCGCGCCGACCGCGAAGCGCCACTCGAAGCGTACCGCCAGATACAGCATGATGCCGATCGAGACCAGGATCAGCGCCAACCCGCCGTCGTTCACCAGCTCCTGCCCGACCTGCGGGCCGACAAACTCGACGCGCCGCAAAGCCGCCTTGCTGTCCTGACTGTGCAGGATGCCGATCACTTGCTCGCTGAGTGCGGCGGAGGTTACGCCCGGGCGCACCGGCAGGCGAATGAGCACGTCGTGGGAGGAGCCGAAGTTCTGCACGGTGACATCGATGTAGCCGGCCGCATGCAGCGTGCCGCGGATCTTCGCCAGATCGGCGGTCTGCGTGTAGCCCACTTCCATGGCGGTGCCGCCGGTGAAATCCACGCTGAAATTAAGGCCCTTGGCGAACAGAAAGTAGATGGCCACCACGAAGGTCAGCGCGGAGACAACCGACGTCACCCCCGCGTAGCTCATGAAGGGAATGTCGTTCTTGATGCGGAAGAATTCCATTGCCCGGTTCCTAGATTGAAAGCCCGGTGAGGCGCTGCACGCGCCCGTAGGTCTGGTTCACGATCGCGCGTGACACCATCACCGCGCTGAACATCGACGTGATAATGCCGATGCACAGGGTTACGGCGAAGCCGCGCACCGGGCCGGAACCGAGCCAGAACAGCGCCACGCCGGCGATCAGGGTGGTGATGTTCGAGTCCATGATCGTGGCGAAGGCGCGGGCGTAGCCGGCATGAATCGCGGCCTGCGGGGTATTGCCGTTGCGCAGCTCCTCACGGACGCGCTCGAAGATCAGCACGTTGGCGTCGATCGCCATGCCGACCGTGAGCGCGATCCCGGCGATACCCGGCAGCGTCAGGGTGGCCTGCAACATGGACAGCACCGACACCAGCAGCAGCACATTCACCGTCAACGCCACGCTTGAAATCACACCGAACCACTTGTAGTAGACCGCCATGAACACGACGATGGCGAGAAAACCGTACATGGTCGAGCTGAAACCCTTCACGATGTTCTCGGCGCCGAGACTCGGACCGACTGTGCGTTCCTCGATAATCTCGACCGGCGCCGCGAGCGCGCCGGCACGCAGCAACAGCGCCAGGTCACGCGCCTCCTCGATGCTGTCGAGGCCGGTAATCTGGAAGCGCTTGCCAATCTGCTCGCGGATCACGGGCGCGGTGATGACCTCCTCCACGCGCACCCGATTGCGCTGCGGCCGGCCCGCGGCATCCAGCACCGGGTTGCCGCGCGCGTCCAGTTGCGTCTCGGATTTGATCTCGATGTACACCACCGCCATGCGCTTGCCGACGTTCTCGCCGGTGACGCGCTGGTTGATGGCCGCACCGCGCGCGTCGAGCGTGATATGCGCCACCGGCCCGCCTTGCTGCGAGTCGAAGCCGGCGGCGGCGTCGATGATGTTGTCGCCCGAGTAGATCACCTGCTTCTTGAGCAGAATCGGCTGACCGCGCCGGTCCTTGTAGAGCTTCGCGCCGGCCGGCACATGGCCGCTCAAGGCCGCGCCCAGATCGTGCTCCTCGTCCACCAGTGTGATTTCGAGGGTGGCGGTGCGGCCGATGATCTCCTTGGCCTTGGCGGTGTCCTGCACGCCGGGCAGCTGCACCACGATGCGGTCGATGCCCTGTTGCTGAATCACCGGCTCGGCCACGCCCAGCTCGTTCACGCGGTTGCGCAGCGCGACAATATTCTGGTCGAGCGCGAATTTGCGCTTTTCGGTCATGGCCTGGTCAGTCAGGCGCGCGATCAGCAGAAGCTCGTTTCCTTTCTGTCCGTCCACGAGCGCCAGTTCCGGTAATTCTTTGCGCACCGCCTCGCGGCCCTTGTCACGTTCGGCGGTGTCGCGGAAACGAACCTCGAGTCCGCCGCTCTCCAGGCGCGCCACGGTAAGGTAACGCACCTTTTTGTCGCGCAGGATGCCGCGCAGATCGTCCACGTAACGCTCTTCGGCCTTCTTGAGCGCCGCGACCATGTCCACCTGCATGAGAAAATGCA
>CAYJBG010000207.1:0-3430 GCA_964368085.1 uncultured Acidiferrobacterales bacterium | reverse complement strand
GGTTGGTGCGGTTGAGCGCGACATTCTCGAAGTTGAAGGTCTCGACCTTGGCGCGCCGCGAACAGGCGGCGATCACAATGTGATTGACGCCCTCCTTCTCGATGTCCTGCTTGATCATGTCCACACCGCCGGCGTTGCACAGAAACTCGTGCTCGCGCGCGATGGCCGCCTTGCCCTCCTTCGTCGCAATGTTCACCAACTGGGTGGTGTTCAGACGCTCGCCGATACCGCAACCCTTGCAGATGTAGGCGCCGATTTTCATGTCTGCCATGGGAATTAAGCCTCTGCCCTTGAAACGCGGTTAATCACCTGGATCGCGCGCAGCGACGCGGCCGTGGCGCTTTGTACCGAACGGTTCACGTCCAGCGCGTTCGACGCGCAGCCGGCGCCGAACACCGCCTCGGTGGTTGCATGAATATCGATGAAGCCGCTCACATCGGCTGCCACGCCCGGCATGATCTTTCCGGCATCGACATTCGGCTCCATGCCGATCGCCAGCACCACCAGGTCGTGCGGGTTGTCGTAACGGTGGTAGCCCTCGGTGTCCACGCCGTGCAGGATCGGATTGCCGCTGGCCTGGTCCTCGGTGATGTTGGCGACCTTGGATTTGATGAACTTGACCTTGGGGTCGGCCTGCACCTTCTTGTAGAAATCCTCGAAGCGATCGATGGCGCGGATGTCGATATAGTAGATGGTGGACCTGGCGTTGTCGCCGAACTTTTCACTTACGTACGTGGATTGTTTCAGCGAAGCCATGCAGCAGATGCGCGAGCAATGCTTGAGGTGATTGCGGTCGCGACTGCCTGCGCACTGGATGAAAGCGACATTCTTCGCCTCCTTGCCGTCCGAGGGCCGGATCAACTTGCCGCCGGTGGGGCCGAATGGGTCCATTAAGCGTTCGAATTCGACGCTGGTGATGACGTTTTTGTAGCGGTCGTAACCATAGGGCTGAATCTTGGCGGCGTCGTACGGTCGCCAGCCGGTAGCCCAGACAATCGCCCCGACCTTCAGATTTATGACCTCACCTTTCATACCGAGGTCGATGGCGTTGTATTTGCACGCGGCCAAGGCCTTGTCCGCGTCCGGCGTGCCGATGATCGAAGGATCCAGCACGTAGCGCTGCGGGTAGGCCATGTTGAAGGGCAGATAGGCGGCCTTCATTTTGTTCAGGCCGTAATTGTACGGATTCGGAATTTCGGCGCTCACCGCCTTCTCGCACTCGCCACAGGCGGTGCAGTTGTCGTTCACGTAGCGGGCTTTAAGCTTGACGACGGCGGTGTAATCGCCGGCCTTGCCGCTGATGGACTGGACCTCGGCCAGGGTCAGCACGCGGATGCGCTTCTGAGCGCGCAGGCGGCGGAGGTTGATCTCCATGCCGCAGGTCGGGTGGCACAGCTTGGGGAAGTATTTATAGAGCTGGCTGACGCGCCCACCGACCGATGGATTTTTCTCCACCAGAACCACGTCCTTGCCGCACTCGGCGGCTTCGAGAGCCGCGGTCATGCCGCTGATACCGCCACCCACTACCAGAATGGTCTCGTTTGTTGCGACTGCGACCGCCATGGTCTGGCCTCCACTGCGTATTATTTTCAGGGAACCGGGTCTTACCGAACTGATTGAAAATCCGAGGCTAAACCATACTCCGGCCGGGCGCTCCCGGCTACGTCTGCGCCATACCTATATGATTCAAATTATGTATGTCCGGATAGACAGTCTGAATCAACAACCAGCCCGGCGGTAATTAAGGTAGCGGCCGATCAGGTCGGAAACAGTCATGCCGGGAATGGCGCTCGGACCTTCAGTCTTTTTTGTCCGGCGACGCGCATTTTTTGGCATACTGGGGGTGTTTGTCGTTTAAACTAAGCCGCAGCAACACTAGGGGATTCAGTGAGCGCACGCGCCCGGTCGACCGAAGTGTATCGGATTACCAAGGAACCCTATTATGCATCGCAGGGCGACGAGATCGCGCTGTTCGAGGCGGCCTTCGCCAACCGCCTGCCGGTGCTGCTCAAGGGTCCGACCGGCTGTGGCAAGACACGCTTCATGGAGCACATGGCGTGGCGCCTGAAGCGCCCGCTGATCACGGTTTCCTGCCACGACGACTTGACTGCTTCCGACCTGGTCGGCCGCTACCTTATTACCGCCGGCGAGACCGTGTGGGTGGACGGGCCGATGGCGCGCGCGGTGCGCGCCGGCGCAATCTTGTATCTGGACGAGATTGTCGAGGCGCGCAAGGACACCACTGTGGTCATTCACCCGCTGGCCGACGACCGGCGCGCGTTACCGATGGAAAAGACCGGCGAGCTGCTGGAAGCACCGGCCGAATTTTGTCTCGCCATTTCCTACAACCCGGGTTACCAGAGCGTGCTCAAGGATTTAAAACAGTCTACACGTCAGCGCTTCGTGGCACTCGAGTTTGGCTATCCGAAACCGGAACTCGAAAAGGAGATCGTCCGCCGCGAGGCCGGGGTGGACGATCGGGTCGCTGCCAAGCTGGTGAAGTTCGCCGGCATGACGCGCAACCTCAAGGGCAGCGGCCTGGACGAAGGCGCCAGCACCCGCCTGCTGGTGCATGCCGGCAAACTCATCGCCTCCGGCATCGACCCGCGCACCGCCTGCCGGAGCGCCATCGCCGAGGCACTCACCGATGACGCGGAAATGCTGACTGCGGTAAACGAACTCGGCGCCTCGTTGTTTTAAATTAACTCGCGATGACTGCAAAACAGGAGATTCGACTCGATATCCCAGCGCTCAAGGCGGCCTGCTCGGCGTGCAGCCTGCGTGAGTTGTGTCTTCCGGTCGGACTGGAAAACGAGGATTTGTCGCGCCTGGACACGGCCATCGACCGCCGCCGGCAGATCAAGGCCGGTCAGCACGTATACCGGTTAGGCGATTCCTTCGAGGCCCTGTATGCGATCCGCAGCGGCTTCTTTAAATCCTACGAACTCAGCAACGACGGCCATGAGCAGGTCAACGGCTTTCACATGACCGGCGAGATCATGGGGTTCGAGGCGATCAGCGCCGACCGTCATACTTGCAATGCCATCGCTCTCGAGGATTGCGAGGTTTGTATCATCCCCTTTCCCCGGTTTGAGGAACTGCTACGCGACATCCCATCGCTCATGCACCAGTTTCACCGTCTCATGAGCCGCGAGATCGCCGCCGACCATGGAATGATGATGCTGCTCGGCAACATGTCGGCCGGACAAAAGCTCGCGGCCTTCCTGATCAACTTGTCCGACCGCCTGGGCGCACGCGGCCTCTCGCCGACCGTCATGCGCCTGAGCATGTCGCGCGAGGAGATCGGCAACTATCTCGGCCTCAAGCTGGAGACCGTGAGCCGCATGTTTTCGAAATTCCAGGAAGACGGGCTGGTGCAGGTCGAACGCCGCAATCTCACCATCACCGGCCTGCCGGCGCTGCAGCGTCT
>CAYJBG010000206.1:0-3431 GCA_964368085.1 uncultured Acidiferrobacterales bacterium | reverse complement strand
CGAGAATCAGCGTGATCTTGCCGAGATTGAGCAGCAGCACCTGCCACCACGGCGGCAGGCTGCCCCAGAGATTCAGCCAGAACGCCGTCATTGTCCGGCCTCTACGTGCACCACGTCTTGCCCGCCGAGCGCCAGCGTCTCCGGGCACGCGGCCGGGATCGACACGCAACCTTCGGGAATACGCCGGTCAACCAGGAAGTCGAGCGTCACCGACTCGCCGCCGGCGATCACCCGCAGGCGCGTCGAACCACCCACGCCCTGCTTTTGTGCTTCACGCGGATGCATGCGCGCCACCGGCCCGCTGTTGTCACGAGCCTTTTGAAGGGCGGGAGCGCGCCGCACCAGCGGATCGATCGCATACATCGATACCTCGGCGATACGCTGCAAGCCGTTTACCGCCGGCGCCGGCGCAAAACGCCGTGCCTTGAGGCGCGCAGTGGCTTCGGTGTTTTGTTGCAGCTCAGCCAACACTCCGGTGGCGGTCGTGTAGTCGAAGCCGGAAAGCTTGAATAAATTACCGAGCACGCGCAGGATTTTCCAGCCCGGCCGGGCATCACCGGCCGGTGTCACGGCGGCCGTGAACGACTGGAAACGTCCTTCAGCATTCACAAACGTGCCATCGGTTTCGGTGAACGCCGCCAATGGCAGCAGCACATGCGCCACATCGGAGAGCGACGACTTGAACGCCGAGAACGCGACCACGCACCCGGCCTGATTGAGCGCCGCCTGTGCCCGTTTGCCATCCGCGCTATCGAGTACCGGTTCGGCGCCGAAAATAAAATAGCCTTTGAGCGGCTGTGCGAACATGTCATGGGCGTTTTGGCCTGCCGGTTCCGCGGGTACACCGTTCGCGCCGCGCTGCGGCACGCAGCCGGCCAGCCATCCACCGGCGCCATTTGCCTCCGGCAACAAGCCGAGCCGCGCGCCGGAAAGTTCGGCAATGAGGTCGGCGAGCGAGCGCAGTAGCGCGGCCTGCGGATGCATCATGGCGATATTACCAACCAGCACGCTGACCTTGCTCGCGCCCTTGAGGCCTGCGGCAATGGCCTGTTCGGCATCGCTGGGCTTGCCGTTGGCAAGGGCAGCGACTTCGGACGGCAGGCTCGCGCCGTTGGATTCGGCCAGCGCGCGCGCGATGCGCGCCAGCGCCGCGGGCATGGCGGCCGGGTCGAAAATAACCTTGGCCTTGAGGTCGAAGCTGAAGTCATAATCCACCGGGTTCACGGCGCACAGCGCGGCGCCGTGCAGAAATGCCTTGCGCAGACGCAGGCCGAGCAGCGGTTGATCCTTGCGGATGTTCGAGCCGATGAGGAGCGCGGCATCCAGCGTTTCCAGCTCACGGATCGGAAGACCTATATAAGGAAAGAGCGGCGCATCCGCGTCATCGCTGAAATCACGCTGACGCAGGCGGTGATCGACGTTGCCGGAACCGAGCGTGCGCAACAGCTTTTGCAGAAGATAAAACTCCTCGACCGTGGACGTGGGCGAAGCCAGCGCGCCGATGCACTGCGGGCCGTGCGCGGCGATCGCCTTCTGCATGCCGTCCACGGCGACGTTGAGCGCCGTGCTCCAGTCGGTCTCGCGCCACTTGCCGTTCTCGCGCACCATGGGCTTGAGCAGGCGCTCCGTACTGTTCAGCGCTTCGTAGCTGAAGCGGTCGCGGTCAGCGAGCCAGATTTCGTTCACGTCTTCGTTTTCGCGCGGCAGCACGCGCATGACCTGGTTGCGCTGCACCTGCACGTTCAGGTTTGCACCCACGCAGTCGTGCGGGCTCACGCCCGGCACGTCGCTGAGTTCCCAGGTGCGCGCCGTGTAGCGAAATGGTTTGGAAGTGAGCGCGCCCACCGGGCACAGGTCGATCATGTTGCCGGACAACTCCGAGTCCACGCTCTGCGCCACATAGGTGCCGATGCGCATGTGCTCGCCACGCCCGGTGGCGCCGAGCTCCATCATACCGGCCAGTTCCTGGCCGAAGCGCACGCAGCGCGTGCAGTGGATGCAGCGCGTCATCTCGGTGGCGATGAGCGGGCCGATGTCCTTGTCCAGCACCACGCGCTTCATTTCCTGATAGCGTGACACATCGCCGCCGTAACCGACCGCCAGATCCTGCAACTCGCACTCGCCACCCTGATCGCAAATCGGGCAGTCGAGCGGATGATTGATGAGCAGGAATTCCATCACGCCCTTCTGGGCGGCAATGGCCTTGGCCGAATGGGTCGCGACCTTCATGCCGTCCGCGACCGGCGTGGCGCAGGCCGGCAACGGTTTGATAGCCTTCTCCACATCCACCAGGCACATGCGGCAGTTGGCCGCGACTGACAGCTTCTTGTGATAACAGAAGCGTGGAATGCTGATGCCCGCGGCGTCTGCCGCCTCGATAATGGTCGAGCCCGGCGCGACTTCGATCTGCTTGCCGTCAATTTCGATTTTGAGCATGTTCACGGTGCTGCGTCAGGCGGCGGCAACCCGGCAGCGGCGCTGCTGGATATGGTACTCAAATTCGTCGCGGAAATTGCGGATGAAGCTTACCACCGGCATGGCCGCGGCGTCGCCGAGCGCGCAAATAGTGCGGCCCTCGATCTTGCCGGCCATGTCGACCAACAGATCCAGATCCTCCATGCGCCCTTCGCCGTGCTCGATACGGTGGATCACACGCGAAAGCCAGCCGGTGCCTTCGCGGCACGGCGTGCACTGGCCGCACGACTCTTCATAATAGAAATGCGAAATGCGCGCCAGTGCCCGCACCATGCAGGTGGTGTCGTCCATCACGATCACCGAGCCCGCGCCCAGCATGGAACCGGCCTTGGCAATGGAGTCGTAATCCATGTTGAGCTCCATCATCACCTCGCCGCGCAGCACCGGTGTGGAAGAGCCGCCCGGGATCACGGCCTTGAGCTTGCGCCCGCCGCGCACGCCGCCGGCCAGCTTGAGCAGTTCGGCGAATGGCGTGCCGAGCGGGATCTCATAGTTACCCGGCTTGTTCACATGCCCGGACACCGAAAACAGCTTGGGGCCACCGTTGTTCGGCTTACCTATATTAAGGAACCAGTCCCCGCCCTGACGCAGGATATCCGGCACCGAGGCCAGGGTTTCGGTGTTATTAATGGTCGTCGGTCGGCCGAACAGACCGAAGCTCGCCGGGAACGGCGGCTTGAAGCGTGGCAGGCCCTTCTTGCCCTCAAGCGATTCGAGTAATGCCGTCTCTTCTCCGCAGATGTAAGCGCCGGCGCCGAGATGCGAATGCAGATCGAAGTCGACGCTGCTGCCGAGGATGTTCTTGCCGAGCAGGCCAGCCGCATACGCCTCCCTCAGTGCCGCCTCGCAGCGTTCGTACGGTTCCCAGAATTCGCCGCGGATATAGTTGTAACCGACCGTGGCACCGATGGTGTAGCCGGCGATCGCCATGCCCTCGATCAGGGCATGCGGGTTAA
>CAYJBG010000205.1:0-3488 GCA_964368085.1 uncultured Acidiferrobacterales bacterium | reverse complement strand
TGAAGGGCTACATCAAGCACGAGCGCGAGACGCTCGAAGCCGTGATCCAGGCGCGTAACGTCGCCATCGCCGGCCTCAAGGCGGTCTCGGACGATCCCGCGAACGCGCAGGCCATGCAACAACTGGGCGGCGCCGAGACGGTGCTTAACGGTGCGCTGGCGCGGCTGATGGTCGTGGCCGAAGCCTACCCCGACCTCAAGGCCAACCAGAACATGATGCAGCTGACCGAGGAACTGTCCAGCACCGAAAATCGCGTGGCGTTCTCGCGCCAGGGCTACAACGATTCGGTGATGGACTACAACAACGCCTGCGAGATGTTCCCGAGCGGCGTGATCGCCAACCTGTTGCGCTTCACGCCGGCCGCGATGCTCGAGATCGAAGACGCCGCCAAGCGCGCCGTGCCGAAGGTGTCGTTCTCGTAAACAGGCGCGGGCCTTTCCGCCCAGCATGAATTTCTTCGAGCACCAGCGGCACGCGCGGCGGCGCACGGCGCTGGCCGTGTTGCTGTTCATTGTCGCCACCCTCGCCATTGTGGCGGCCACCAACCTTGTGGTGCTGGGTGTCGTGGCGTTCCTGAGTGTCGATCCGTATCTGTCGCCGGCCAGCTACGCCGCCTGGCTAGGCGCGCACCCGCGCGCCATCCTCTGGACCAGCCTCATCACTTTCGGCCTCGTGGCCGGCGCGAGCCTGTACCGCATGGCCACGCTGGCGAGCGGCGGCAGCGCGGTCGCGCAATCCCTGGGCGGCGCCCTGATCGACGCCGGAACCCGCGACCCGCTGCGCCGCCAACTGATCAATGTCGTGGAGGAAACCGCCATCGCCGCGGGCGTACCGGCGCCGCAGGTGTATGTGCTGGAGAGCGAGGGCGGCATCAACGCCTTCGCCGCCGGTTACAGCACCAGTGACGCGGCCATCGCCGTCACGCGCGGGACGCTGGAAGCTCTCACACGCGACGAGTTGCAAGGCGTGATCGCACACGAATTCAGCCACATCCTGAACGGCGACATGCGTCTCAACATGCGCCTGATCGGCGTGAGCTTCGGTATTCTGGTCATCGCCCTCACCGGCCGCATGATTCTGCGCGGTCTGCCGCACGCGCGCGGTTCGTCGGGGCGCGGCAGTCAGGTACTGCTGCTGGGCATGGCGGCCGGACTGACGCTGGTGGCGGTCGGTTACATCGGCGTGCTGTTCACGCGCCTTATCAAATCCGCGGTCTCGCGTAATCGCGAGTTCCTGGCGGATGCCTCGGCGGTGCAATTCACGCGCAACCCGCACGGCATCGCCGGCGCGCTCAAGAAGATCGCCGTGTCGCCGCTGCGCGCCACGCTCACCAGCGCCGAAAGCGAGGAAATCGGCCACATGCTGATCGCCGAGCGCAGCGGGTTATTCGATGCACTGTTCGCCAGCCACCCGCCGATCCTCGAACGCATCCGCGCCATCGAGCCGTCCTTCGATCCTGCCGAACTGGAAAAAATTCGCCTCGCGCCGATGACGTCGGGCACACCGCCTCCACTGCCACCCGCACCGCTATCGCATGCAGCGCAACTTGCACTGCTGCCGCTCTCGGTCATTGCCACCATCGGCAATCCCGGCGCCGGGCAGCTCAGCACGGCCGCGCAGCGACGCGCCGAAATACCATTGGCGTTGCAAGAGGCGGCGCACTCGCCACAGGATGCGTTGGCCGTAGTACTGGCGCTGGTGCTGAGCCGGGACGCACCCACGCGCGAGCGCCAGATCGCGCATCTGCGCGTGCGTGTTAAACAATCGCCCGAAACCCTGGCGCGCCTCGATGCGCTGGCGAGTGGCGGTGCGCGCCTCGAACCGGCGCTGCGCCTGCCGCTGCTTGAAATCGCCTTTCCGGCGTTGCGCCAGCGGCCGCCCGAGCAACTGCGTGTGCTGGTGGTGCTGGTCGATGAACTGCTGCGCCTGGGTGGTGAGGTAAGCGTGCTGGATTACGCGCTCGGCCGGCTGCTGCGCGTACAGCTCACCGAAGCCCTGACACCGAACGCCGGACGGCCGGCACAGCCGGCGCTCAAGCTGCATGCCCTGCGCGCCGAGACACAGACCCTGTTCGCGGTCATGGCCCAGGCCGGTCACGACGACGAATACAGCGCGCGCGCCGCCTTCGACGCCGGCATGCGCCGGCTGCTGCCGATGTCGCCGCCCGAATTTTCGCCAGCAACCGACTGGCTCAAAACGCTCAATGATTCTCTCACCCGGCTCGATTTTCTGCCGCCGGCCATTAAACAGGCGTTCATTGAGGCGCTGGTGCTGACGGTCGCGCACGACCGGCAGGTGACGCTCGGCGAAGCCGAACTGTTGCGCGTGGTGTGCGCCAGCCTGCACTGCCCGCTGCCGCCGCTGGTCGCCTAGCGCACCGCTGAAACCGTTATTCGCATGGGCCGCCAACGTCTTTCCCAGCCCGCCAGCTCGAAATACATCACGCCCGAGGGTATGCGGCAACTGCACGATGAATTGAATCATCTGTGGCGCGTGGAGCGGCCGAAGGTGACGCAGGCGGTAAGCGAGGCCGCGGCGCAGGGCGACCGCTCGGAGAACGCCGAATACATCTACGGCAAGAAGCGCCTGCGCGAAATCGACCGGCGCGTGCGCTACTTGCAGAAGCGCATTCCCGATCTCAAAGTGGTGGATCGCCCGCCCGATGAACCCACGCGTATCTTCTTTGGCGCATGGATAAAACTGGAGGACGAGAATGGAAAAGAAGTCCGCTACCGCATCGTCGGCCCGGACGAATTCGACCCGGGCCAGGGCTGGATCAGCATCGACTCGCCGCTGGCCCGCGCGCTGCTCAAGAAAACCGCAGGCGACGAGGTGCGCGTGATCCTGCCGAAAGGAGAGATGGAGTATTACATCGTGGCGGTGCAGTACACACCGTTCGAGAAATGAAATAGTCAGGTAGGGTGGGGCCTGCGACGCGCAGGGATGCGCGAGTGTCGCGGGAGACAGGAAGTCGGGAGCGACCCCCACCGATTTACTGCATTTGAGAGATGGTGGGGCAGGGCCCCACCCTACGACTGAGTTAACCGCCCCCGGCAAAGCCGGGGGTTTATCGGGTGAGCGCCTCAAAGGCGCCAATAACACCGTGTGCCGCCTGAAGGCGGCGGATTTTTTTCTCCTTCCCCCTCGATGGGGGAAGGTGGGGATGGGGGTGAGAGGTGTCGGTCTGTGCCTGGCCTTGACGCGGCACCCCCTCCCTCGCCCTCCCCCTTTCAGGGGGAGGGAAATATTTTCCGGCCGTTGCATGGGTCAAACCCCGGGGAGTCTTCCGGCGGAGCCGGGGGTTTGCCTTAAACTGAATTACTTCCAAAGCGTGAGTTTGCCGTCGATGCCGGACGCGGCCATTTGTTTTCCGTCCGGTGTCAGTGCAAGCACGTAGGTCTGATGATTGGCGCCTTCGTAACGCTGTGTCAGCGTCGCGGTCTCCACGTCCCAAAGCTGTAGCAACGCGTCCGACCCGGCCACCAGCA
>CAYJBG010000204.1:0-3503 GCA_964368085.1 uncultured Acidiferrobacterales bacterium | reverse complement strand
TGGTGGCGGACCGCAAGGGCGAGCACGTGCAGATTCTCGAAAACCTGCGCGCCCAAGGCTATGTGCGGGCGCGTATCGACGGCAAGGTGCTGGAACTGGACGAAGCGCCGGTACTGGAAAAGAACGTCAAACACACCATCGAGGCGGTGGTCGATCGGGTGGTGGTGCGCAAGGACCAGGCGCAGCGCCTGGCGGAATCCTTCGAAACCGCACTCACACTCGGCGAAGGCGTGGTGCGCGCTATCACGGTGCCGCTCGAAGATGACCCGGAGCCGAAGGTTGAGGAGCATCTGTTCTCGGCGCGCTACGCCTGCGCCCAATGCGGTTACTCGATCTCCGAGCTCGAACCGCGCCTGTTCTCGTTCAACAATCCGGCCGGCGCTTGCCCCGCGTGCGACGGCCTAGGCGTGCGTCAGTACTTCGACCCGGGGCGCGTGGTCGGCGACGCCAGCCTGGGGCTTCCGGCCGGCGCGATCCGCGGCTGGGACCGGCGCAATGCCTTTTACTTCAGCATGCTGGAGTCGCTCGCACGCCACTACAAATTCGATATCGAGACGGCATTTGAAGACCTGCCGAAAAAAATCCGTGACGTGATCCTGCACGGCAGCGGCCAGGAGCAGATCAATTTCGCGTACTTCAGCGAGCGCGGCGGCACGCACAAACGCAAGCATGCCTTCGAGGGTGTGATCCCGAACATGGAACGCCGCTACCGCGAGACCGACTCGAACACAGTGCGCGAGGAACTCGCCAAGTACCTCGGCAGCCAGCCGTGCGAGGAATGCGGCGGCAGCCGCCTGCGGCGCGAGGCGCGCCACGTCTATATAGAAGGCAAGGCGATCCACGACCTGACGCAGTTACCGATCGGCGGCGCATTGAATTTTTTTTCGGGCCTGCGTCTCGAGGGCAAGCGCCGCGAGATCGCCGACAAGATTGTGCAGGAAGTCCAGAACCGCCTCGGCTTCCTGGTGAACGTCGGCCTCGATTACCTGAGCCTGGCACGCTCCGCCGAAACCCTTTCGGGCGGCGAGGCGCAGCGCATCCGGCTGGCCTCGCAAATCGGCGCCGGCCTGGTGGGCGTGATGTACGTACTCGACGAACCGTCCATCGGCCTGCACCAGCGCGACAACGCACGCCTGCTCGAAACCCTGCGCCACCTGCGCGACATCGGCAACACCGTGATCGTGGTCGAGCACGACCAGGAAGCGATCCTGTCGGCCGACTACGTGCTCGATATCGGCCCTGGCGCCGGCGTGCACGGCGGCCAGATCGTGGCGCAGGGCACGGCACAGGAGGTCGCGCGCAATCCGCACTCCATTACCGGACAATTCCTGTCCGGCGCCGAACGCATCGAGATCCCGGCGCGGCGCACGCCGAACGATCCGCAGCGTCAGCTCACGATCCGCGGCGCGCGCGGCAATAATCTGAAAACGGTCGATGCCTCGATCCCGGTGGGGCTGCTCACCTGCATCACCGGCGTATCCGGCTCCGGCAAATCGACGCTCATCAACGACACCCTGTACGCCGTGGCCGCCAAGCACCTCTACGGCAGCAACCTCGAACCCGCGGCGCATGCCGGCATCGACGGTCTTGACCAGTTCGACAAGGTGGTGGACATCGATCAGTCGCCGATCGGACGCACGCCGCGCTCCAACCCGGCCACCTACACGGGCCTGTTTACACCGATCCGCGAGCTGTTCGCCGCCACGCCCATCGCGCGCGAGCGCGGCTACGGCCCGGGGCGGTTCTCGTTCAACGTGCGCGGCGGACGCTGCGAGGCCTGCCAGGGCGATGGCTTGATCAAAGTGGAAATGCATTTCCTGCCGGATATTTACGTGCCTTGCGACCTGTGCAAGGGTCAGCGCTATAACCGCGAGACCCTCGATATCCGCTACAAGGGAAAAAACATCCACGACGTGCTGAGCATGACGGTGGAAGTGGCGGCGCAGTTCTTCGACGCCATCCCGGTGGTCAAGCACAAACTCGACACCCTGCTGGATGTGGGGCTGTCGTACATCACCCTCGGGCAGAATGCCACCACCCTGTCGGGCGGCGAGGCGCAACGCGTGAAGCTGTCGCGCGAACTGTCCAAGCGCGACACCGGCAGCACCTTATACATACTGGACGAGCCGACCACCGGCCTGCATTTCTACGACATCCGCCAACTGCTCGCGGTATTGCACCGCCTGCGCGACCACGGCAATACCGTGGTGGTGATAGAACACAATCTCGATGTCATCAAGACCGCCGACTGGGTGATCGATCTCGGGCCGGAGGGCGGCGACGGCGGCGGACGCATCCTCGCGGCCGGCACGCCCGAGGACATCGCCGCGCACCCGGATTCGCACACCGGCCGCTTCATGAAGCCAGTATTGGAGAAACACCAGCCACAACGGCGCAAGACCGGATAAAAACAGAAGTTTGCTTACCATCACTGGCGCACCCGGGTCTATCCCTGATATATAAGGTAGCGACGCTCCCGGGGAGGGGCACGCATGGCCACTTCCGGGCAACGCCGGACCAAAACCAAATCAAAAGCCGTGGCCACACCCCGCCGGGTTAAGGCCCCGTCCGCGCGGGCCGAAGGTCAACGTCTGCCCCTGCCCCCGAAGCTCATACCCCCGCGCCCCGCGCGGCTGTACCCGCGCACGCGCCTGTTCGATCTCCTCGACCGCTTGCGCGAGGACCACCGCGTCATCTGGGTGAGCGCCCCCGGCGGGGCGGGGAAGACCTCGCTCGCGACGAGTTATCTCAGCGCCCGCAAGCTGCCGGTGCTGTGGTACCAGGTGGATCAAGGTGACGGGGATATTGCTTCGTTCTTCTACTATATGGGTCTCGCCGCAAAACGGGCCGCGCCCCGGCACAAGACTTCGCTCCCACTCCTCACCCCCGAATACCTGGCCGACGTCCCGACCTTCACCCGTAACTTTTTCCGTGAGTTGTACCGAAGGCTGCCCCGGCACGGCGTGATCGTCCTCGACAACTACCAGGACGTCCCGGAGACCTCGCCCCTGCACGACGTGCTGCACACCGCCATGAGCGAGGTGCCCGAGGGGCTCAACCTGCTCGTGCTCTCGCGCGTCGAACCGCCGTCCGTTCTGGCCCGACTTAGGCTCTGCGACAATGCCGCCTGTCTCGATTGGTCGAAGATCCAGTTAACCCCTGAGGAGACCGAAGGCATCAGCGCCGTGCGAATGGGTAATGCATCTCCGGATGGCAAGGCGCTCGCCGCCTTGCACGACCGCACCCAGGGCTGGGCGGCGGGGGTGGTGTTGATGTTGGAACAAAACCGGAGCGGTGCCACCATCGACACCTCCAAACTGCCGACCGGCCAGAAACTGCTGTTCGACTACTTCGCCGGGGAAATCCTGAACCGCAGCGAACCGCAAGTGCGGGAGTTCCTCCTGAAGACCGCTCTATTCCCGAAGTTCGGCGCCGACGCCGCCCGTGTCCTTACCGGCATCGCGCAAACGCAGGACATCCTCGACGACCTGACGCGGCGCAAC
>CAYJBG010000203.1:0-3533 GCA_964368085.1 uncultured Acidiferrobacterales bacterium | reverse complement strand
CGGACATGCGCGTCAGGTCGCCGGCACGGCGTGCGGTTTCAAGCTCGAGGCGCGCTCGCTCAAGCGCCTCCTTAATGTGCTGAGCGCCATGTACCGCGGCCTTCTCTGCCTTCCAGATCTCGTCAAGATCGGAGTATTCCTTCTGCAGTTTCGCGATCTCGCTTTCAAGTGACGCGAGACGCTTCTTCGTGGCCTCGTCGGTCTCCTTTTGCAGCGCCATACGCTCGATCTTGAGCTGGACGAGCTTGCGGTCGAGCTTGTCCATGGTCTCCGGCTTGGAGTCGATCTCCATGCGGATGCGCGACGCGGCTTCGTCCACCAGGTCGATGGCCTTGTCCGGCAACTGGCGATCGGTGATGTAGCGGTGCGAGAGCGTGGCGGCGGCGACAATCGCCGGATCGGTAATGTCCACGCCATGATGCACTTCATATTTCTCTTTCAGGCCGCGCAGGATAGCAATCGTGTCTTCGACACTCGGCTCATCCACCAGCACCTTCTGGAAACGGCGTTCGAGGGCTGCGTCTTTCTCGATATATTTTCGATACTCATCGAGTGTCGTGGCGCCGACGCAGTGCAGATCGCCGCGCGCCAAGGCGGGCTTGAGCATGTTGCCGGCGTCCATGGAGCCCTCGGCTTTGCCGGCGCCGACCATGGTGTGCAACTCGTCGATAAACAGAATGACCTGGCCTTCCTGCCTGGAAAGATCGTTGAGCACGGCCTTCAGGCGCTCCTCGAACTCGCCGCGAAACTTGGCGCCGGCGATGAGCGTGCCCATGTCCAGTGACAGCACGCGCTTGCCCTTGATGCCCTCCGGCACTTCGCCGTTCACAATGCGCAGCGCCAGTCCCTCGACAATCGCGGTCTTGCCCACGCCCGGTTCGCCGATCAGCACCGGATTGTTCTTGGTGCGGCGTTGCAGAATCTGCACCACGCGCCGGATCTCTTCGTCGCGCCCGATCACCGGATCGAGCTTGCCCTGTTCGGCGCGTTCGGTGAGGTCGATGGTGTACTTGGCGAGCGCCTGGCGTTGGTCCTCGGCGCCGGCGTCCTGCACTTTCTGGCCGCCACGCAACGATTCGATGGCCTTGTCGAGGCCACCCTTCGACACACCGGATCCTTCCAGCAGCCGGCCGAGCTCGCCCTTGTCCTCAAGCGCCGCGAGCACGAACAACTCCGAGGTGATGTACTGGTCGCCACGCTGCTGCGCGTACTTGTCGGTCAGGTTGAGCAGTTTGCTCAAATCATTCGAGATATGCACCTCGCCGCCCGCGCCCTCCACCGAAGACATACGATCCAGCATCTGGCCAAGCTTGGAACGCAGGGCATTGCCGTTCACGTCGCTCTTGGCCAGGAGCGCGCGCGTGGTGCCGCCCTCCTGGTCGAGCAGCGCCGCCATGAGATGCGCCGGCTCGATGAACTGATGGTCGCGGCCCACCGCCAGACTCTGCGCCTCGGCCAGCGCCGCCTGAAACGTGGTAGTGAGTTTGTCCATGCGCATGCGTACACCCCGGAAAAATTCGATATGTTCAATTTATGGGGCACGGACAGTGATTTTCAAGCGGGCTCACTGAATCCGGCCGATCTGACGCGCAAGCGCCTCCAGCAGGCGCTCTGGCTCGGCCTCGTCATGGTAAAGCGGCGGAAAAACCGTGAGTCGCGCCCGCGAGCGCAGGACTACCGCGCCCAGCGTGCGCCCCGCTCCGCGCACGCCGTCGATGCGCAGCGCAACCACCGGCGCGCCGCTGAGTCTGGCGAGATGCGCAATGCCGCGCTTGAGGCGCACCGGCGTCTCGTGGTCGAGGTGAATGCGCCCATGCGGAAACAGCGCCACCACCTCGCCGCGCTGCAAGGCGCGCCGTGCGGCCGCCAGCGCACGATGGGTATTACCATCGCGTTCCACTGGAATGCATCCGACCGCGCGGAACAGCCATTGCAATCCGAAACGCCGGTACTCCTCGCGTGCCATCAGGAATCGCAGCGGCCGGTGACTGGCGGCAATCATGAGCAGCGGATCGAGACCGGAGATGTGGTTGGCCACCACCAGCACCGGCCCGTGAGCAGGCAACGGCAGCTGCACCGGACGCAGCCGGTGGAAGCGGCGACAGAATACCCGGTTGAGGCCATCGAGCACATTGATCCAGGGACGGCCCCAGTCGGTACCGCTCGCGGCGAGCAGACGTCCTTTGATCCACGGCGCCGGCAGAATCAATGCAAGCAGCGTCAGCATGAGCCATACGCCGATGCTCATGGCGGCGTGTGCCGGGCAAACGCCGCCGCACGGCCGCGCTTTTCATTCACACCCAATAGTACGATCAGCCCGGCGGCGAAGAACAACGTGGTCGCGAGCACCGCCAGGCGCTGGTTGCCGTGGGCAAGATAGGTAATGAAGCCATAGCTGAGCGGTCCGACAATCGCGGCGAGCTTGGTGGCGAATCCCCACAGGCCGAAGAACTCGGCGGCGCGCGCCGGCGGCGTGAACAACCCGATGACCGCGCGCCCGGCCGACTGGCTGGAACCCATGGCCAGCCCGATGAGATTCGCCGCCAGCCAGAACATCGGGCGCTCCGTGGCAAAATAGGCAACGACCAGCGCCGCGATCCAGAGCAGCAGCGTAATACCGAGCGTCGGCACCGAACCGAGCCGGTCCTGCACATGACCGAAGGTGAAGGCGCCGACGGCCGCGGTGATATTGACGATCAGGATCAGCACAATATTGTCGATGGTGCTAAAGCCCATCGCCTCCTGCGCGTATATCGCCGCCAACACGACCACCGTGTACACGCCGCACTGATAGAGCACGAGCGCCACCAGAAAACGCGCCAGGTCTTTAAATCGATGCGCCTCATTCAAGGTGCGCCGCAAGCGCGCAAAGCCGGCGCGCACATAGCCCGTGCCCGACAGCGGTGCCGGTACGGCGCGTTCGCGCAACCACAGAAACGTCGGCAACGACGCGAGCGCGAACGCGCCGGCGGTAATGAGCAGAGTCACCGGCACGTATTGCGCGGCCGTCGCGCCGCGCGCCTGCCCCGCCATCACCACCGCGAGACAAATACCGAGCACCAGCAAACCGCCGAGGTAACCGAGCGTCCAGCCGTAGCCGGAGATGCGTCCCATGTGCTCCTGTTTCGAGATCTCCGGCAGAAACGCCGCAATCAGGTTCTCGCCGCTGCCGAACATGTACGCCGAGAAAATCACCAGCGTCATCGCCAGCCACACATCTCCCGGGCCGGCCAGTGCGAGCAGCGCGGTGCTCGTGACACAGCCGACGGTGGTAAGCGCAAGAAAGCGTTTCTTCCAGGCGCGCGCATCGGCGATCGCCCCGATCACCGGCGCGGTGAGAAGAATCAGACCGTTGGCAATGGCCGTGGCGAGCGTCCACAAAAGAGTCGCGCTGCCGTCACGGTCGGCGCCGTTACCGGCCACCACGCCGACGAAGTAGGCGTTGAACACGGCCGTGAGCACCACGGTGGTGTAGCCGGAGTTGGCGAAGTCGTACATCGCCCAGGAAAAAATCTCGCGCCGGGTGGCGGGCG
>CAYJBG010000202.1:0-3561 GCA_964368085.1 uncultured Acidiferrobacterales bacterium | reverse complement strand
CTGGCCGCGCAGCGCGTGCCGTATATCGAGGAGGTGGTGATCGACGTGCGCGAAGGCTACGAACTCGTGCCGTTGCCGGAAGGCGCCAGCTACCTCGGCTTCATTTTTGCGCGTGCCCCATCACCGGATGCAGCCGAGGCGGCGCTGCGCGCCGCGCATGCCTGCCTGCACGTGGTGGTGGCGCCGCTGTGGAAGGGCGGCGTGCTGCACGTCAGCGCAAGCTGATCGCTTTAACGGCAAAATGGAAATTTGGCTCCCCGGGAAGGACTCGAACCTCCGACCCAGTGATTAACAGTCACTTGCTCTACCGACTGAGCTACCGGGGAATGTCGGGAGGCGCGTATGGTACTGGCCGGGTTCCGGAGGGTCAAGGCGCTCAGGCTGCTGGGCAGACGATGGCGTCACCTTCCGGCATCCGGGTAGAGGTGCGTACCCTTCCAGCGTTGGAGATAATCACGGCCTTTGGGGTGCCCCGGCCATGCACGTCGCAAAACCTGAAGGTGGCGGTGCTGCCTAAAGCCAAGCCATTCGGCATGTAACGAACATCATCGCGACCGGGGCTGGTTCGCAGCCGCAGCCCGTTGGTGGCCCCGAATACCCGCACCACTGTTTCATCGGCGTCGATCTCGCGGTCGCCATCGCGGTCGATGTAGAGCAGGTAGCCCGTTTCCCACTCGTCGCCGCGATTTATGCAGTTGCGGCCGTCTGTGCTCGGGCACAACACCGCATTCTCACCACGCTTGATGGCCTCGCTGCGCGCCAGATGCAGCGCCGTGACAAAGGTGTTGATCGCGCCGGTCATGCGCTGGCTCACGACAAGCTGCTGAAAAGACGGGACGCCGATCGTGGCGATCGTGCTGACCACGGCCATGGTGACGAGCGCATCGTGCAGGCTGAAGGCACGTGCATGCTGCGGCGAACCGTACGGGATACGAAATACGAATTGCTGGCGTGAGTCCTTCACCGGTGTCGCTCCCTTAAAAACCCCCTGCCGCCGGTGATGGTCCCGTGGCGGACATCTCAGACTTTCACCTGATAGGCGATGACAGGATATTGTTCTTCAATCTTTGCGTCATTATGCCAAGAGCGTGGCTCAAGGCAAGAGGCCGGCGTTTTTGTGCCGGGCGGGGGTGGGCAGCGCGATACCCAAAAAACTGAGCCTGCCTACAGGTCGGCGCGCCCGAGAAGCTTTTCAAGGCGATCCAGCGCCTGGTCGAGATTCTCGCGGCTGGTGGCGAACGACAGGCGCATGTAGCCTTCGGCGCCGAACGCCGAGCCCGGTACGAGCGCGACGCCGGCCTCGTTCAGAATGAGTTCGGCCATGTCCACGTCGTTGCTGATGCCCTCGAAGTTCGCGATTGCGTCCTTGAACAGGCCAAAGGCATAGAACGTACCCTTCGATGGCAAGCAGCGCACGCCACGCAGTCGGTTGAGGCGTGCCAGCACGTGGTCGTGACGCTCGCGAAAAGCGCGTACCATCGGAACCATGCAGGATTGATCGCCGTTAAGTGCTGCCTCCGCGGCAACTTGGGCGATCGAGGCGGGGTTGGACGTGCTCTGCGACTGTACCTTCTTCATGGCGGCGATCAGCGCCTTCGGGCCGGCGCAGTAACCGATGCGCCAGCCGGTCATGGCGTAGGCTTTCGATACACCGTTCAGCACGATGGTGCGATCCTTCAGATCCGGGCAGGCGTTCACGATGTTGCAGAACGGTTCGTCGGTCCAGAGAATGTGCTCGTACATGTCGTCGGTGGCGATCAGCACGTCCGGATATTTGCGCAGCACCTCACCCAGTGCCTCCAGTTCCTTGCGCGTGTACACCGCGCCGGTCGGGTTCGACGGGCTATTGAGGACCACCAGCTTGGTCTGGAAGCCGATAACGGTATCCAGTTGCTCAGGCGTGATCTTGTATTCTTGCTGGATGCCGGCCGAAATAATTACCGGCGCGCCATCGGCGAGCAGCACCATGTCCGGGTACGACACCCAGTAGGGCGCCGGGATCACCACCTCGTCGCCCGTTTCGAGCAGCGCCTGCGCCAGATTGAAAAAACTTTGCTTGCCGCCGACCGATACCAGAATCTGGTCAGGCGTGTAGTCGAGGCCGTTATCGCGCTTGAACTTGTCGATCACCGCCTGCTTGAGCGATGGCGTGCCGTCCACGGCGGTGTATTTGGTGAAGCCGTCGCGGATGGCGCGGATGGCGGCCTCCTTAATATGCTCCGGGGTGTCGAAATCCGGTTCGCCGGCGCCGAGCGAAATCACGTCCTTGCCCTGCGCCTTGAGTTCCTTGGCGCGGGCCTCAACGGCGAGAGTGGGGGAGGGCTTGATGCGGCCGACGCGGCTGGCCAGGCGAATTGTTTTCAAACGTTGGTTCCCGAGTGCCGTTGAATGATTATGGATAATTTTGTGCAGGCTTGCCTTCATTGATCGCGCTAATATACCTGCAAGCGCGAACGAACCAAAGTCCATGCACGAATTCCGTCTTGAAAGTCCTTTCCAACCGGCCGGTGACCAGCCGGCGGCAATCCGTGCACTGGTCGCGGGCTTGCGAAACGGCGAGGCCTTTCAGACCCTGCTCGGCGTCACGGGTTCGGGAAAAACCTTCGCTATCGCGAACGTGATTGCACAACTGCAACGTCCGACGCTGATCCTTGCGCCTAACAAGACACTGGCCGCGCAACTGTATTCAGAGATGCGCGATTTCTTTCCGCATAATGCCGTTGAATATTTTGTCTCTTATTACGACTACTACCAGCCGGAGGCGTATATGCCGGCGTCGGATACTTATATCGAGAAAGACGCCTCGATCAACGAGCACATCGAACAAATGCGCCTGTCCGCCACCAAGGCGCTGCTCGAACGCCACGATGCGGTAATCGTCGCCACCGTGTCGGCCATCTACGGCCTCGGCGATCCGCAGGCCTATCACGACATGATCCTGCATCTGCGGATCGGCGCCATCATGGACCAGCGCGCTGTTCTCAAACGCCTTACCGAGTTGCAATACACGCGCAATGACATCGAGTTGCATCGCGCCACCTTTCGGGTGCGCGGCGATGTGATCGACATTTTCCCGGCCGAGTCCGACCGGTTTGCCATTCGTATTAGTCTGTTTGGCGAAGAGATCGAGTCCTTGAGCGAGTTCGATCCGCTCACCGGCGAGGTGGTGAACAAGCTTGCGCGCGCCACTATTTACCCGTCCTCGCACTACGTCACCGCGCGTGCGACCGTGCTCGGCATTATCGAGGCCATCAAAGACGAGTTGCGCGAGCGCCTCGCCCAGCTCAATGCCGCCAACAAGCTGGTCGAGGCGCAACGCCTGGAGAGCCGCACGCGCCTCGATATCGAGATGCTGCAAGAGGTCGGTTACTGTCCCGGCATCGAGAACTATTCGCGCTACCTGTCCGGGCGCGCGTCCGGCGAACCGCCGCCGACGCTCATCGATTATCTGCCGAAGGATGCGCTGCTGATGATCGACGAGAGCCATGTCACCGTGCCGCAGATCGGCGGCATGTATAAAGGCGACCGCTCGCGCAAGCAGACGCTGGTGGAGTACGGCTT
>CAYJBG010000201.1:0-3636 GCA_964368085.1 uncultured Acidiferrobacterales bacterium | reverse complement strand
GGCTCACATTGCCGAACGGCGCCACCTCGTAGAGGTTGCCGGGCTGGGTGTTGCGGCCGGCGCTGGCGCCATTGCTGCAGCCGAGGCCCACGCCGGCGGCACTTGCCGCAGCCAGCATCTGGAGGAATTCACGCCGGGAAAGACTGCTCATGGTTATAGGCTCCGAAATACAATTTTTTGAATTGGGAATCTGCGGGTAGGACGAGCAAGGTGCGTATTCTATTCCGTGCCTGTGCGCAGGGCAAAAAAAACCCGGCCCACACGGGGCCGGGTTTGACGTCAGGCGGGCCTGATCAGTTGCGCATGGCCGGGGCCGTGAGTGGCAGGCCGCTGCTCATGTAGGTCTCATACAGTTGCAGACCCAAGTACTCGGGGCCGTAGTGCTTCGCCGGTTTGGCGCGCACCTGGCTGTTGCAGGTGGCATAGCGCATCATGATGGTATCGATGCGGAACCAGTCATAGCGCTGTGCCGGCCAGGCCGTGGTGTGGCCTAGGGCCGCGGACAGCGGCTGGTTGCCGCCCAGGTCCTTGCCCGCCATGTCGATGTGACAATTGGCGCAGGCGAAGTGCAGCTGCCCGCGGCGGGTCCACCAGTATTTCTTGCCCTTCTCGTAGGTGGCCAAGGCGGCAGGGTCCGAAAAATCCACGTCCGGTTTGACGCGCTTGCCCTTGTACATGGAGTAGAAGTGGGCAGTGACCTCGGCGAGCTGCACGCGCGCCTTCCCATCCTTGCCCAGGTCCGCCGTCAGGAACGTCATCTCCTTCGTGTCGACCTTGTTTGCCCGGGCGCAGTCCATAATGTCGAGCTCGGCGGTGCGGATGGACTTGGCAGCCTTGTCCCAACGCGGGTAGGTGTAGGCCGGCTTGATCGCACCCTTCTTCACGCAGCCGGCAAAGCTCTCGCCATTGGCAAACTTTTTGCCCCAGAGCGCCTTGCCTCTGTCGAGTCCCAGTTCATACGCCGGGAACTCGTTAGCCGCGATCCACGACTCCCGGTATGCCTTGAACTGCGGTAAGGCGTAAAAGCCATTGGAATACTCGTCGAACTTGACCTCCGGGAATTTCTTCTTGAAGTAACCCTGGAATTCCTTGAGATCGGACTGCGGATCGGCATACGCCGGGAACGCGAAGACACTCGCGATTCCCAAGGCTGCCAGCAAGGCCAATATTTTTTTCATGTTGCTCCTCCGGTGGATTGTTCAACATGCCGGGCCTGTGCCCGGCATGTTCGCGTGAGGCGGTGTTCAAGCGCCGCCGACAGTGGCGTCGGCACCGCCCTTTCCGCCCTTGTTGTCAGTCCAGCTCACTTTGACCTTGTCGCCGGGCTTGGCGGTTTTCACGGCGACCGCGATCAGCGGGTCCTTGGAAACCGCGACGCCCATGTCCACATCGGCCACGGTCTTGCCATTGAGCTCGATGGTGAGTTTCTGAACCCAGTGCGCCGGGATTTTCTCTTTGGTCTTGGCGTCGACGCGCTGACCGGTCTCCATCGGATGGTTCACGAGTACCAGGATTTCGGTGGCGCCGTCCTTGGGACGGGTTTTGATTTTTGTCAGGCTCATGGTCTCAATTCCTCTCGATTAGTTTCATTCGTCAACAATCACCCGCCACACCCACCGACGGTCACCTTGATCTGCTGGCTCGCCGTGTGCAGTTTGCCGCCGGACTTGACGACCACCTTCACGTCCGAGGTCTTGCCCATCTTCATACGGGCACTGAAGTAGCCTTGTGCCCCGGACAGGGCCACGGTCGCCACCAGCGGGTTGGGGTTGCCGGTCACCAGGATGGCAATGGATTCGACGTTCGGCAGGGTGGTGGACACGGCAATCGGCACCACCGCCCCGTTTTCGGCCTGGATCGGGGCCTTGATGGCGATGGCCGGGCTTACGGCCGCCGCGCTGGTGCCGTACAGGCCCTTCAGGGCGTCCTCGATGGACTTGGCGTCAAAGGCCCCGGCCGGCCAGGCGGCGGCCAGCACCCGGGTGGGGGTGAGCAGCCCGGCGCTGGCGGCCACGGCCAGCACGCCGCCGGCGAGGGTGCTTTGGAGGAAGGTTCTGCGGTTCATGGAATTCACGAGTGTCTCCCGGGTCAGGTAAAATAATGTTGAATCATCGTATGCAGGAAAAGGGCGATTCGTCACAGGGTAAGCAGGAACTCCACCACCTTGTCGATCTCATCCTCGCTCAGAATGCCATGTCGCCCGAAGGGCGACATGACCGTTTTCGGATTCGCCACGCTGGCGTCCCACACCTGGGCGCGCAGCTTGGCCTTGTCCGGGAAACGCGCCCTCATGGACACGAGCGGCGGTGCGACATTGCCGAAATTGATGCCGGCGATCAGGTGGCAGGCCTGGCAGTTGCCCTTGGTGCGGTCGATGGCGATGCAGCCACCCTGCACGGCCGGATCGGTCGGCGGATTCTCCTTGTTATTGCACATTTCGCTGTTCGGGGCGGAGCCCTGTGCGAGTGAAACGGGTGCCGTGAGCAGGCTGCCGAACAGCAGGGCGGCAGTGCTGGCCCCCAGGATGATGCTGGCGGTCTTCCGCATTACTCCTCCTAAACGTTGTTGTATGGGTTGGTTGCCGGGAACTGGTGGTCCGGGCATGACACATGCCGTTTGTCGTAAAACAGATGCAGCTCAATCTGCATAACTAACTGATACGGGCGCGGATGGCAAGACTTGCGCCGGGAAGGAAAGGACGATTGTTGAGCCACATGATTTTATTGGGGATTTAGGGGCGGGTAATTTAATGGTTACTTATCTTCTGTCCGGTGGCGACGGCCGGTCCCGCCCAGGTTCCGCTTTCCCCGGTACCGGCGGGAGCGTTTCCCGAATCTCCTTGATGCGTGCTTCCAGGCTTGCGATGTAATAGAAATTATTCCCGGCAAATCGTACCGCAAGCTCGAACTGTTCGATCGCGGCGCGTGGCTGGCCAGTCAGAAAATAGTACTCGCCAAAGGCGCGGTGCGCTTCCATTTTTTTGCCGGATTCCCCGGCGGCGCTGGCAAGCAGTTTGTACAGCGTCGGTTCGTCCGGCTGCTGGCGGATGGCTCTGTCGAGCAGTTGCCGGGCCTGTGCCGGCTGCCCGGTTTTGAGCAGGGCCGAAGCATAACGCTGGGTGAGCGCCAGAGACGTGGGGAAACGCCGGATCGCCTCGGCATAGGCGCGCAGCCCGGCTGGTTTGTTGCCGGCTGCCAGCTCAAGCTCGGCGCGCAGGATGTGGTAGGGCGCGTAATCCGGGTCCGATTTCAGGAGTAGTGCGGCTTCCCGGCGGGCATCGTCATGGCGCTGGTTCGCGAGTAGCGCGAGGGCGTAACCATAGCGATCCGCAGGCGGAAAAACTGCTCCTGCGTTTGTCCCCGCAGGGACGGCTTCGCGCTCCGCACTTCTGCCCTCCATGGATGGAGTAATGCCGCGAGAGGGCAGGAGCCCGGAGCGGCCGCCGTCAGTGAATGAGGCTTCATTCACTGTCGCCGGACGATCTGTATCCCCGCTCGAAAGTTGGCCCGGAAATATCTTGAGAGCCTCCTCCGGCTTGTTGCCCAGGACGCGCAGCCGTGCCTGCATGTGAGCGAAGGCGCTGCCATCCGGGTTGGCGCGGGCCGGAAAACTTTCCGCGTGGTTGCGCGATTCCGC
>CAYJBG010000200.1:0-3637 GCA_964368085.1 uncultured Acidiferrobacterales bacterium | reverse complement strand
TCAGCACCATGTCGTAGGCGCGCGACAGGGCGTTGGCCGGATCGAGGTCGATGGTTTCGGCGTCCTGAATCTTGGGCGCGGTGAATGGATGGTGCAGCGCCGCGAAGCGCTTGGCCACGGCATCGTACTCGAACATCGGGAAATCCACCACCCATAGCGGCTGCCACTCGCCCTGCAGCAGCTTGCAGTCGTGGCCGAGCTTGATGCGCAAGGCGCCGAGGGCGTCGTTCACCACCTTGGCGCTGTCGGCACCGAAGAAAATCAGATCGCCGCTCTCAGCGCCGGTGCGGCGCAGGATTTCGGCAATCGCTTCGTCCGGCAGGAATTTTAGAATCGGCGATTGCAGGCCGTCGCGGCCCTTGGCGGCGTCGTTGACCTTGATGTAGGCCAGGCCCTTGGCGCCGTACAAGGCGACATAAGCGGTGTAATCGTCGATCTCCTTGCGCGACAGCTCGCCGCCCTTCGGCAGGCGCAGCGCGGCAACACGGCCCGTGGGTGAGTTCGCGGGTCCGGAGAACACCTTGAACTCGACCGTCTTCAGCAGGTCACTGACCTCGACCAGTTCGAGCGGGATGCGCAGGTCGGGCTTGTCGCTCCCATAACGGCGCATGGCCTCGGCGTACGACAGGCGCGGGAACGGCTTGGGCAGATCGACATTCAGCACCGTCTTGAAGGCGGTGCGCAGCATGTCTTCCATGATGGCCATCACGCCCTCTTCGTCGAGGAACGAGGTCTCGATATCGAGCTGAGTGAATTCCGGCTGACGGTCGGCGCGCAGGTCTTCATCGCGGAAGCAACGCGTTACCTGATAGTAGCGTTCAAAGCCCGCGACCATGAGTAATTGCTTGAACAACTGCGGCGACTGCGGCAGGGCGAAAAAATGCCCGGGATGGGTGCGTGACGGCACCAGGTAATCGCGCGCGCCTTCGGGCGTGGACTTGGTGAGCACCGGCGTTTCGATTTCGACGAACTCGCGGTCTTCGAGGAAACGGCGCAGCGTCTGCACCAGCTTGTGACGCAGGAGCAGATTACGGCGCATGGGTTCGCGGCGCAGATCGAGATATCGGTACGTGAGACGCACGGTCTCGCCGAGATCGGCCTCGTCGAGCTGGAATGGCAGCGGCTCGGATTTGTTCAGCACTTCGATGCGGTCGGCCGCGATCTCGATCATACCGCTCGGCAGATGTGGATTCTCGGTACCGGCCGGGCGCTTGCGCACGCTGCCGGTGACGCGCAATACGTATTCGCTGCGCACGCCTTCGGCGGCGGCGAATGCCACGGCATTGTCCGGCGCGAACACCACCTGCGCGAGGCCGTGCCGGTCGCGCAGATCGATAAAGATGACACCACCGTGGTCGCGGCGGCGGTTTACCCAGCCGCAGAGCGTGACGTTTTGTGCGACATGGTCGAGGTTGAGTTGTCCGCAATAATGACTGCGCATGACTGGAGTTCCTGTATCGTTTTCTTGTTGTGCCGCGACGCCGGGACTCAATTAAATTGGCTATTTTTCCAGGCGCCGTTAAAGTCCATTGCGCCAACAACGGCGCCTGGAATGGCGCAATGGACTTTGTGCAGGCTTGCCTTCCTTAATCGCCCGCCGGCTCCGGCTTGCTCTCCGGCGCCACGGCGCCGGCCGAGAGTATGAGCTTGATACCGACGTCCACCGGCATGTCGAGTTCGATCATGTCCTCGCGCGGCACCATGAGAAAAAAGCCGGAGGTCGGGTTGGGCGTGGTCGGCACAAAGATGTTCACCAGATTGCGCCCGGTCTTGCGGTTCGCCTCCGGCATGCCGTCGCCGGTGAGGAATGCGAGCGTCCACATCCCGGGGTGCGGGTAGCGCACCAGCACCACCTTGCGGAACGATTTGCCGGAGCCGCTGAACAGGGTTTCGGTAAGCTGTTTGGAAGCGGAATAAATGGCGCGCACCACCGGAATGCGCGCCAGCAGCCCCTCCCACACTTTCACCATGTTGCGCCCGAGCAGGTTGGTGACCACCATGCCGGTCAGCAGCAGCACCACGCCGGACAGCAGGAAACCGATGCCCGGTATGCGATAACCGATCAGGGTTTCGGGCTGCACTCTCTCCGGCAGCAGCAGCAGGCTGCTATCCACCACGTCGATCAGGAACTTGAGGACCAGCACCGTGACCACGATGGGTAGCCAGACCAGCAGGCCGGCGATCAAGTAACGCCGCAGATTTCCCATGGCAGGTAATTTCTGAGATTGATCGTGAGCAACTCTCTGCTTAGGACGCGCCGCTGCCGGTCTTCGGACCGGAATCCGAACCGCCCTTGTCCGGAGTTGCCTTGGTCTCGGGGCTCGCTTTGGCGTCCGGACTCGCCTTGGCGTCCGGGTTCGCCTTGGCGGCGCCCTTGAAGTCGGTAGCGTACCAGCCGGAGCCCTTGAGCTGGAAGCCGGCCGCCGACAACTGCTTGCGCAACGCCGGCTTGCCGCAGGACACGCACACGGATGGCTCTGGCTCGCTCATTTTTTGCATGACCTCGAAACTGTGGCCACAGGCCTGGCACTGAAACGCGTAAATCGGCATGAAAGTCCTCCAACATCCGCCTGGCAGCCCGCAAAATGGAGCGGCGGCAAGCGCAACAGAGCGGAATTATAGCCTGATAATGGTTATTTTTGTGCAGACCCGCTTTCGGTGGCGTGCCCCGATCCAAATTGCAGCTCGCGCCGTGCGCGCGACCGCCATGGATGGCGGAAGTGCCGGAAACGCAGGAGCAGATTTCCGGCCGACCGCCATGGATGGCGGCCGCTTCGGGCTCCTGCCCTCACGCGGCATTACTCCATCCATGGAGGGCAGAAGTGCGGAGCGCGCAGCCGTCCCTACGGGGACAAACGCAGGAGCAGTTTTTCCGCCAACGTTTCATTCGTTAACATCCTCTTAACCTCCAATGTTGACGTAATGAACGAACAACCACAACTGTCACCCTGAGAAGATCCGGCGGTAACATACATCTGCCCCGCGCCATCGACAAAAATATACCTGTACACAGGACTTCTATTTTTCTGCGAAATTATGCTAAGTTTAGCGCCGTCCGGTTTAGCCCTGCACACACCGACTACCGAGTCCAACACCAGATCCTCACCATTGGGAGCGACACATGGCAACAAAAATCAGGTCTTCAAAGAAACCCACCACCAAGTCCGAGATCCTCGGCCACATTTCCGACAAGACCGGCCTCAAGCGCAAAGAAATAATTTCCGTGTTTGACGAACTCGGCAATCTGATCAAGCGAGACCTCAAGAGCATCGGCCTGTTCAACGTCGTCGGCCTGATGAAAGTCAAAGTCGTGAACAAGCCGGCGCAGCCGGCGCGCAAGGGCATCAACCCGTTCACCAAGGAAGAGGTGATGTTCAAGGCCAAGCCGGCGCGCAACGTGGTCAAAGTGCTGGCTCTCAAGGGCCTCAAGGATATGGTGTAAGCGGGAACGGAATTACCTGCCAACCAGGCCGCTCACGGGCGGCCTGGTTGTTTATGAATTTCTAAAAATTGCCGTTCCGGAGATTTTTTGGATTTCTAAAAATTGCCGGAACGGCAATTTTTGTTTGCGCACCGTTCATACCGCCGACCGCCATGGATGGCGGCCGCTTCGGGCTCCTGCCCTCTCGCGGCATTA
>CAYJBG010000199.1:0-3639 GCA_964368085.1 uncultured Acidiferrobacterales bacterium | reverse complement strand
ATTCATGCCGCCGCAATAACGGACAGAGGGGCGATGGATGCATGCATCCATCGCCCTTTTTTATTGTGTATTGTGTATGAATTGCTAAAAATTGCCGTTCCGGCAATTTTTACCATGCGAGCGGGCCATGACCGAAACGGCTATTCCTATTTCCGATCAACGCACGCCGAACGCCGCGCGCCTGCCGGCGTGGATTCGTGTCCGGCTCGGACACGACGCGCAATTCGCACGCACCTCGGCCGTGATCGACGGCCAGCGGCTCAACACTGTGTGCGAGGAGGCGCGCTGCCCGAATCGCGGCGAGTGCTGGAGCCGCGGCACCGCCACCTTCATGCTGCTCGGCGACACCTGCACGCGCGCGTGCGCGTTTTGCGCAGTGAAGACCGGCCGGCCCGATTGGTTCGATACCGATGAACCGCGCCGCGTTGCCCAGGCAGTGGTGCAGATGGGGCTCAAATACGTGGTGCTGACCTCGGTGAACCGCGACGACCTGGCCAACGGCGGCGCGGAGATATTCGCTGAGACCCTGCGTGTGCTGCGCACCCACGACGCCGACATCGGCGTCGAGTTTCTTACCCCCGACTTCCAGCACAAGCAGATCGAGGCGGTCGCCATCATCGGTGCCGCCCTCGACGCCGTCACGCCGGCGTCCGCCGGCCGCTCCTGCGCATCCAGCGCTCGCGGCATTGGCACATCCATGTGCGGCACGCACACACGCCTGGTGTGGGGCCACAACGTCGAAACCGTGCCGCGCCTGTATCGCAGCGCGCGCAAGGGCGCAAAGTATGAGACCAGCCTCGAACTGCTGGCGCGCGCCGCGTTGATTCCGGGCGTCGCGACCAAGTCGGCGATTATGCTGGGCCTGGGCGAAACCCGCGCGGAAGTCATGGACGTGCTGCGCGACCTGCGCGCGCACAACGTGGCGCGCCTGTCGCTCGGCCAGTATCTGCGGCCGTCGCCCGAGAATTTGCCGGTTACCGAATACATCCATCCTGACGTTTTTTCCGAATACGAAGCTGAGGCGCGCGCGCTTGGGTTTGCCTGGATCAAGGCCGGGCCGCTGGTGCGTTCCTCGTACCATGCGGAAGAAGAGCAAGGCACCCTATAAGACAATAACCATGGGTCACAGAACGCCGCTATACGACAAACATGTTTCGCTCGGCGCCAAGATCGTCGACTTCGGCGGCTGGGACATGCCGATCCATTACGGCTCGCAGATCGAAGAGCATCATCAGGTGCGGCGCGACGCCGGCATGTTCGACGTTTCGCACATGGTGGTGTCGGATTTCAGGGGCGACAAAGTTCGGGACTTTCTGAAGACATTGCTGGCCAACAACGTGGACAAGCTCAAGACCCCGGGCCGCGCGCTCTACACCTGCATGCTTACAGCCAAGGGCGGGGTGATCGACGACTTGATTGTCTACTACCTCAACGACAGCTGGTATCGCGTCGTCTCGAATGCCGGCACGCACGACAAGGATATGGCCTGGATGACTGCCGCCGCCAAGGAGTTCGGTCGCTCCCGGCATCCTGCCTCCCGCGACACTAGTCCATCCATGGACGTCGGTGGCGTGACCATGACCGAACGCCCCGATCTCGCCATGATCGCGGTGCAGGGTCCGAACGCAAAAGAGAAAGTATATGCCGCGCTCGGCGAGAACCTGCGCGAGTCAGCAGGCAAACTCAAGCCCTTCCACAGCGTGACCATTGGCGAACTGATGATCGCGACCACTGGCTACACCGGCGAGGAAGGCTTCGAGATCATCCTGCCGGCCAAGGCCGCGGGCTTCACTTGGCAGATGCTGATGGATTCCGGGGTCGCGCCCTGCGGTCTCGGCGCGCGCGACACGCTGCGCCTGGAGGCCGGCATGAATCTTTATGGCAGCGACATGGACGAAACCACCACGCCGCTCGAATCGGGCCTTGCCTGGACCGTGGCGCTGGAGCCGAAAGAGCGCAAATTCATTGGCCGCGAGGCCCTGGAGAAACAGCAGGCCGCGGGTGTTCCGCGCCAGTTGGTCGGGTTGTTGCTGGAAGACAAAGGCGTTTTACGCAACCACATGAAGGTCTACTGCGCACAGGGCGAGGGTGAGATCATGAGCGGAAGCTTCTCGCCGACGCTAAACCAGTCGATCGCACTGGCACGCGTACCGGCCGGTGTCGCGCCCGGAGCGCACGTCGAAGTCGATGTGCGCGGCAAGCGCCTCAGCGCCAAAGCCGTAAAATACCCATTCGTTCGCAATGGCAAAAGCTGCCTGTAATAATTAGACGTAGGGTGCGTTCCACGCACCGTACAACCCAAATGAGAGAGCACCGGTGCGTGGAACGCACCCTATAAAAACGAGGAACCGCGACATGAGCAAGACCCCCAACGAACTGCGCTACACCAAGTCCCACGAGTGGGTGAAGCGCGATGCCGACGGCACCGTCACCGTCGGTATCACCGACCATGCACAGAGCCTGCTGGGCGACATGGTGTTCGTCGAGTTGCCCAAGGTCGGCACGCAGGTTGCCGCCGGCAAGGAATGCGGCGTGGTCGAGTCGGTCAAGGCCGCCTCGGATGTGTACGCGCCCATCGCCGGTGAAGTGGTTGCAGTGAACACCGCGGTCAGCGATGCGCCGGAGGGCGTGAACAAGGATGCCTACGGCGCCTGGATGTTCAAACTCAAGCCGAGCGCCGCGGGCGATGTCGATAAACTGCTCGATGCCAAGGCCTACGAAGCGCTGGTCGCCTCGGAAGCGCATTAACGTCCGCCGAAAAGACTCATAGGGTTGAAGCATGCCGTTCATTCCGCACACCGAAGCCGAAATCGCCGCCATGCTCAAGGCCATCGGCGTCAGCAAGATCGACGACCTGTTCGATGAGATTCCGCCGGCATTGCGCTCGGCCGCGCTCAAGACCATCCCGCAGGGTTTAAGCGAGATGGACGTCGCGCGCCTCATGCACGAGCGCGCCGACACCGATGGCCGTTACCTCAACTTCCTGGGCGCCGGCGCCTACGAGCACCACATCCCGGCGGCGGTCTGGCAGTTGGTCTCGCGCGGTGAGTTCTATTCGGCCTACACGCCATACCAGGCCGAGGCCAGTCAGGGCACGTTGCAACTGCTGTACGAATACCAAACCATGATGGCGAGCCTGACCGGCATGGATGTGTCGAATGCCTCGCTGTACGACGGCGCCTCGGCGCTCGCCGAGGCGGTGTTGATGACGGTGCGCACCCACAAGAAGGGCCACAAGATCCTCATGCCGCGCACCGTGCATCCGGTGTGGCGCAAGGTGGTGCACGCGATCGTCAAGAACCAGAAGATCGAGTTGATCGAGGTTGATTACGACCGCAAGGGCGGCCACACTACGATTGCTGCACTCGACAAGGCCGTAAACGACGATTGTGCGGCGCTGGTCATTCCACAGCCGAACTTCTTCGGCGTACTGGAAGACGTGGATACGCTTACCGACTGGGCGCATGCCAAGGGCCTGCTCGCCATCGCCTGCGTGAACCCGATCTCGCTCGCGCTGCTCAAGGCGCCGGGCGAGTGGGGCACGAAGGGCGCGGATGTCGCGGTCGGTGATGGCCAGCCGCTCGGCGTGCCGCTGTCCTCGGGCGGGCCGTACTTCGGTTTCATGGCCTGCAAGCAGGA
>CAYJBG010000198.1:0-3653 GCA_964368085.1 uncultured Acidiferrobacterales bacterium | reverse complement strand
AGCCATCTTCAGCGCCCGTGAGCTGTTCGCTCACCAGCGCATCTTGGTGTTCTGGCTCGTCGCACTGATCGCGCTTGCGCTTCCGTGGCTGTGGTTTGCATTCGCGGATCGAGAGTCGGTCTCGGGCGGGGCAGGCAGCCCCGTTGCGATCGAGCGTCACGAACCACGCCTGCCGTCGCAGGTGCCATGATGTCGTGTCCAAGCCATCGTGATTTGACAACTATATAAAACTTTATATAATTACGCTATCCATGAAACCACTAACCTGGCTTGGCTCCTCCCACGACGATATATGCAGGTTTCCGGAGGAGGCCCGCCAGGAAGCGGGATTCGAGCTTTACCAGATTCAGCGTGGCATCGAGCCTTCGGACTGGAAACCGGTGCTCACGGTCGGCACCGGCGTGAAGGAGGTCCGGGTGCACGGCCTCAACGAATATCGGGTGATGTACGTTGCCAAGTTCGCCGAAGCCGTGTATGTGCTGCACGCCTTCGTGAAGAAGACGCAACAGACATCCAAGGCCGACATCGAACTGGCGAGAACCCGGTTTAAACATCTGATCGCTGCACGGCAAAGGTGACTATGAAAATGACCCGCACCGAAGGTAATGTGTTCGCCGATCTCGGTTTCGACAAAGAGACGGCCGAGAACCTGCGCATCCGCGCCGATCTCATGATCGAGCTGCGGGATGTCATCAAGCGCAAGGTCCTGACCCAGGCGCAGGCCGCCAAGCTCTTCGGCGTGTCGCAGCCGCGCATCAGCGATCTTGTGCGCGGGAAGATCGCGCTGTTCACCATCGACATGCTGGTGAACATGCTTGCGCGGGCCGGCAAGAAGGTCGTACTACAGACCAAGCGTAAGAAAGCGGCCTGAGCGATAAGAACGGTTCTGGGGATCGGCAAAGCCACCAATCTTCGGGGTTTTTCAGGTACGGGCCAAGGAAATTAAACGCGGGGTTTAAACAGCATGCTAGCCATCATTATGAGTGCTACTATTCTCTTTGTGACGCTACACCTTAACCAGCCCGCCTTTGTGAAGTGCGCTGCCCATGAATGATAAAGACCCAAATGAATCGTTGGCTGCAGCTTCCGTAGCGGTTGCAGATCAGCTGGATGCTGATGTGTATCTCTACTCAGGAGGGATTGATCGTGCAGGCGCACGTCAGTTTGTTCGTGAGGTGTGTGGGGCATCCAGTCTGAAGAGAAGTGGATGTTTGCTGATTCTTGGTACAAGGGGCGGTGACGCTGACGCAGCGTATAAGATAGCCCGAATCATCAAGCACCACTATTCCAAATTCACGTTGTTAATCCCAGGTCTCTGCAAGAGCGCAGGGTCCCTGATTGCCATTGGCGCTGATGATCTGGTTATTGCAGACGACGGCGAGCTCGGCCCGCTCGATGTTCAACTCGGCAAACGAGATGAGCTTTTTGAATACTCATCGGGCCTTGATATCAACTAGGCGTTGTTGTCTTTGAACATGCGGGTGCAGGCTGCATTTCGCGAAGCACTGCTTGATATTCGTAACGGCAGCGGGGGCTCAATCTCAACAAAGATGGCATCGGAGATCGCCACCAATCTCGCCACGAATCTGTATGGAAGAATTTACGAGCAGATCGACCCGGCAAAACTCGGAGAGAATGAGCGCGCGATCCAGATTGCAATGGATTACGGCACTCGCCTCATGGGCAGCAACGTGATGAACGGCACGTTGAATACACTTGTCATGGGGTACTCATCTCACAGCTTTGTAATCGACCGGAAGGAGGCGGAGAAACTATTCCGGTTCGTGCGCGCCCCAGGGAAAGAAGAAGTAAGTCTCATCTCATCGTTGCGGGGGTCTTTATTTCACAACCCCGGCGACGCCGGTCCAGTTATTCAGAAATTAAAATCTCGCCAGGAGCCAACCCATGAGATACCAGCACAAGATAAAGACGGCGGAAGCACGGACGACCAGAGACCGCGAGTCGCAGGACATCACGCGCCAGTTGATACAGCAGCGGCCAGCCCCGAGACCGAAGGAGGAGCAAGGGTCGCGAAACTGCGGCCCTAGTGATCGTGATTGTGCCGCAGCAACCCAGAACCACCCATCTGATGTATAAAAAAAGGGCCTCGCAAGAGGCCCTTTTTTATTACTCAGTTAACTCTGCATATGCATAAGATGACAAGTATTCGCCGATTTTGTATCGTCGAAAGTGCAACTCGTCACGTACCCTGGCCGGCATGCTCCGGAATCAGGTACCAGCATGTTCCGGAATACGCAACAGTGTTCCTGATTCCCAGGAGGCTACAGCTTCAGATCATCAAGAAACTCTGAAGGTGTATTGCCGCTGGTCACAAGGAGATGGTCCCTGGCGCGTGTGCAGGCGACGTAGAGCAGGTGGCGCTCGGTGTCATACACTTCTTGCAGATCGGCGTCGTCGCCAACTGTCTCGATGCGCTCCTGCAAGGGGATGATCTCGTCGTCGCAGGCCATCACGACCACGGCGCGGAACTCAAGACCTTTGGCAAGGTGCATGGTGCTAATCGAGACGTGGCCGCTGGTGGTTTCGACGTGTTCATCGAGAATCTTGAATGCCATGCCCGCTTCCTTGACGGCAGCTCGCGCACGATCCAGTTGCGCGGCGGATCGAACGAAGACACCGAACTCGTGTGGCAGCACACCGGCCTTTGCTCGTTCCACAATCCAGTTGCCGACAGTCTTGGTCTCCTCGCTTTCACTCTTGAGCGAGCGAATCGTCGGCGGCGGACCGTTGAACACAGAAACCGTATCGCTCCGGTCCTCGCTGTTACCATCCGCGTCGGTCACCACCGGGCCGAGCAGACGGTCCGCCTGCGTGCGGATTTGGTGAGAGGTGCGGTAATTGACGCGCATGTTGCGCGAACGCCCCCGGATGTCCACGCCGAGGGCCTTCCAGGAGAAGGGCTGCTGGAAGATGCGTTGCCCGAGGTCGCTGGCGAAAAAGAGCGCGTTGGGCCGACCTCCGCCCAAGGCGGCAAGGAACCGTATATGGGCGACACTGATGTCCTGCGCCTCGTCCACGACCGCGAAGTCGAACACCACCTTCTTGTTCTTCGAGATCGCGGCTGCCAGTGAACTGAACAATTCCGCTTGCGTGATCAGCTTGCGCGCCCTCAACCCGGCACGAACGCGCTCGAAGATGGACCACAACACCGTGCGCTGCGCCTCCGGGAGCCGCGTCTTCCTTCCGAGGCGCACGACATCGCGATACGCCTCCCAGTTCTCCACCTGCCATGCGTCCACCACCTGCTCCCATTCGGTGAGCAGAAAATGCGGACCAAACTTGTGGCCACCCACAGCATTAGCGGCCTCTTTTATTAACTCGCGCAGAACGTCACGGCTGGCAATCGTCGCCTGCCCGACGTGCGTCTTGTAAAGCCGGAGGCCGATGGCGTTGAGTGAGTGAACATCAATCCTTTCCGCGAGACGCGGTTCGTTGCCCAACAGCCGCTTCAGCTTGGTTTGCAGCGCGTTCGCCAGCGTGTCGGAGAAAGTCGTCAACAGGACGCGGGCGTCGGGATGCGTGCGCGCCAGATGGGCGGCCCGGTGCAATGCGACGATGGTCTTGCCCGTGCCGGCCGAACCAGAGACGCGCGCTGGGCCGGTATAGTCACGCTCCACCCATTGCCGTTGCTC
>CAYJBG010000197.1:0-3704 GCA_964368085.1 uncultured Acidiferrobacterales bacterium | reverse complement strand
TGCTCGGCATGCGCGTCGAATGGCGCCCGGATGCGGACAATGCCTACCTCACCGGCGGCGCCGACAATCTTGCCCTGCATCGCATTCCCGGCCCGCACGCCGATGCGGCGCAGCAACGTCTCGACCATATAGGATTCATGCTGAAGCGGATTGAACAGGTGGACGCGTGGCATGTTTTTCTCAAGGAGCAGGGTGTCAGCATCCTCAAGGAACCGCGCACGCACCGCGATGGCGCGCGCAGCTTCTACTGTTCCGATCCCGACGGTAATATCGTGCAAATGATCTATCACCCGCCAATCGCGGGAGGCACATGAGCCCGAAGCACCCGGACATCCATCGCGCGGCCAGTCACCCGGTCGGACTGGCCTATGCGCAGCGCGTGTCGCAGGCGGCGCAGGCATTGCTCGGCGAGATCCATTTCGGCGCCAGCCCGGCACCTGCGAATCCGGTGTTGCATCCGGTGGCCTGGGTCGGCATGCCGCTGCTGGACGGTGCGGCGCATATTGAACTGTGGACCAGCGAGCAGCCGGTGGTGGCGGAGCACATCGGGCCGCTCACCTTTGCACGCAACCGCGATGTGTTGTTCGGCTGTTTCGCGGCCGATTCGCCGGCCGATTTTGCAATCTTCGAGGCGCGCATCCAGGAGGCCTATGCGCGTGTGCTGACGCTCATCGACAGCGAGGGTTATCCGAATCTGTTGCGGGTGTGGAACTATTTTCCGGGCATCGGCGATCGCCAGGGCGGCCTCGATCGTTACATGGTGTTCTGCCGCGGCCGCCATCAGGCGCTCGAGGGGCATTACGGCAAGCTCAATCACTGGCTGCCGGCGGCGAGCGCGGTGGGTACACGCCATGGCGGGATCGTCATCTACTTCCTGGCCGGCGCCAAGCCGGGTCAGCATCGCGAAAACCCGCGTCAGATGAGCGCCTACTGCTATCCGTCGCAGTACGGCCCGCAAAGCCCGTCGTTCGCGCGTGCCACGCTGGTGCGCGGCGCGCAGCGCGACTGCCTGTACATTTCCGGAACGGCCAGCATCGTCGGCCATGCGTCGCGCCACCTGGACGATCCCGGCGCCCAGCTTGAGGAAACGCTCGCCAACATCAAGGCACTGATCGATTCGGCGGCCACGGAGGAAGGAGCGCGTTTCGACGGATTGGCGAGTCTCACGCACCTTAAGGTATACATCCGTCGCGCCCGGGATTACCCGCAGCTTCGCGCGCGCCTCGATGCGTTGCTGCCGAAAAGCACGCAGTGCCTCTACCTGGAAGCCGAAGTCTGCCGGCCGGAACTGCTGCTGGAGATCGAGGCGGTGGCAACGGCCCCGAAGGTTTGAGCAGGACAGGCGTGGCCGCTGTCATAAGCCCGGCAGGCTGTTACTATCACGGAAACAGCAAGACGAAGGAAGCTGGGCTTCATCACACACTATTCGGAGGCGGGGCATCCGCTGGCATGGCGTTCAAGAGCGACTTTTCTCTCGAAGACAAATACCGGCGGGAGGAAGGAACCGTCATCCTGTCCGGTGTTCAGGCGCTGGTGCGGCTCCCGCTCGACCAGCACCGGGCCGACAAACAACGGGGCTTGCGCACCGCCACTCTCATCTCCGGCTATCGCGGCTCGCCGCTCGGCGGCTTCGATATCGCTCTGGAGGCGAATGCCAGGCTGCTTGAGGAACACAGCGTCACGTTTATCTCCGGCGTGAATGAAGACCTGGGCGCAACGGCGGTCTTCGGCAGTCAGCTCGCCAACCTCTATCCGCTTCCTAAATACGATGGTGTGCTCGGCCTGTGGTACGGCAAGGCGCCGGGCGTGGATCGCAGCGGAGATATCTTCAAGCACGCGAATTTTGCCGGCGTCGGCCGCTACGGCGGAGTTTTGGCGGTGGCGGGCGACGATGCCTGCGCCAAATCCTCGACCATCCCTTCGCAGTCGGAAGCCGCGTTTTACGACGCCTTGATGCCGGTGCTCGTTCCCGGAAACGTGCAGGAGATTCTCGACCTCGGCCGGCTCGGTTTTGCGCTCTCGCGTTACTCGGGCCTGTGGGTCGGTTTCAAGATCGGTACCGACGTGGCCAATGCATTTGGCTCGGTGGCAGTGGGTGCGGAGCGCGCGGCCAGCGTCGATCCCAGGTTCGAGTACCAGGGACAACCGTGGCAGGCCAGGCAGAATGCCATGCTCATGCCGCCGCACTCGCTCGAATCGGAGCGCGAGGTTTACAACGGCCGTCTCGAAGCGGCCAAGGCGTTTGCGCGCGCGAACCGGATCAACCGCATTACCGTCCCCGCGCCGGGGGCCTGGCTCGGGATCGCGGCGGCCGGCAAGACCTATTATGACTTGCGCGAAGCACTGGCCGCGCTCGGTCTCGACGATGCCGCGCTTGGGCACAACGGAATCCGGCTGCTTAAAATCGGCATGCCGTTCCCGATGGAGCCAAGCATCGTGCGAGAGTTCGCCCAGGGACTCGAAGAACTGCTCGTCATCGAAGAGAAGCGTTCCTTTATCGAACTTTTCATTCGCGATGTACTTTATAACGAGACGCCGCGCCCGCGCATCGTCGGCAAATACGATGAGCAGGGGCATGAGCTGGTCGCGGCGAACGGCGAGCTCGACGCGGACATGATCGCCCGGCTGCTCGCGGCGCGGCTTATGAATCATGACGGGCCGCGCGTGGAGTCCGCATCGATCCACCGGCGGGTGGCCCTGCTCGATGCCATCCGCAAACGCCCGGCGCCGCCATCGCTCGCGCGTCCGCCGTACTTTTGTTCCGGCTGTCCGCTCAACCTTTCAACCCTGGTTCCGGAGGGGTCCTTGAGCGGCGGCGGCACCGGTTGCCACAGCATGCTGTACTTGCTCGATCGCAACACCCTGGACATCACGCAAATGGGCGGCGAAGGCGTGCAGTGGGTCGGCGTGGCGCCCTTTTCCGGGACGCCGCATATCTTCCAGAATATGGGCGACGGCACGCTGTTTCACTCGGGGTGGCTGGCGATCCGGCAAGCAGTAGCCGCCGGTACAACTATTACCTACAAGATTCTCTACAACGCGGTCGTGGCCATGACCGGCGGGCAGGACGCCGCCGGCGCGATGTCGGTGCCTAAGTTGACGCACGGGCTCGCGGCGGAAGGCATCCGGCATATTGTTGTGATGACCGATGCGCCGGATCAATACGGTACCGGTGCAGGCTTGGCGCAGGGCGTCACGGTCTGGCATCGCGACCGGCTGGAGGAGGCGCAGCAGATGCTGCGCACGATCCCCGGTGTTTCGGTGCTCATCTACGATCAACGCTGCGCCGCCGAGAATCGCCGCCTGCGCAAGCGCGGCCGGCTGTCGGACCCGGCCCTGCGCATTATCATCAACGAGGCGGTCTGCGAGGGTTGCGGCGACTGCGGGGTGAAATCCAACTGTTTGAGCGTGCATCCGGTCGAGACCGAGTACGGCCGCAAGACGCAGATCCACCAGGGATCCTGTAACAAGGACTATTCCTGCCTGCTCGGGGATTGTCCGGCGTTCCTGAGCGTGACGCCGATCGGCGCACCAGGGACGAAAGCCGGCAAGCTATATACCGTAGATCGCGTCTTGCCCGAGCCGGTGCTTCGAGTCGGGCCGGACTGCAACCTGTACATGACCGGTATCGGCGGCACCGGCGTGGTGACCGTCAACCAGATCGTGGGCACGGCGGCGCTGCTGGACGGCAAACAGGTGAGCGG
>CAYJBG010000196.1:0-3738 GCA_964368085.1 uncultured Acidiferrobacterales bacterium | reverse complement strand
AACATGTCACCCATGTCCCCGGACTAAACTGTTACCTATGTGTCTGGACCGTACCCGCGATTAACCTAGCATAGCGCCCAAGCCAGATCAAAATGGCGGGCTTGGGCTCGCCTCTTGCTTGCGCCCCGGCAAGCCTGTGGCCGTTACCGGGTCGCAGGTCGAGCCGGGTCGGCTCAAAGTCAGGCAAAGCAGCGGAAACTGGCGCTCCCTAGGGGTTTCGAACCCCTGTTCTCGCCGTGAGAGGGCGATGTCCTAGGCCGCTAGACGAAGGGAGCGAAGCAGGGCGGGGCGGTTTAGCGCGCAACCGCGAAGCAGTGCTATTATACGCACTCGAAATGATTACACAAAAATAAAGCTCATCCATTGCAACCACGGACCGGCCGGGTGCCCCCTACGATCACGCCCTTGGTCATCCCTCGTGCGGAACATCCCATCTCCCGCGCGCTCATCAGCGACAACGCGCTTAAAGTTCTGTATCGCCTGAAGGATGCCGGCTACGCGAGTTTTCTCGTGGGCGGTTGTGTGCGTGACCTCATGCTGGGGCGTGAGCCCAAGGACTTCGACGTCGTCACCGACGCGAGCCCGGAGCAGATCAGGGAACTGTTCCGGAACGCGCGTTTGATCGGCCGGCGCTTCCGCCTGGCGCATATCCGCTATGGGCAGGAGATCATCGAAGTGGCCACCTTCCGCGCCGCACCGCATACCGGCAAGGAGGAGGGCGAGTCCGACGACGACGTTGACGAGACCGGCCGGCTGCTGTCCGACAACGTGTTCGGCACGCAAGACCAGGATGCGGTGCGACGCGACATCACGGTGAATGCGCTTTACTACGACATCAGCGACTTCAGCGTGAAGGACTACACTGGCGGCGTCGCCGACCTCAAGGCCGGTGTGATGCGCATGATCGGCGACCCGGACACACGTTTCCGCGAGGACCCGGTGCGCATGTTGCGGGTGGTGCGCTTTGCCGCCAAGCTCGGCTTCAAGATCGACCCGGCCACGGCCGCGCCCCTGCACGATCTCGGACACCTGCTGCTGAATGTCTCGCCGGCGCGCATCTTCGAAGAGGTGTTGAAGCTGTTCCACGGCGGCTACGCGCTTGAAACTTACGAGATGCTGCGCCACTACGATCTGTTCCGCTTTCTGTTCCCGCTCACCGAAGACAGCCTGGCCGGCGAAGACCGGAATTTTCCACGCGTGTTGTTGCCGCAGGCGCTCGCCAACACCGACCAGCGCATCGAACAGGGCAAGCCGGTTAACCCGGCATTCCTGTTCGCCGCCATGTTGTGGGAGCCGGTGCGCCTCGGCATGGAGCGGCGCATTGCCAAGGGCGCGCCGCCGTTCGAGGCGCTCGCGCAGGCCGGCGACGAAGCGCTGCGCGAGCAAGTGCGGCACGTGGCCATCCCGAAGCGCTTCAGTTTTCCGATGCGCGAGATCTGGGACCTGCAGTCGCGCTTCGCGCGTCGCCAGGGCAAGAATGCGTTCCGGTTGCTGGAAAACAAACGCTTTCGCGCCGCCTACGATTTCCTGCTGCTGCGCGCGCACGCCGGAGAAGAAAACCAGGAGCTCGCCGACTGGTGGACACGCTTTCAGGAAGTCGACGCGGACGGTCGTGCCGAGATGGTGCGCACGGTCGCGCCCGTCCAGGGCATCGAAGGTGTCGAGGGCAAGACGCGCAAGCGTCGGCGTCGCCGCCGCAAGCCGAAGGGCGGCGGGTCGCCGGTGTAACCGCCGTGCGCGCCTACGTTGCACTCGGCAGTAATCTGAACGATCCGGCCGCGCAGGTACGCCGCGGCGCGCGCGCGCTCGGCAAGCTGCCCGGCACGCGCCTGGTGCGCGGCTCATGGCTGTATCGCAGCGCCCCGGTCGGACGCGCCGATCAGCCGGATTTCATCAATGCCGTGTGTGAAATCGACACCACATTGACTGCCCAGGACCTGATGCAGGCGCTGCTGGACATCGAGACCGCAAACGGCCGGGTGCGTGATGTCCCCGGCGGGCCGCGTACCCTGGATCTCGACCTGTTGCTGTATGGCGAAATGGTCTGTCACGAGGCCGGGCTAACCCTGCCGCACCCGAGGCTGCACGAGCGCGCCTTCGTGCTGTATCCTTTAGCCGAGATCACGCCCGGGCTCAGCATTCCCGGACGCGGCCGGGTGGAGGCCCTGCTCGCCGGCTGTGCCGGGCAGACGATTGAACGGCTTGCTGCCGGTATCGAATGAATATTTGCCACAGATGAACGCAGATAAACTACAGATATAACCCGGGCAAGACGTTCCTTGATCTGTGATCATCTGTGTTCATCTGCGGCTGAAATTAATGTTTTCGGAATCCGTGCACGCATGAGCATTCAGCAAAACAGGATTGATCCGGCCACCGCCGCCCCGGGATACCTGGTGGTGGAGGGTCCGATTGGCGTCGGCAAAACCAGCCTGGCGCAAAAACTGTCGCTGGCCTTCGGCAGCGACCTGCTGCTCGAACACCCCGAGGAGAATCCGTTCCTCGAACGCTTCTATCAGTCGCCCAAGCACTTCGCGCTTCCGACCCAGCTGTTTTTTCTGTTCCAGCGCACGCGTCAGATGCAGGTATGGAAGCAGCGCGACCTGTTCGCGCCAACGCGCGTGGCGGATTTTCTGCTGGACAAGGACCGGCTGTTCGCGCGCCTCAATCTGGATGATGACGAGCTGCGCCTGTACCAGCAGGTGTACGAGCAACTCAAGATCGATCTGCCGGCGCCGGATCTGGTGATCTGTCTGCAGGCGCCGGTCGAAGTTCTCCAGGAGCGTGTCCGGCGACGCGGCGTTGGTTTCGAGCGCCTGATCGAGCGCGCCTACTTAGAGCGCCTGAACGAGGCATACACGCATTTCTTCCATCATTATACGGACGCGCCCCTGCTCATGGTGAACGCCGCAGAAGTGAATTTTGTCGAAAGCGACGCCGACTTTCGGTCGCTGCTGGCCTTCATCCGCAGCGCGCGCGGCGGCCGGCATTTCTTCAATCCGCTGCCGGCGGGGACGCCAGCATGAAGCCGGTCACGATTACCACACTCCGGGAGATGAAGCAGGCCGGTCAGAAGATCACCTGCCTCACCGCCTACGACTACAGTTTCGCCAGCCTGCTCGACCGTGCCGGACTCGATGCCGTCATGGTCGGCGATTCGCTCGGCATGACCATGCAGGGCCATGCCTCGACGCTGCCCGTGACCATCGACGACATGGCCTATCACTGCGCCTGCGTGACGCGCGGCGTGACGCGCGCCCTCATCATCGGCGACATGCCGTTCGGCAGTTATCAGGTGAGCCCGGAGCAGGCGTTCGCGAACGCCGCAAAACTCATGCAAGCCGGCGCGCAGGTCGTGAAACTCGAAGGCGGCGCGCCCATGATCGAGACGGTGCGTTTTCTGGTGGCGCGCGGTGTGCCGGTGTGCGGGCATCTGGGTTTAACGCCGCAATCGGTGCATCAGCTCGGCGGTTACCGCGTGCAGGGGCGCGAAGCGGATGCGGCACAGCGTCTGCGTGAAGACGCCAAACAGCTGCAGGTGGCCGGTGCGAGTTTGCTGGTGCTGGAGGCGGTGCCGGCGGCGCTGGCCAAAACGATCAGCGCCGAGTTGGCCATTCCTACTATAGGCATCGGCGCCGGAGTGGATACCGACGGTCAGGTGCTGGTGTTGCAGGACATGCTCGGGCTCTATCCGCGTCCGAGCCCGAAGTTCTCCAGGAATTTCATGCAGGGCGCGGA
>CAYJBG010000195.1:2247-3793 GCA_964368085.1 uncultured Acidiferrobacterales bacterium | reverse complement strand
TGTTTGAGAGCCGCGTCAAGCGCGCCGCCGGCGTCAAGGACAGCGGCGTCCTGTTTCCCGGACACGGCGGCGTGCTCGATCGCATCGATGCCTTCACCGCCGCCGCGCCGCTGTTCACGCTGGTGTGGCTGTGCTGGCAGGCACCGGCAGGCGCACCGTGATGCGCGCCTCCGCCACACTTAAGAACACCGGTGTGCTGCCCGCGAGCCGGTCGCGGGGCGTCACCATCCTCGGCGCCACCGGTTCGATCGGCATCAGCACCCTGGACGTGCTGGCGCGTCACCCGCAACGCTACCGGGTCGTGGCGCTGACCGCCAACACCCAGGCCGAACGCCTGTTCGAACAGTGCCAGCGCTTCCAACCGGACAAGGCGGTGCTGCGCGACGCCGCCGCCGCCGCGCGGCTTGCGGAAATGGTCCGACGCGCCGGACTGCGCACCGAGGTCCTGGCCGGCCCGGAGGCTCTGGAGAAGGTGGCGCGCGACGCCGCCAGCGACATCGTGATGGCGGCCATCGTCGGCGCCGCCGGCCTGTTACCGGTGCTGGAAGCGGTACGCGCCGGCAAGCGCGTGTTGCTCGCCAACAAGGAGCCCATGGTTATGTCCGGCGCGGTGCTGATGTACGAGGCGCGACTCAGTGGCGCCGAGATTCTGCCGATCGACAGCGAGCACAATGCCATCTTCCAGTGCATGCCGGCCGGTTACCGTACCGGCGAAAAACCGGCCGGCGTGCGCCGTATTCTGCTCACCTGTTCGGGCGGCCCGTTCCTCGGAACGCCGGTCGAGGCGCTCCCGCAGGTGACGCCGGAACAAGCCTGCGCGCATCCGCGTTGGGCGATGGGGCGCAAGATTTCAGTGGACTCCGCGACGCTCATGAACAAGGGCCTTGAACTCATCGAGGCCTGTCGCTTGTTCGATGTCACGCCCGATCAGGTGCAGATCGTGATTCACCCGCAGAGCGTGATCCATTCCATGGTCGAATACACCGACGGCTCGGTGCTCGCGCAGCTCGGCAACCCGGACATGCGCACGCCGATCGCGCATGCGCTCGCCTGGCCGGAACGCATCGAATCCGGCGTGCGGCCGCTCGACCTGTGCGACATCGCGCGTCTCGATTTCGCAGCGCCCGACCACGCGCGCTTCCCGTGCCTGCCGCTGGCGGAAGCCGCGGCGCGCGCCGGCGGCACCGCGCCGGCGATCCTCAATGCCGCCAACGAAATGGCGGTGAGCGCCTTCCTCGAACATCGCGTTCAATTCACCCAGATATCCGGAATCATCGAACACGCGCTGACGGCCGTGCGCGTGAGCGGGGACTGCGATCTTGCGGCGGCGCTGGATGCCGACCGACGCGCCCGCGAAACCGCCGAACACTACATCGCCGCGCTTGATCCGCGCGGCCGGGGAGCCATGCAACATGATTAGTTTTGTCTACACGGTTCTCTCGTTTGTGGTCGCGATCAGCGTCCTGGTCGTGGTGCACGAATTCGGACACTACTGGGTGGCGCGCCGCCTGGGCGTCAAGGTGTTGCGTTTCTCGGTGGGTTTCGG
>CAYJBG010000195.1:0-2147 GCA_964368085.1 uncultured Acidiferrobacterales bacterium | reverse complement strand
ACTGGGTGGCGCGCCGCCTGGGCGTCAAGGTGTTGCGTTTCTCGGTGGGTTTCGGCAAACCGCTCTGGGCGCGGCGTTTCGGCCGCGACCAGACCGAATGGGTGATCGCCGCCATTCCGCTCGGCGGCTACGTGAAGATGCTGGACGAGCACGAAGGCAAGGTCGCCAAACGCGATCTGGCGCGCGCCTTCAATCGCCAGCCCATTCCGAAGCGCGCGGCCATTGTGCTGGCCGGACCGTTGTTCAATTTTCTTTTCGCGATTCTGGCTTACGGCTTCCTGTATATGGCTGGGGTAGACGGCTTGCGCCCGGTGGTGGGGCAGGTGGCGGAAAACTCGCCGGCGCAACTGGCCGGATTTCGTGCGGGCGATGAACTGCTCAGTGTCGACGACTACAGGATTCAAAGCTGGGAGCAACGCCGCCTGTATCTTTATGAAAAGGCGCTCGATCGCGCCACGGTGCGCTTCACGGTGCGCGACAAGGATCGCCTGACTCAGGAGCGCGTGCTGGATTTGTCATCGCTGTCCGCGGCGGATGTCGGCGCCGGTCTGTTGGAGAGGAAGATCGGGTTGTCTCCGTTGTTGCCGGAACCCGAGCCGGTGATCGGATCGCTGGACGAGCGTGGCGCCGCCGCGCAGGCCGGCATGAAGGTTGGTGACCGGATTGTGACGGTCGATGGGCGTCCGGTGGCTACCTGGACGGCGCTGGTTACCGCAATCAGCACGCGCGCGGGGCAGGCTCTGCTTTTGCAGGTGGAGCGTGACGGCGTGACCCATGAATTTCGCGTCACGCCGCAAGCGGTCGTAAGCGGCGGACGGGAAAAATCCGCCAAAACTGTCGGGCGCATCGGTGTCGGTGTGCAGCGTCCGGCATTGCCCGCGGACATGCGCGTGGTGGTTCGCCAGGCGCCGTTCGCTGCATTCGCCGAAGGCATCGACACCACCTGGCGCATGTCGGCGCTCACCCTCAAAATGCTGGCGAAAATGGTGATGCTTGAAATCTCCACCGAAACCATCAGTGGACCACTCACCATCGCTCAGTATGCCGGCGCCTCGGCACAGATCGGGCTCGACCGTTTCATTCAGTTTTTGGCGGTGGTGAGCATCAGTCTCGGCGTGCTCAACCTGCTGCCGGTACCGGTGCTGGATGGTGGGCACCTGCTCTTCTATGTCATCGAGGCTATCCAGGGCCGGCCGCTGTCCGGAGTTGTGCTGTACTGGGGTCAGCAGATCGGCATCGTATTGCTCGTTGCCCTCATGGCGCTGGCCTTCTACAACGATTTCATGCGCCTCCTGCCTTGACCCGATAACCCGAATGAAAAGAATCGTCGTGCTTATGCTGGCCATTCTGTTGCCGGCGTCCCTGGCGCAGGCCATCGAAAACTTCTTCGTCAAGGATATCCGCGTCGAGGGCCTGCAACGCATCGCTCCCGGGACGGTCTTCAACTACCTGCCGGTCAAGGTCGGTGATACCCTGACCGACCTGAATGCGCGCGATGCGATCCAGGCATTGTTCAAGACCGGATTTTTTCAGGACGTGCGCCTCGAACGCAACGGCAATGTGCTGGTCGTGCACGTGATCGAACGCCCCTCGATCGACAGCATCAAGATCAGCGGCACCAAGGAGATCGACGACAAGACCTTGCTCAAGAGCCTCAAGGACGTCGGGCTCGCGGAGGGTCGTGTGTTTAACAACTCGCTGCTCGACAAGTCCGAGCAGGAACTGAAGCGCCAGTACTTCAGTCGAGGCCGCTACGCGGTCAACGTCAAGACCACTGTTAGCCCGCTCGAGCGCAACCGCGTGGGCATCCGTATCGACGTTGCGGAAGGCGAGGTCACCAAGATTCGCGGCATCAGCATTGTCGGCAACCGCGTCTTCAAGGACAGCGTGCTGCGCAAGACCTTTACCCTGGACACCCCGACGTTGTTCAGTTTCATCACCAAGAACGATCAATATTCCAAGCAACAGCTGGCCGCGGACCTTGAAAGCCTGCGCAATTTTTACCAGAACCAGGGTTATCTCGATTTCACCATCGATTCCACGCAGGTGTCGATCACGCCCGACAAGCAGGACATCTACGTCACGGTGAACATCACCGAAGGCCGGAAGTACACCGTGACGGACGTGAAGCTGAGCGGCAAGCTGAT
>CAYJBG010000194.1:0-3796 GCA_964368085.1 uncultured Acidiferrobacterales bacterium | reverse complement strand
GGCCGCTGGCGTGCGCGCCGAGCGCGATCACGCAGGCGCCGGTGAGCGTGGCGATATCGACTACCGCTGCCGGGTGAAAGCGTTCGGTGTAGGTGAGGGCGTCGCACAGAATGAGCCGACCCTCGGCGTCGGTGTTGAGAATTTCGATGGTCTGACCGGACATGCTGGTCACGATGTCGCCCGGTTTGTTGGCGTCTCCGTCCGGCAGGTTCTCGGAACTCGGGATCACGCCGACAACATTGATGGGCAGCTTCAGCTCTGCAATCGCCTTGATGGTGCCGAGCACGCTCGCGCCGCCGCACATGTCGTATTTCATTTCGTCCATGGCGGCCGCCGGCTTGATGGAAATACCGCCGGCGTCGAAGGTGAGGCCCTTGCCGACCAGCGCCACCGGCGGCTCATTATCCTGGCCGCCTTTGTATTCGATGACGATGAGTTTGGGTGGCTGGCGGCTGCCGCGCGCAACCGAGAGCAACGAGCCCATGCCGAGCTTTTCCATGTCCGCGCGTTCGAGCACGGTGGTCTTCATGCCGTACTGCTGGCCGAGTTCGCGCGCCTGGTCGGCGAGATAATTTGGCGTGCAGATATTGCCGGGCAGGTTGCCGAGATCGCGCACCAAGGTCATGCCGGCGCTGATGGCGAGACCACGGCGCACCGCGGTCTCGCCCTCGCCAAGCTCGCTGCGTTTGCCGACGGTGAGCACCAGCCTGCGCAACGGGCGCTTCTTGTCCGGTTTGTGGCTCTTGAGACGGTCAAAGCGGTACAGCGCCATCTCCACGGCTTCGACCGCATGGCGCAGTTTCCAGGCCATGTCGCGGCCCTTCACCTCGAGTTCGGTCAGGTACACCACTGCTTCGGCGGCGCCGGTACCGGACAGGGCCTTGGCGGCTTTCGTAAACACTTCGCGATAACGGCCCTCGTGGAATTCTTTTTCCTTGCCGCAGCCGATGAGCAGCAGACGTTCGCACAATAACCCCGCCGGGCTGTGCAGGAGCAGAGTCTGGCCGCTCTTGCCATCGATGTCGCCGCGTCGCAGCAGCCCGGTGAGGCCGCCCTGCGCGGCCGTGTCCAGCCGCCGGCCGCTGGCAGAGAGCTTGCGGCCCTCGAACAGGCCGATCACCACGCAGGCGCTGCGCTGTTTCTCCGGGTCGCCGCTTTTGACCGTGTATTCCATGCTCGCTCCTGTGGTTCCGGGCGGATTTGCGCGCGGATGTTTATGTTATAGTTTCTCTGGACACCGACGCGCAGACTGCGATTCTCTCGCAATAACCGCGGGTTCACGCGCCTAACCGGATGGAATCCTTGCCGATCCAGCATATTCTCACCATGATCGCCCGTTTCGGCTGTTTTTGGCAATGTTTCTCTGCCGGCCCCGGGCTGGCAGCGCGTGCGCGACCACCATGGATGGTGGAAGTGCGGAAAACGCAGGAGCAGTTTTTCCGCCATGCAGATCATTAACCGGGCGTTGTTTCGTGAACTCACCACCACCACTCTGGCGGTGGCCTTCGTCTTTGTCGCGTTATTCATGGTCGTGAATCTGGTCAAGATTCTGGCCAAGGCCGCGGCCGGCAGTTTTCCCGCGAAACTCGTCTTCACCCTGCTGGGTCTGCAGACCGTTGAGATACTGAGTCTCATGCTGCCGCTTGCGTTTTACATCGGTCTGCTGCTTACCTTGGGGCGCTGGTACCGGGACAACGAGATGACGGTACTCGCCGCCTGCGGCGTGGGCCTTACGCAACTGCTGCGGCCGGTGCTGCTGATCGCCGCCGGTTTTGCCGCCGTGGTGACACTGCTCGCGCTTTATCTCGCGCCGGTCGCCACGCGGCTGGTGGCGCAGATCAAGCAGGATGACACAAGCCGCTACGAGGCGGCGGCCATCACCCCCGGCGTATTCAATGAGATTCGGCGTGGCGACAAAGCGAGCGATGGCGGAGTCTACTACGTCGAGAACATCGGTGCGGGTGGCGAGATGCAGAAGGTGTTCGTCGCCACCCGCCATCTTGGCCGTCAGGGTGTATTGGTGGCGAAGACCGGCCGCGAAGTGACGGACGCTGCCAGCGCCGAACGCTTTCTGGTTCTCGCCGACGGTGTGCGCTATGACGGCACGCCCGGCCGCGGCGATTACCGGGTAGTCGCCTTTGAGCGCTACGCCATCCGCATTGAGCTGCCGCCGCCGGTGCTGCGCCACACCTCGTTCCACGCCATGTCGAGCCGGCAATTGCTCGCCGACCCGAGCGCCGCCGCCCGCGCTGAATGGCACTCGCGGCTGTCCAAGCCGATCAGCCTGTTCTTGCTGACGGCGTTCGCGCTGGTGTTCGCCTACACGCAGCCGCGCCGCGGCCGTTACCTGAGTCTGTTCCTGGCGATCTTCGCCTATTTCCTGTACAGCAATCTGCTGGGCGTGGGTGATGCCATGCTCAAACGCGAGCGCCTATCACCTGAACTCGGGCTGTGGTGGATTCACGCGCTGTTTCTCGCGCTCGGTGCTTATCTGTTCTGGCGGCGCGCCACCAACCGGACACTGTTGCCGGCGTGGCCCACGCTGCACCGGCGGCGCGCGGCATGAAGATTCTCGACCGTTATCTGGCCGCCAGCATTGTCACCAGTACCGCGCTGGTGTTGGGTGTGCTGCTGGTGTTTTTCTCGCTGCTCCAGTTCGTCGATGCGCTGGGAGATGTCGGCAAGGGCAACTATCAGCTGGCCGACGCCATGCGCTACGTGCTGTTGTCGCTGCCGCGCCAGACGGTCGAGGTGTTCCCCATGGCGGCGCTGCTCGGCACCACGCTCGGCCTGTCGGCGCTGGCGGTGGATGCCGAACTCGTGGCGATCCGCGCCGCCGGCGTATCGGTACTGCAAATTGTGGCGGCGGCCGTGAAGGTCGGCATGGCGCTGGCGGTGATCAATGTGCTGGCCGGTGAATTTCTGGTGCCGGAAGCGGAGCGCGTGGCCGAACAGGGCCGCGCGAGCGCCCTCAAGATCCGCATCAAACAGCAAAACGATTTCGGTTTATGGCTGCGCGACGGTCAGGCCTATGTGCATGTCGGCGAGGTATTGCCGGATTTGACGTTGCTGCAGGTGGACATCTACCAGTTCGACGAAAACGACCGTCTGCGTTTGCAAACAGGCGCCAAGCGCGGTTACCTGGAAGGCGACCAATGGCGGCTGACCGGAGTGAGCGAGAGTCGGCTTAGCCCGAATCGGGTAAAGAGCCAGTATGTGCCGGAGCAGGCGTGGGGTTCCGCGCTCACACCCGACCTGCTGGCGGTGTTCACGGTGCGGCCCGAGGCCTTGTCGGTACTGCACCTGTACCGCTATATCCGCCATCTTGAACAGAACAAACAAAACACCGGACCGTACGCACTGGCCTTCTGGCAAAAGCTGCTGGCGCCACTGGCCACTGTGGTGATGATGGTGCTCGCCATCCCCTTCGTATTCGCCCAGCAACGCAGCGGCGGCATCGGTGCGCGTCTGTTCATGGGTATCGTATTGGGGTTGGCGTTCTTCGTGGTGAGCCGCGGTTTTGGTTATTTCGGTCTGCTGTACGGCATCCCGGCTGTGATCGGCGCCGCCTTGCCGGCGTTGCTGTTTTTCGGCTTGGCATTGGTGATGTTGCGACGTGTACGCTGACGTAAGCTTATTGATGAAGAACGAAGCAGGGATTTTTCGCCGGCAGGATGACTAGTGTAGTGCTTCGTATTCAACGGACCTTCCGGTCTTGCAGGTACCCTCCCCTTCAAGGGGAGGGTCAGGGAGGGGATGGGGTTGAAGGTGTCGAGGTCTGAACACCCATCCCCAT
>CAYJBG010000193.1:0-3837 GCA_964368085.1 uncultured Acidiferrobacterales bacterium | reverse complement strand
CATCGTGCACCTCCTGCCCAGAAGATAGGACATTACTTACACAGGTGTCAATAACCGCCCCCGGTCGCCGCATGGGCAGGTAGCTGCACGTCTCAATATTGGTCGTTATTCATCGGGCGTGCTATCGCCACTACTCCCGGTTTGATTCCGGTGCCCGTCCAGGGTTATCAAATTCCTGCCCAGTCTGCGGCTTGACAAGGTTGTCGGGCGGTAATAACTTAACGATGTTAAGTATATTAACGTTGTAATGATCGAAGTGGGTGCGGGCATGGGTGTTTCCGAACGGCGGCGGCGCGACAGTGCACGGTTGCGCCAGAAAATTCTGAACGCGGCGCGCGACCTGTTCGCCGCGCAGGGTTACGAGGCGGTAACCATGCGCGAGATCGCCCGCAAGATCGAGTATTCGGCGACTGCGATTTACTCCCATTTTAAAGACAAGGAAGCATTGATCAACGAACTGTGCACGGTCGATTTTACCGTCCTGGCCAGCGGGTTTCAGCATATCGGCCGTGTGTCCGACCCGGTCGAGCGTTTGCGCAAGATCGGCCGCGCTTATGCCGAGTTCGGTCTGAAATACACCAATCATTACCGCGTCATGTTCATGACGCCGCATCCCGCCTTCGATCCGGATGAAAAGGATATCGAGAAGGGCAATCCCGAGGAGGATGCCTATGCAATGTTGAAGAACACGATCGCCGCGGGTATCAAGGCCAAGCGTTACCGGGCGGGAGTCAACGACGCGTCACTGGTGGCGCAAACGGTATGGGCCGGCATTCACGGTGTGATCTCGCTCGAAATCGCCAAATCGTGCGACGACTGGGTAGATTGGCGGCCGGTGAAAAAACGTATTGACAGCATGATCGACATCCTGATTCAAGGGTTCACGAAGTCCTGACGCGAGTAGTGCGGAATTTTTGCAGGCATTGGAACAACACCAGGAACAAGGAAAACAAAATGGGCGAGACATTCTCACACTGGGTTATCCGCTGGCGTGTGGCCATTCTTCTGGTCAGCGCGGTTCTGGTTGTCGCGGTGGCGAGCGGGGCGCGGTATATCGAATTCAGCAACGATTACCGTGTTTACTTCAGCGAAGACAATCCGCAACTGAATGCCTTCGAGGCCCTGCAAAACGTATATTCCAAAACCGACAACGTGCTGTTCGCCGTCGCCCCCAAGGATGGCCAGGTGTTCAGTCACAAGACCCTGGCGAGCGTGGAATGGCTGACCGCGCAGGCCTGGAAATTGCCGTACGCGAGCCGCGTGGATTCGGTGACCAATTTTCAGCATACCCGGGCGCGCGGCGATGAGCTGGTGGTGAGCGACCTGGTCAGTAACGCCAGCACGTTGTCGCCACGCGATCTGGAACGGGCCAGGCAGGTGGCCGTTTCGGAGCCGCTGCTGGCCAGGCAGTTGATTTCGCCCGCGGCCGACGTCACCGCGGTCAACGTGACCATCGGTTTGCCCGGGAAAAGCCTGGATGAAGTCCCCGAAGTGATGGCCGCGGCGCGCAAGCTCGCCGGTGAGCTGCGCGCGCAAAACCCCGATGTCGATGTTTACCTGACCGGTGCGGTGCCGATCGACAACGCCTTCGGCGAACAGGCGCGCCGCGATTTGGGCACGCTGACGCCGATCATGTACGGCGTCATTCTGCTGGTAACGTTCCTGATTCTTCGTTCGTTGTCCGGCACGTTTGCCGTCGTGATTATTATTTCCCTTTCCATGCTGCTGGCCATGGGCGTCACCGGATGGCTCGGCATCCAGCTCACGCCGCCGTCCGCGGGGGCGCCGACCGTAATTCTGACGCTGGCAGTGGCGCACAGCATTCATATCCTGATCACAATCGTGCATGGCATGCGTGAGGGTCTGGCCAAGCACGCTGCCATTGCCAAGAGCATCAAGCTCAACCTCTATCCGATCTCGCTCGCCGCGCTGACCGACGTGATCGGATTCGCCAGCATGAACTTCAGCGAGGTGCCGCCATTCCGCGATCTCGGTAACATCGTAATCTTCGGTGTGGTCGCTTCCTACCTGTTGGCCATCGTACTTCTGCCTGCGCTGATGAGCCTGTTGCCGTTGCATGTGCATCCCGCCAAGACCCACACTGGTATCGCGATGGAGCGGCTGGGCGATTTTGTCGTGCGCCGCCGTATGCCACTGCTCGTGGGCATGAGCCTGCTGGTGCTCGGACTTGTTGCGATGATTCCGCGCAACGAATTAAATGACCACTTCGTGAAGTATTTCGACCGGAGCGTCGAGTTCCGGCGCGATAGTGATTTTATAGACGCAAAACTCGCCGGCATGGACGCTATTCTGTACTCGCTCGGCGCCGGCAACAGCGGAGCGGTGAGCGACCCCGCCTATCTCGCCAAGATTGAAGAGTTTGCTACCTGGTATCGCGCGCAGCCGGGTGTGGTGCATGTGGCGAGCATTACCGACGTGATGAAGCGACTGAATAAAAACATGCATGCCGATGATCCCCGTTGGTATCGCATTCCGGAATCGCGCGCGCTCGCCGCGCAGTATCTGCTGTTGTACGAGATGTCCCTGCCGTTCGGGCTCGATCTCAACAACCAGATCAACGTGGACAAATCCGCCAGTCTGCTGACGGTGATCATGAAAAGCTCCACGAGCAAGGAAATTCTGGCAATCGAAGCAAGGGCGCAAGCCTGGCTGACTGCCAACGCGCCAGCGTCGATGCAGGCGCCGGGTTCGGGCCCCAGCGTCATGTTTGCCTATATCAGCGAGCGCAACATTCTCAGCATGCTGAACGGCAACCTGGTGGCGCTGCTCCTGATCTCTTTGGTGATGATTTTCGCGCTGCGCGACATCAAGGTCGGGTTCCTGAGCCTGGTGCCGAACATGGTTCCGGCCGCCATGGCCTTCGGGATCTGGGGAATTTTCGTCGGGCAGGTGGGTCTGGCGCTGTCCGTGGTCGCGGTCATGACCTACGGCATCGTGGTGGACGACACCATTCACAGCATGACGAAATACGTGCAGGCGCGCCGCGATCTCGCAATGAGCCCGGAGCAGGCGGTTCGCTACGTCTTCTCCACGGTTGGAACGGCGGCCTGGGCCATGACGGTGATTCTGGCTTGCGGATTTCTGGTGCTGGCATTCTCCGCCTTCGAGCTCAATTCGAGCATGGGCCTCATGACGGCACTCACCATTGTGCTGGCGCTGGCTGCTGACTTCCTGCTGTTACCGCCTTTATTGATGACCTTCGACCGGAGAAAATATGCTGAAACGACTGCCGCTGTTGCTGTTGAGCCTGATCGCGTTTAACGCGCACGCCGAGACGCCGGAAGAAAAAGGTCTGGCCATCGCCACCGAATCGGACCGGCGCGACCGGGGTTATGGGGATTTCAGCGTCGATCTTGAAATGGTGCTCAAGAATCGTCATGGCGACGAAAGCCGGCGAAAAATCCGGGTCGCGACGCTCGAGGGGAAATCCGACGGCGACAAGAGCCATACAATCTTCGACGAACCGGCCGACGTCAAAGGCACGGCGCTGCTCACCTTCGGTCACAAGGTGGATGACGACGACCAATGGCTGTACCTGCCGGCGCTGAAGCGGGTCAAGCGTATTACCTCGTCCAACAAGTCCGGTTCTTTCATGGGCAGCGAGTTCGCCTACGAGGATATCGGTTCCCAGGAAGTCGAGAAATACACCTATAAGTTCCTGCGTGAAGAAGCCTGCGAAGGACAACCCTGTTTCGTGATGGAGCGTTACCCGGTCAGCAAGTATTCCGGCTACACGCGCCAGGTGGTGTGGACGGACAAGGCCGAATACCGGCCATGGCGGATCGACTACTACGATCGCAAGGGCAGCCTGCTCAA
>CAYJBG010000192.1:0-3853 GCA_964368085.1 uncultured Acidiferrobacterales bacterium | reverse complement strand
ACCAGTTGGTCGCAAGTTCGAATCTTGCACGGCCCACCATTTCCCCAGGTCGTTTTCGATCTTGCGCTCGCCGCTCCTGAGCGCGTGGTAGACTGTGACCAGTTTCCTGCTCGCTTGTCGAACACCAATTCGAGCCTGTCATGCGCAAGCAAATTGCCATTGCTGGAGCCGTCATCATCGGCCTCGCCGCCGCCGGCTATCTCGTCCTTGGCTATTGGCGCGCTACCGTGGTGGTGGCCGTGCCCATGCGTGGCCCTGCTGTCGAAGCGGTGTACGCGACCGGCACGGTGGAGCCGGTCAGTTGGGCGAAAGTGGCCCCCAAAGCCACCGGCCGCATTACCGAAATCCTCAAACGCGAAGGCGACAAGGTGCGACCCGGCATGTTGCTGGCGCGCCTCGACGATCGCGAGGCGCGCGCCAATGTCGGGGCAATTGCCGAGCGTGTCGATTTTCTGCGGGCCGAGTACGCGCGCCAGGACAAGCTGTTCCGCGCGGGCTATGCCACTCGCCAGTCTTACGAACGTGCGGACAGCGAGCTGAAGCAGGCCGAGGCCCAGATGGCGGCGGCCCGCCAGGTGCTGGCGGACAAGCAATTGGTGGCGCCGCTTTCCGGCACGGTGCTGCGTCGCGATGGCGAGCCGGGCGAGGTGGCAACCGCCGGGCAGGTGCTGTACTGGGTGGGCGAGGCGGGCAAGCTGTGGGTCGTTGCCGAGGTGGATGAAGAGAACATTCCGCGCGTGCGCGTCGGGCAGCGCGTGTTGTTGCGCGCTGACGCCTACCCGGAGCGCGTGCTCGAAGGCCGGATCGCCAGCGTCACCCCGAAGGGCGATCCGATCAACAAGAGTTACCGGGCGCGCGTTGACCTGCCGCCGGGCACGCCACTCCAGATCGGCATGACGGTGGAAGTGAATATTGTCGTGCACGAGGAGCAGCAAGCGCTGCTGGTGCCGGTCGGCGCCGTGGTCAACGGCCATGTCTGGGTGGTGCGTGACGGGCGCGCCAGTCGCATCAAGGTCGAGGCCGGGGTAAAAGGCAACAATCATGTCGCAATCCGTTCCGGCTTGAACGGTGACGAGCTGGTGATCGTGCAGCCGCCAGCGAACCTTACTGAGGGCAAGGCACTGCGGTCGCGGCGCGCGCCCTGAGACGCATGCCGCTCGTTCTCGACATTGCGCTCACCCATCTGCGCCACCGCAAGCGCCAGAGTCTGGTGTCGGTGCTGGGCGTGGCCATGGGCGTCGGCTTTTTCATCGCCATGGCCGCGCTCATGCAGGGCTTCCAGTCTTATTTCATTACCAAGGTCATCGACGTCTGGCCGCACGTGGTGATGAAGGACGAGTTTCGCACCGCGCCGCGCCAGCCGGCCGAGGTACTGTTCGAAGCGGGTGCGTTGCGTCTCGATGGCGTCAAGCCGCGCGACGAGCTGCGTGGCATCCGCGACGCGCGCGTGGCGCTGGCGGAGATAAACCGGATGCCCGGCGTGACGGCCGCGCCCACCCTGCGCGGCCAGGTATTTCTGCGTTATGGGACGCGCGATGTGTCCGCCACCATGGTCGGCATCGATCCGGAGCGCGAGCGCACGGTGAGCCAGCTGGAGAAGGACCTGGTCGCCGGCAATCTGAACGCACTCTACAGTGCCGCCAACGGCCTGATCCTGGGCGAGGGCGTGGCCCGCAAGATCGGCGCGGAAATGGGCGACACGCTCACGGCGATCTCCCCGGCCGGCGTGGTCCTGAAGATGAAGGTGATCGGCATTTTCCGCACCGGCATCACGGTGATCGACAACTTCGAGACCTATACCCTGCTCAAGAAGGCGCAGGTGCTGCAGGGCCGGCCGAATGTCATTAACCAGATCCGTATTCGCCTTGCGGACGTCAAGCAGGCGCGCACCATCGCCGGCCGCCTCGAAGCGCGCTACGGTTACCGCACCGAGTCCTGGGAAGAGACCTACGAGAACATTCTCGGCATTTTCGTCATCCAGAACGGCATCATGTACTCGTCCGTGGGTGCGATCCTGATCGTCGCGGCATTCGGCATTTTCAATATCATTTCCACGGTGATTCACGAGAAGACCCGCGACATCGCCATTCTTAAATCCATGGGCTTCGCCGAGCGCGATATTCGCCGCATCTTTCTGCTCGAGGGCCTGCTCGTGGGCATCGCCGGTACGCTCATCGGCTGGGCGCTCGGGCAGGGATTGACGCGCCTGCTGTCGGTGGTGCGCTTCAACATCGAAGGCTTTGTCACCGCCCAGGGCTTCTTCCTCTACTACACGATCAATCATTACCTGATTGCCGGCAGCTTTGCGCTGGTCTCCTCGGTGTTTGCCGCCTACCTGCCGGCACGCAAGGCGGCACGGCTTAATCCGGTCGAGATCATCCGGGGGGCGGCATGAGCGCGGTGCTGGAGGCGCGCGGTGTGTCGCGGGTGTTGTCCGGCGCGGTGCCGGTGACGCTGGTGCAGGATATCGACCTGCACATCGAACGCGGCGAGTTCATCGCCATTACCGGCCCGTCCGGCTCCGGAAAATCCTCGCTGCTCTACCTGCTCGGTCTTTTAGACCTGCCCACGCGGGGTGTCGTGCGACTTGAGGGGCAAGACACCGGTCGCCTCGACAGCGAAGCGCTGGCGGCATTGCGCCTGGCGAAGCTCGGTTTCGTGTTCCAGTTTCATTTCCTGCTGCCCGAGTTCAGCGTGCTCGACAACGTGCTGCTGCCGATGCGCCGTCTGGCGGCGCGCCCCGAGGCGGGGATGCGCCAGCGCGCCCTGGCGTTGCTCGAGGAACTCGGACTCACCGCCAAGCTCGCTAACTTGCCGGAGCAGCTCTCGGGCGGTGAACGTCAGCGCGTCGCCATCGCGCGCGCCCTGGCCAACGAGCCGCTCGTGATTCTGGCGGATGAGCCGACCGGCAACCTGGATACCCGCAACGGCCAGATCGTGTTCGATATCTTTCGACGCCTGGTGCGCGACAACGGCCAGACGGTCATCACGGTGACGCACGATCCAAACCTGTCGCGCCAGGCACGGCGCCAGGTGCACCTGGTAGACGGGCGGCTCACGAACGACGCGCTCACGCCGCAAACCGCCTGACCAAACGCAGGCTGCAACACGCGCGAAGTTCTGCTTCAGGCAACGGCTCCGGTCATTGCAGAAAATCGGCAAAGAAAAAGGCCCGTACAGCGGGCCTTTTTCATGCGACCGGGCAGGGCCGTCACTTGTTACGCTTGGCCAGCATGTCGTGAATGATGGGCGTGAGGATCAGCTCCATCGCGAAGCCCATCTTGCCACCCGGCACCACGATGGTGTTGCGGCGTGACATGAACGAGTCCGGGATCATGTTGAGCAGGTACGGGAAGTCGACAGTGAATATTTCGAGCCGCTTGAAGCGGATGATCACAAAGCTCTCGTCCGGCGTCGGGATTTCGCGCGCGATGAACGGGTTGGAAGTGTCCACGGTCGGGACGCGCTGGAAGTTGATGTCGGTCATGGCGAACTGCGGGGTGATGTAGTTCACGTAGTCCGGCATGCGGCGCAGGATGGTGTCCACGATGACTTCCGCGCTGTAGCCGCGCTCCTTGTTGTCGCGATGGATTTTCTGGATCCACTCGAGGTTCACGATCGGCACCACGCCCACGCCCAGATCGACGTACTGGGCCATGTTGATCTTATCGTGCACCACCAGCCCGTGCAGGCCCTCGTAGAACATCAGGTCGGTGCCGGCCGCGATGTCCTCCCACGGCGTGAACTCGCCGGGCTTGAGGCTGGTATCGAGGCGCTTGTTGTGCTCGGCGGCTTCTTCGTCGTTGTGCAGGTAGTAACGCTTCTTGCCGCCGCCCTTTTCGCCGTAGGTCTT
>CAYJBG010000191.1:0-3869 GCA_964368085.1 uncultured Acidiferrobacterales bacterium | reverse complement strand
GGGCCGTGGCGTGCGCACGCACTGTTCGGATGATTACCTGTGGCTGCCCTTGGCGGTGTGCCGCTACGTGCTGACGACCGGCGACACCGGGGTGCTGGATGAATCCGTTCACTTCCTCGAAGGCCGCCCGGTCAACGCCGAGGACGACTCTTATTATGACCTACCCGGCCGTTCTGGTGAGGCGGCCAGCTTGTACCAGCACTGTGTGCGAGCCATCCAGAGAGGACTCCGATTCGGTGAGCACGGCCTGCCACTCATGGGCACCGGTGACTGGAACGATAGCATGAATCTGGTAGGCAATCACGGTAAAGGTGAAAGCGTCTGGTTGGGATTCTTCCTGCACACGGTGCTCACGCAGTTCACCGCGGTGGCGCGCCTGCAAGGTGATTCCTCCTTCGCCGAACGTTGCGAAGCGGCGACGGTTCAGCTGCGCCAGAATATCGAGCAGCATGGTTGGGATGGCGCGTGGTACCGCCGTGCCTACTTCGACGACGGCACACCGCTGGGGTCGGCAGCCAACCCCGAGTGCCAGATTGATTCAATTTCGCAGAGCTGGGCGGTTCTATCCGGGGCGGGTGATGCCCAGCGCGCGCGCCTGGCCATGGAAGCGGTGGATCAGCGCCTCGTGCGCCGCGACCATGCGCTGATCCAACTTCTGGATCCGCCATTCGACAAGTCGCCATTGAACCCCGGCTATATAAAAGGATACGTCCCGGGCGTGCGCGAGAATGGCGGGCAGTACACGCATGCGGCGATCTGGGCGGCCATGGCGTTTGCCCGATTAGGCGACCATCAGCGCGCCTGGGAACTGTTGGCCATGATTAACCCGGTAAACCACGGGAGAACCCCGGAGGGGATGGCGATCTACAAAGTCGAACCTTACGTGGTCGCGGCCGATGTCTATGCGCTCACGCCGCACACCGGCCGCGGTGGATGGACCTGGTACACGGGCTCGGCCGGCTGGATGTATCGGCTGATCGTGGAATCGCTCTTGGGCTTGAGGCTGGAAGTGGACAAACTGTATTTCGCGCCGTGCCTCCCGGCGGATTGGAAGGCCTTCACGATGCATTACCGGTATCGGGAGACTGTCTACCATATCGTCGTCTCGCTAAGGCGCGCCGCCGATGATGCGAAGATCGGCGAGACGAGTGTAACGGTGGACGGTGTTGAACGACACGACAAGGCCATTCCTCTGGTTGACGACCGTCAAGAACACTCGGTCGAGGTGAGGGTGCGCGCGCCGCAAACCGTTGATGAGTTGGCACCATCACTTGCATGAACAGGAATGCCGTTGACCCCGCTCCTTGCGCGAGTTGACGCAGCGCATGTAATAAGAAGTCGTCACGTCGCGGCTGCGCGAGGCGTAGCTGCGCACCACGGACTCGCCGCGCGAGGGCGCCGAGCCGACCAGCTTGAGTTGTACCCGCTTTTTCGATTCGGCTTTCGCACCCTCGCGAGCTGGCAGGCCGGCCGCGTACGACGCGACCAACAGGACTGAAAGCAACAGAACGGATACGAACAGCGGCGTTCTCCAGACATCTCTTAACGGTACTTTATTATCCTCCCCGGTTTTGCTTTGCGGGACATTAGCGGTAACGGTCTCATCGCGGCAGCGTCAGGATCGCCTCCAGCCCACCGCCCGCGCGATTGCGCAGCGTGAGCTCGCCGCCGTGGGCGCGCCGGGCGATGTCGCGCGCCACCGACAGGCCCAGACCGACACCGCCGGTCGCGCGACTGCGCGAGCCCTCGACCCGGTAGAATGGCTCGAACACCCGTTCGATTTCGGTCTTGGGAATGCCCGGGCCATTGTCGGCAACGATGATACGCAGCTGCGCCGCGTCATCCTCGACCCGCACCTCGGCGCGCTCGCCGTAGTTGACGGCATTCTCGATCAGATTGGCGAGGCAGCGCTTGAGTGCCAGGGGTCGCGCCGGGTACGGCCTATGCATCTGGCCCCGCACATTCACACCGTGTCCGGCCTCTTCCATATCCGCTTGCGGGCTTTCGAGCAACGCCAGCACGTCCACCGGCTGTACCGGCTCGTCGGCGCGTGCGCCGCGCAGGAAATCGAGCGCGGCGGAGGTCATGGCCTCCATCTCCGCCAGGTCGTGGGCTAACTTCGCGCGCAGTGCTTCGTCCTCGATCAGCTCGGCGCGCAGACGCAGGCGCGTGAACGGTGCCCAGGTAGCGTGACGCCATCAAACGCGAACAGAGCAACCATGCGCACCAGAGCCCAGAAGAGTGGGGTAACAGCCTCTCCGTACGCATCCCGAAGGCCGTGGCCAAAAAAGTTTGGCTCCAAAAGAACGCTGCAAACGCTCAAGCCTCGCATCTGAAATTGCTCTGCTCGCTAAGGGCGGCCTAAACCAAACGCCAAATCGCCACGCGCCTTCGTGTTTCAATGGCTGCGGTGTCACAATGCGCGAAGAATGACCCAAAACTGCAACGCCTACGGAGAAAAGCTGGGCGTAAATCTGGCGTAAACACTGAGTCAAATTGAGTATCTCTGAGTTTTCCAGAGTCAACGTAAGTAATTGATGGAACAGCACCCTCTGCTGTAAGCTATTGATCTAGAAAAGGCTCCGAGCCGACTCCTAAGCGGCAGGTCGCACGTTCGATTCGTGTCCGGGGCGCCAGCTCAAGACGTTGCTACTTTGTAGATACATCTCTAGTATCAACATTGTTGACACGGGTGGCGATCGCCGCGGAGGGCCTGGATGAAAACCAAAGCACAGAAATGGGGTAACAGTCTGGCGGTGCGTGTGCCGAAGGGCATTGCCGAGCAGGCCGGGGTAACGGTGGACGATGCCCTTGACATCGAAGTCGCCGCCGACGGTCTCATCGTATTGAGGCCGCACCGGCGGCAGAAATACCGGCTGAACGATCTGGTGAAAGGGATCACCAAGGATAACACGCATAACGAAATTGATTGGGGCAAGCCGGTCGGACGCGAGGTCTGGTAATGGGGGCGCCCTATGTGCCTGAGCGCGGCGATATCGTTTGGCTTCAGTTCGACCCTCAGGCGGGACACGAGCAGGCCGGGCATCGCCCCGCCCTCGTGCTCTCCCCCGCCACCTATAACGGACGGCGTGGCATGATGTTGTGCTGCCCGATCACGAGCCTGGCAAAGGGTTATCCCTTCGAGGTCGGTATTGCCGGGCTCGATGCGCAAGGCGTTGTGCTGGCGGATCAAATCAAGTGCCTGGACTGGCGCGTACGGCGCGCCAAGAAGAAAGGCAAAGCCAGCCCACAGGTCGTGCGGGAGACACTGAATAAATTGAGTACGTTACTGGAGTGATGGGGCACTCTCGCCTCACCCGGAGGGAGAGAGATTCGATATTCTTAACGCTAGGGAACCTCTAAAAATTCAGAGATGTAGGGTGGATTAAGCGCGGTTTAACCCAACCTACATGAAAACCAGATTTTTAGAGATCCCCATTTTAAAAGTGGAGCTGCCGAGTTGCTCGAAGTCCTCGATCTTGCCTGCACACGCGGCGACCGGCCGCTGTTTCGAAATCTGTCTTTCCGCCTTAACGCCGGCGAGCTTCTGCATGTGCGCGGTGAAAACGGCAGCGGCAAGACCACGCTGTTGCGCACGCTCTGCGGGCTGTCGCAGCCGGCGGCGGGCGAAATTCGTTGGGACGGGCAGTCCATCTGTGAGCAGTCCGACAGCTACCGGCAGCGGCTGTGCTACATCGGCCACGGCAACGCCATCCATGGCGATCTGACTCCGGTTGAGAATCTGCAATTCGAGGCCTGTCTGGGGGCCGAAGGGCGCATCGAAGCGAAACCGGCCCTGGAATCGTTGGGCCTTGCACGGGTGGCGGCTCTGCCCACAAAACTCCTGTCACAAGGACAGAAACGCCGTG
>CAYJBG010000190.1:0-3899 GCA_964368085.1 uncultured Acidiferrobacterales bacterium | reverse complement strand
TGGAATCGGTCCGCTTGTTGGCGCGCGTCTTGTATCCCTTGGTCGGCAGGCCCCACGGGCTCACCGGATGGCGGCCGCCCTTGGTGCGGCCTTCGCCGCCACCGTGCGGGTGATCCACCGGGTTCATGGCGGTGCCGCGCACGGTCGGACGCCAGCCACGCCAGCGGTTGGCGCCGGCCTTGCCGATCTTGCGCAAGTTGTGTTCGCTGTTGCCGACTTCGCCGATGGTGGCGCGACAATCGACGTGCACCTTGCGCACCTCACCGGAGCGCAGGCGTAGCTGCGCGTACGCGCCTTCGCGCGCGATCAACTGAATGCCGGCGCCGGCGGAGCGGCCGAACTGGGCGCCGCCGCCGTGCTTGATCTCCACACAGTGGATGGTGCTGCCCACCGGAATATTGCGAATCGGCAAGGAGTTGCCCGGCTTGATCGGGGCCTGCGCGCCGGAGACGATCTCGCTGCCCACCTCGACACCCTTGGGCGCAATGATGTAGCGACGCTCACCATCTTTGTACAGCACCAGCGCGATGTTGGCGCTGCGGTTCGGGTCGTATTCGAAACGTTCGATCTTGCCCGGAATGCCGTCCTTGTCGCGCTTGAAGTCGATAACGCGATAGCGGCGCTTGTGCGCACCGCCGCGATGGCGCACGCAGATGCGGCCGGCGTTGTTGCGACCGTCGATCTTGGCCTTCTTTTCAAGCAACGGCGCGTATGGCTCGCCCTTGTGCAGATCCGCGTTCACCACCTTGACCAGGGAGCGGCAGCCGTTGGATGTCGGTTTTACCTTGACGATTGCCATGACTGATTTGATTCCTCTGCGTCCGGCTTACTTGGTTTCAACGCCGGCGAAATTGATGTCCTGACCGGGCTTGAGGCGTACATAGGCCTTTTTCCAGTCCTGGCGGCTGCCCGGCGTGCTGCCGAATTTCTTTTGCTTGCCCGGCACGTTACTTACGGTCACGGTTTCGACCTGAACGCTGAACATTTTCTCGACCGCCGCCTTGATGACCGGCTTGCTGGCGTCGCGGCGCACGCGGAATACGATCTGGTTGCTCTTCTCGGCCACGCGCGTGCTCTTCTCGGAGACATGCGGGGCCAGGATCACGTTGTACAGCGTCTCGGTGTTCATCCCAGCATCTCCTCAAGGCGCTTGAGCGCCGGCACCGTCATGATCACCTTCTCGTGGCGCACCAGCGTCACCGGATCCATGCCGGCCACGTCGCGTACATCGACCTTGTGCAGGTTGCGCGCCGACAGGCCGAGGTTATGGTCGAGGGCGTCGGTGACAATCAGCGCGTCCTCAGTGCCAAAACGCGCCAACTTCTCAATCAGGGCCTGGGTCTTGGGCACGTCCATCGTGAACGACTCCACCGCCACCAGCCGATCCTGACGCACCAGCTCGGAAAGAATCGCACGCAGCGCGGCGCGGTGCATCTTGCGATTCACCTTGTTGCTGAAATTCTCGTCCGGCGAGGACGGAAAGGTCTTGCCGCCGCCGCGCCACAACGGGCTGCGGATAGAACCGGCGCGCGCCTGGCCGGTACCCTTCTGGGCATGAGGCTTGCGACCGCCACCACTCACTTCGGAACGGGTCTTCTGCTGGCGCGTGCCGGCGCGACCGTTGTTGCGGTACGCGACCACGACCTGATGCACGAGCGGCTCGTTGAATTCGGCGCCGAAGGTCTTGTCGGAGACTTCAATCTCCGATTTGGCCTTGCCGTCCGCGGGATTCATCACGCTCAGTTTCATGGCGGTTATCCTTGTTTCTTCCTGGCCTTGACCGCCGGCCGGATCATGACATCCGCGCCCTTCGGTCCCGGCACTGCGCCCTTGACGAGCAGTAAATTCTTTTCGACATCGACGCGCACCACTTCCAGATTCTGCTGGGTGCGAACCTTGTTGCCGAGCTGGCCGGACATGGGCTTGCCCGGAAACACGCGGCCCGGCGTCTGGCGCTGGCCGATGGAGCCCGGCGCGCGATGCGAGAGAGAATTACCGTGGCTGGCACGACCACCCTTGAAGTGATGGCGCTTGATGGTGCCGGCAAAACCCTTGCCGATGGTCGTGCCCTGCACGTCCACCATCTGTCCGGCGGCAAAAATATCGGCCTTGATCTCGGCGCCCGCGGCCAGCTGTTCACCCTCGCCGGCATCCAGGCGGAATTCCCACAGGCCACGGCCGGGCGCGACCGCCGCCTTGGCGTAGTGGCCGGTCAGGGGCTTGCCGACGCGCGACGGGCGACGTTCGCCGATCGTGACCTGCACGGCGCGGTAACCATCCTGCTTTTCGGTCTTGATCTGAGTAATGCGGTTCGGACCGACTTCCAGGACCGTGACCGGCACGGCGCTGCCGTCCGCGCGGTACACGCGACTCATGCCGATCTTCTTGCCAATGACTCCGAGTGCCATAACTCTAAACCTTCTGGTTGTAACGGTTCCGGAACTCGCCGGAACTATAATGACTATTTTTGTGCAGGCTTGCTTCCCTAGCTAAGCTTGATCTCTACATCCACGCCCGCGGCGAGATCCAGTTTCATCAGCGCGTCCACCGTCTTATCGGTCGGCTCGATGATGTCCATGATGCGCTTGTGCGTGCGAATCTCGAACTGGTCGCGCGACTTCTTGTCCACATGCGGCGAGCGGTTCACTGTGAAGCGCTCGATCTTGGTCGGCAGCGGGATCGGGCCCTTGACAAGCGCACCGGTGCGCTTCGCCGTGTCGACGATCTCCATGGCCGAGCGATCGATCAAACGATGATCGAAGGCCTTGAGCCGAATGCGGATTCTCTGGTTAGCCATATTTCAATAAACTCGTTAACTCCGTTTGCAGGTCGGCTAAAGCCCGACCTACTCAACCACCCTCTCCCCATCCCTCTCCCGCTACCGCGGGCGAGGCGGAAAAACTGCTCCCTGCGTTTTCCGCACTTCCGCCATCCCTGGCGGTCGGGGGAGTCGGTGAACATCTATTCGATAACTTTGGCCACCACCCCCGCCCCCACGGTGCGGCCGCCTTCGCGGATGGCGAAGCGCAGGCCATCTTCCATGGCGATCGGGTTGATGAGGGTAATCACGAGCTTGATGTTGTCGCCCGGCATGACCATTTCGGTGCCCTTGGGCAGTTCGCAGCTTCCGGTCACGTCGGTGGTGCGGAAGTAGAACTGCGGGCGGTAGCCTTCGAAGAACGGGGTGTGGCGGCCGCCTTCTTCCTTGCTCAGGACATAGACCTCGGCCTCGAACTTGGTGTGCGGGGTGATGCTGCCGGGGCGGGCCAGGACCTGGCCGCGCTCGACTTCCTCGCGTTTGGTGCCTCTTAAGAGCACACCGACGTTGTCGCCGGCCTCGCCCTGGTCGAGGAGCTTTCTGAACATTTCGACCCCGGTGACGGTGGTCTTGACGGTGGCTTTAATGCCGACGATCTCGATGTCATCGCCGACTTTGACGATGCCGCGCTCGATTCTTCCGGTGACCACGGTGCCGCGTCCGGAGATCGAGAACACGTCTTCGACCGGCATCAGGAACGGCCCATCGATGGCGCGCTTGGGCTGGGGGATGTAGGTGTCGATGGCCTCGGCCAGCTTCAGGATCGAGGCCTCGCCGATCTCGCTTTTATCGCCTTCGAGGGCCTTCAGGGCGCTGCCCACGATAATCGGGGTCTTGTCGCCGGGGAACTCGTATTTGGTCAGGAGGTCGCGCACTTCCATTTCCACCAGTTCCAGCAGTTCCTTGTCGTCCACCGTGTCGGCCTTGTTGAGGTAGACGATGATGTACGGGACGCCGACCTGGCGGGCGAGCAGGATATGCTCGCGGGTCTGGGGCATGGGGCCGTCGGCGGCGGAGACCACTAATATGGCGCCGTCCATCTGGGCGGCGCCGGTGATCATGTTCTTGACGTAGTCGGCGT
>CAYJBG010000189.1:0-3925 GCA_964368085.1 uncultured Acidiferrobacterales bacterium | reverse complement strand
GTCGGGCATGTGGCGGTGCAGCTGGCGCGCCACACACTCGCGCGCGTGGCCGCGACCGTGGGCGATGCCGACAAGGCGGCGTTCGTGCGCGCGCTCGGCGCCGAGCGCATTATTGAATACAAAAAGGAAGATTTCGTGCAGGCGGCGCGCGACTGGACCAACGGCGCGGGCGTGGACATGATTCTGGATCCGGTCGGCGGCGAGACCTTCTCGAAGTCGCTGACCGCCACACGCGTGTACGGGCAGGTGGTGACGCTGGTGCAGGCGCCGTTCGATGCGGAAGCCGTCAAGGCCGGACGCCTGCGCAATATAGGCATCCAGTATGAAGTGATGCTCGCGCCGCAGTATTTCGGGATGCACGCCGCGCGCGTGCACCAGCGCGAGATTCTGGAAGAGGGCGCCGGCCTGATCGAGACTGGAAAGCTCAAGGTGCACGTGAGCGCGGTGTTGCCACTGGCGCAGGCGGCCGAGGCGCACCGCCTGATTGGCGCCGGACGCACCACCGGCAAGATCGTTTTGCAGATAGAATAAATCAAGTTGACGTTCCCTCCCCTTCAAGGGGAGGGCCAGGGTGGGGATGGGTTTGCACGTTGCACAAGAACCCCATCCCCCTCCCGGCCTCCCCCTTGAAGGGGGAGGGGCGATGAGGTCAGGCGCGGGCTGCGCTTACCCATCGATCGATGCCAGTAGGAAGAAAATTCCACGAACATGTCCGTCATTCAAGTTGAACACCTCAGCAAACGCTATGGCGAGCTTATCGCCGTGGATGACGTGAGCTTCGATGTGTCCTCGGGTGCAACCTGTGGTCTGCTCGGTGGCAACGGCGCCGGCAAGACCACCACGCTCACCATACTGCTCGGCCTGTTGTTGCCGAGCTCCGGCGGCATCCGCGTGCTCGGCGAGGACATGTTGAAGCACCGCTACCGCGTGCTGGCGCACATGAATTTCTCCTCGCCGTATGTGGATCTGCCGCACCGGTTGACGGTGCTGGAGAACCTTGGCGTGTACGCACGCCTGTATGGCATCAAGGAGCGCCAGCAGCGCATCGCCCGACTCGCCGATGAGCTCGATATCAGCACTTTCCTGAAGCGTGCTTACGGGAGCCTCTCGGCGGGACAGAAGACGCGTGTCAGCCTGGCCAAGGCCCTGCTCAACGAGCCCGAGCTGCTGTTGCTCGACGAGCCGACCGCCTCGCTCGATCCGGACACCGCCGACCGCATGCGCAGCTACCTCAACGCCTACAAGCGGCGCACCGGCGCCACTATCCTGCTGGCCTCGCACAACATGCTCGAAGTCGAGCGCCTGTGCAGCGACGTCATCATGATGCGCACCGGAAAAATTGTGGACCGTGGCAAACCAGCAGAACTGCTGGCGCGTTACGGGCAGGAAAATCTGGAAGAGGTGTTTCTCGACATCGCGCGCGACCGGCGGCGCGGCCAAGCCGAGGAGAGCGCGGCTTGAGCGCGGCCGTGCATCCATTCTCGCCGGCGCGCATCTACGCCATGGTGCTGCGCTACATCTATCTGCTGCGCCGCTCCTGGCCGCGCGTGCTGGAGCTCGCCTACTGGCCGACCATGCAGATGATCCTGTGGGGTTTCATTACCCAGTTCATGCTCTCCACCAGCTCGTGGCTGGCGCAGGCCTCGGGCGTGCTGCTCGCCGGCGTGTTGCTGTGGGACGTGATGTTCCGCAGCCAGCTCGGTGTCTCGACCGTATTCTTCGAAGAAATGTATTCGCGCAATCTCGGCCATTTGTTCGCCTCGCCGTTGCGCCCGTACGAGCTGGTGGGCGCGCTGCTGGTCATCAGCCTGATCCGCACGCTTATTGGTGTGGGCGGCGCGGCGCTGCTGGCCATTCCGCTTTACCACTACTCGATTTTCAGCATGGGTCTGCCGCTGCTGGCGTTCTTCGTGAATCTGCTGGTGATGGGCTGGGCCATCGGCCTGCTGGTGAGTGCCCTGGTGTTGCGCTTCGGCCTGGGCGCGGAGAATCTCGCCTGGGTGGCGATTTTCGCGGTCGCGCCGGTGAGCGGTATCTATTATCCCATCTCGGTGCTGCCCGACTGGCTGCGCCTGATCGCGGAGCTGCTGCCGGCCAGTTACGTATTCGAGGGCATGCGCGCGGTGCTGTTCGAGCACACGTTTCGCAGCGATCTGTTCGTGCGCGCCGTCGGGCTCAATGTGCTGTACCTCGGGCTTGGCGTCGCCGTGTTTCTGGGCGTGTTTCAGGCCGCGCGCCGGCGCGGGCTGCTTATCAATGTTGGAGAATAGCCATGTCCATGAAGAAAAAGATTCTGGTTGTCCTCGCCCATCCTCAGGGCAAGAGTTATTGCGCCGCACTGGCGCAGGCCTACGCCGACGGCGCGCGTGTGTCCGGGGCCGAGGTGCGGCAGCTGAACCTGGCGGAGTCCACGTTCAACCCCGCCGGTTCGGGCAGCCGTGAAAAGCCGTTCGATCCCGAACCCGCACTGAAGCAGGCGCAAGCCGACATCCAGTGGGCCGGGCATCTGGTGTTCGTTTATCCAATTCTGTGGGGCACGATCCCGGCGCTGCTCAAGGGGTTCATCGAGCGCGTGTTCACGCCCGGTTTCGCGGTAAATTTTCGTAACGACTCGCCACTCTGGGACAGGCTGCTCAAAGGCCGCAGCGCGCACCTGATCGTCACGCTCAACACGCCGCCGCTACTCTACCGCCTGCTGTTCCGGCGCGCCGGCCACATCACCATGAAGCGCTCGATCTTGCAGTTCTGCGGCATTTCGCCGGTGCGCATCACCGATGTCGGTCCGATGAAGAATGCCTCCGCAGACAGGCGCGAGAAATGGATTCGGCAGGCGCACGAGTTGGGCGCGCGCCTGGCATAAGTAATGCGGGGTGCACCCTGCGCACGTTACCGGCCGGGACAAATGAGCAAAGCTGGCAACGTCGGCGCCTGCGGGAATCCGCAGGGCTTGGTACATGGAGTAACAAACGGATCCGTGCCTAACGAGTTGCGGTTGAGTAAGAAACACCACACAAAGGAATTTGGGCGTTTAACGGCATGCGTTCAGCGAGGCACAATTTTGGTCGATTTATTGACCAAGATCATTTACTTCGCACGGCCCGTTTGTTTTAGTAATTAAAGTATGACTTGTTAATCGTTAAAGGAGGGTGCCATGTCCTCGAAGAAAGTGATGGTTGCGGTCTCCGCGACGCTCGCGGTTTTGGGCGCTGGTTGTGCGAAGCAAGAAGTCAGCTTCAAGCAGGACGTGTACCCTATCCTGCAAAAGAATTGCGTGTCCTGTCACTCCCCGGGGGGCGAGGGTTACGTCGCCAGCGGCTTCAGTGTGGAAACTTATGAGAGCGTGATGAAGGGCACGAAATTCGGACCCGTGATCGTACCGCGCTCCGGCGTCTCTAGCACCGTCATGATCCTGTTGGAACACAAGGCCGACCCTTCCATCAACATGCCTCGGAGCAAGGCACAGCCGCTTTTGGAGCATGAGAAATTTCTGAAGGATTGGAAGACACCGATGCTGCCGGCGGACCAGATCAGGCTCATCCGGAACTGGATTGATCAGGGCGCGAAGAACAACTAAACGTCGCGGAGCAACAGGGCGCGGCCGTAACCTAAACGGCGCCCTGACGTCCTGAGCGGTGAAAACAGGAAGGGCGATCAGGCAACCACGGCGGTTACGATCGGTGCGGCCGCTCTTGCGCCTCTCGGCAACTGCTCCTGCGTTGCTCTCGGCCGCTGTTCCCGACGCGGCTCTACCTCCTCCGTCCCTGGAGTCGTACCTTCCGCCATCCATGGCGGTCGGCAGAAAAGCTGCTCCTGCGTTTGTCCAGTGAAGGAAGCCTCATTCACTGACGGCTTCGCGCTCGTCACTTCTGTCCTCCAGGGATGGAGTAATGCCGCGTGAGGGCAGGAGCCCGAAGCGGCCGCCATC
>CAYJBG010000188.1:0-3942 GCA_964368085.1 uncultured Acidiferrobacterales bacterium | reverse complement strand
GCCCTCACCCCTTGCCCTCTCCCGCTGATGCGGGAGAGGGGGAGTTGGTGAAAATTCCAGAAGGAAGCCCTCACCCCTTGCCCTCTCCCGCTGATGCGGGAGAGGGGGAGTTGGTGAAAATCTCTTATAAGAGTGGGCCGATTTTGGTCTCGCTACCGGCGAGCAGGTTCTGAATGTTGCTCCGATGCCGCCACAGCAGCAGCAACGCCATGAGGCCAGTGGCAACAGTAAGCGCGGGTTCGCGTACGAACCACCAGACATAAACCGGCGCGAGCACGGACACTGTAATCGCAGACAGTGACGAGTAGTGCGTGGTCACGGCCATTACCAACCAGCTTACGACCAACGCCAGCCCCACCCAACCGTTCATGGCGGCGAGTGCGCCGAACGCAGTCGCTACTCCCTTGCCGCCCTTGAAGCCGTGGAATACCGGGAACACATGGCCGATAAAGGCGGCGAACATCGTTAACGCCAGAATCACGCTGTCCGCGCCCAGCGCATGCGCCATCAGCACCGGCAGCGCGCCCTTGAGGATGTCGCCGAGCAGCGTCAAGATCGCGGCCTTTTTGCCGCCGTAACGCAGGATGTTGGTCGCGCCGGGATTGCCGGAACCGATCTTGCGCGGATCCTTGAGCCCGAACAGACGCGCGATGACAATCGCGCTCGACACCGAACCGAGCAGGTAAGCGAAAACCGGCAGCAGGTAAACGATCATGGTGCGCAAAGATACAAGGGACGAGGAGCGAGAACAACAGGGGCGAGAACGGCAGGGGCGAGAAAAATACTGCCCTGCGGGTTTGTCGTCACTCTCGCGCCTTCAGTTCTCGTCCCTCGCCCCTGCTGTTCTCGCCCCTGCTTTTGTGTCCCTCGCGCCTTTAGTTCTTGTACCTCGTCCCTTTATTCTTGTACCTTTGTGTTTATGGACATCATTTACCTGCACGACCTCAAGGTCGATTGCATCATCGGTATCTGGGAGTGGGAACGGCGTACCACCCAGACCCTCACCATCCACCTCGACATGGCGATGGACGTGCGACGTGCGGCGGTGAGCGACGCCATCCACGACACACTCAACTACAAGGCCGTGTCCAAGAGTGTGATCGGGTTCGTGAGCGCCTCGCAGTTCCAGTTGATCGAGACCCTCACCGAGAAAATCGCCGAGTTGATTCTCTCCGAGTTCAAGGTGCCGTGGGTGCGCGTGAAGGTCAACAAAAAAGGCGCCGTGCGCGGGGCCACCGACGTCGGCGTCATCCTCGAGCGCGGTGCGCGCCCGCCTGGACTGCCGGTCTAAATTAATAGCGGCAATTTTTGTGGCGGAAAAACTGCTCCTGCGTTTTCCGCACTTCCGCCATCCATGGCGGTCGCAGGCTTGCTTTCCTTAAATAAATGCGCGTCTACATCGGCATTGGCAGCAACATCGAGCGCGACGCCAACGTCCGCGCCACCGTGCAGACACTGCGCAAACGCTTCGGCGGCGTGATACTCTCAAGCGTGTACGAGAGCCGGCCGATCGGGTTCGAGGGCGAAAATTTCTACAACCTGGTTGCGGCTTTCGACACGGACGAATCGCCCGAAGCAGTCGTCTCCATCCTGCACAACATCGAACGGCAGCTCGGACGAAAACGCAGCACGTCGCGCTTCGCCCCACGCACCATCGATCTTGATCTGCTGCTCTACGGCAATCTGGTGCGCGACGACACGGCGTTGCGTGTCCCTCGCCCGGAAGTCACCGAGTATGCCTGCGTACTGCGGCCGCTCGCCGAACTCGCGCCCGAGGCACGTCACCCGCGCAACGGCGAGACGTTCGCCACCCTGTGGACGCGCTTCGACAAAACCGCGCAACCGCTTTCTCCGGTAGCGTTGGAACTTATAGACTGACTCCATAGCGGTGACTCACGCCACCACCGTGCGCCCACCGTCTACCGCGATCACCTGGCCGTTGATGTACCCGGCATCGCGGATCAAAAACAACGCGGTGCGCGCGATGTCGTCCGGGCCGCCGGTACGGCGCAAGGGTATGCGCGCCAGCATCGCCTGCTTCTGCGCCTCGTTCACCTCGGCCTCGCCTTCCGGCCACATGATCGTGCCGGGCGCGATAGCGTTCACGCGCACCTCCGGCGCCAGCTCGCGCGCCAGGCTCCTGGTCAACATCACCACCCCGGCCTTGGCCATGCAGTAGATCGGATAGCGCTTGATCGGCCGGTCGGCGTGGATGTCGGCGATGTTGACGATGCAGCCGTGGGTCTTCTTCAGGTGCGGCGCGGCCGCCTGGGCGAGAAAGAACGGCGCTTTCAGATTCGTGCCGATCAGGTCTTCCCATTGCGCCTCACTGGCCTGACCGACCGGCGTGGGATAGAAACTCGAAGCGTTGTTGACCAGCGCATCGAGCCGGCCGAAGGCGGCCGCCGCTTCATCGACAATACCTGGCAACGACGCGACCTTAAGCAGATCGCCCTTCACCAGCACCACCGATTTCGGGCGCTGCCGTTCGAGTTCGGTTTGCAGCGCACGCGCGTCGTCGCTGGACGAGCGGTAATGGATAATGAGATTCATGCCATGCGCGTGCAGGGTGCGGGCGATCTGCGCGCCCACGCGCCGCGCGCCGCCGGTGATCAGCGCCACCTTTCCAGTAAGGTCGTTTTCCTGCATAGTGGTTTTGTCTTTGGCTTGAAAACCACACCTTACCCGCTTCCCCCGCCGCCCGCCAAGAGCCGATGTCCCGAATCCCGAACGCGCCGTCGTTGCCGGAACCGACGCCGGAGGAACACGCACTCAGCCAGCGCCTGACCGGCCTGATCCGCGCGGAGATCGCGCGCACCGGCAGCGCGATTCCTTTTACGCGCTTCATGGAACTCGCGCTCTATGCGCCGGAGCTCGGCTACTACAGCGCCGGCAGCACCAAGTTCGGCGCGGCCGGCGACTTTGTCACGGCGCCCGAACTCGGTCCGGTGTTCGCACAATGTGTCGCGCGCCAGTGCGCGCAGATTCTTGGCGAACTGCGCGGCGGCGAGATTCTTGAGGCCGGCGCCGGCAGCGGCGCATTCGCCGTGCAGCTCCTGCTCGAACTCGAACGCCTGGGGAAACTCCCGGAACGCTATTTGATCCTCGAAATCAGCAGCGCTTTGCGCGCGCGTCAACAGGAGCTACTCACGGATAAGGCGCCGCACCTGCTGGAGCGCGTACATTGGTTAGACCATTTCCCGCCCGCCGGCTTGCGCGGCATTGTGTTCGGCAACGAACTGCTCGACGCCCTGCCGGTGGAACGCTTTCGCGTACACGTGAAAGGGTACGCGTCGCTGGCCGTCGGCTGGGAAGCAGACCGTTTCGGTTGGCGTGAGCTGCAGGCGAGCCAGGCCGTGTGTGAACGCATTGCGCCGCTCGGCCTGTCGCATGAATATGTTTCGGAGATCGGCTTCGCCGCGGAAGGCTGGGTGCGAAGCGTCGCGGACATTCTGGAACAAGGTGTCCTGCTGCTCGTGGATTACGGCTTCCCGCGCAGCGAGTTCTATCATCCGCAGCGCACAACCGGCACGCTCATGTGCCATTACCGGCACCGCGCGCACTCCGACCCTTTGACCCTGGTGGGCCTCCAGGATATCACCGCGCATGTGGATTTCAGCGCCATCGCCATGGCTGGTACGGAAACCGGACTCGGCCTGCTCGGCTACAGCTCACAGGCGCTGTTTCTGCTGGGTTGCGGCCTGGATGAGATCGCAACCCGCATAAACCAGTCCGATGCACGCGCATATCTTCAATTCACCAACGAGGTCAAGAAACTCACCTTGCCACACGAGATGGGCGAGCTGTTCAAGGTTATCGCTCTCGGGCGCGGCATCGATACGCCGCTGATTGGTTTCCGCCTGCAGGATCGCAGTGACCGGCTCTAACAGGTTGTTGAAAAAGCCCATCCATGGGCTTTTTCAACCCGCAAAGCAAAAATGT
>CAYJBG010000187.1:0-3943 GCA_964368085.1 uncultured Acidiferrobacterales bacterium | reverse complement strand
CCGCCTTTTTTCCGATTTTTCTCAACTCGTTTTTTGGCGGGCAATCGGTCGAGGATCAGCATCTCAACGCCGCCAAGTGCCTGGGTGCGGGAAAAAGGGCGCTGCTGCTGCGGATATTGTTCCCCTCGGCCCTGCCAATGATCTGGACCGGACTGAAAATCGGCTTGGGTCAGTCGTGGATGGCGGTGGTAACGGCCGAACTGATCGCCGCTCAGTCGGGCCTCGGCTACATGATACAGATCAGTCGTCTGAATCTGGAGACCAGTCACGTGTTGGTTGGCATGGTTACGATCGGTGTGTTGGGATCGATCATGACGCTGATGCTGAGCGGAGTCGAAGGGTTTATACTGCCCTGGAAACAAAAATAATTAACTGAAGAGGTGAATGGGTATGCAACAGGTACGCGTAATCAGTATCGCCCTCTTGCTGGGCATGTTCTCAATGCCGGCTTTCGCCGCCGGCAACCCGCCGGTCAAGTTACGCATCGCCTATCCGAGCGGTATGAATGGCCAGATACCGGTGGTCATGGAAAAACTGGGAATAGCGGAAAAGCATGGAATCGATGCCGAGTATGTATTTTTCCAGTACGGACCGCCCATGATGGAGGCGCTCGCTTCCGGCCATGTGGATGCAATCATCACCAGTCTGATGCCGGTGTCCACGTTTTTGTCGCGCCAACCGGATGCCGCCGTGATCGTGGCCGGCCTCGGCCAGTCGAGTTACTCCTTGATGGTGCCCAAGGACAGCCCGGCCAAGGACATCAAGGCGCTGCGCGGCAAGCGTATTGCCGTGTCCTTCAACTCCGACTCGCACCTGGACTTGATGCGCACGCTCAAAGCCGCCGGGATGGACTCCAAGAACGACGTCCAGTTGCTCAACGTTCAACCCAACGAGTTGGTGCTCACTTTGACCGAAAAGTTCGCCGAGGCCATTGTCATTCGCCAGCCGCAGGTGCTCAAGGTGCAGGAACAGTTCGGCGCCAAAATCATTCATACCTGGCCGTTCAACTTCTTGTCGATCATGCGCACCGAGTACCTCGCGCAGAATCCCGCGGCGCTCCCGCGTTACCGCGCAAGCCTGCGCGAGGCGATACACTACATCGCCAATAACAAGGAGCAGGCCAGCGTCTGGTTCGGTGAAAAGCTGCGCGTGGATCCGGAGATTGTGCGGCGTGTCTCCGCCGACGACCCGAACTATCGACCCGTGAAAAATCCGGCTGAGATCATGGTCGGCATTTCGCCGGGTACCGAGAAAATGGTGGGCGACTGGTTCGAATCGAGCTACGAACACGGGATGATCAAGACCAAAATCGCCATCGACGATAAACTCTTCGCCCGCTGATCGTGGTGGGCAAGCATCGCACGCCGCCGCTCGCCGGTCATCCGGTCCTGCGCGAGTTCTTGTATGAACAGGCCCCGCTGTCGCTTGGCGTGTTCGGGCTTGCGCTGCTCGTCAGTTATCTGGGATACGGATACCTGCCGGATGCGGAGCACCCGCTCCCCGTGGCCGGCATCATCGCCCCAATCTGGCACCTGGTGTGGATGGGGTTCTGGACCGGCTACACCATGGCGGTTGTCGGGCAGGCGAGCGGAACGTTTTCTCTCGCTTATTCGGCCTCGATCCTTCAGTTCAACAGCATCAGTCTGAGCCCGACCTCGCTGCTCATCACCTTTATCAATCCGTTCGGCGCACTACTGGGATTCTGGCGCGAGCGTCAGTGGAACCTGGACATGGCGCTGTGGCTGTGCGTCGGCGCCGTGTTGGGTGCTCCGCTCGGCCCGTTCATCCGCGTTTATTTTTTGCACGATCCAACACCCTTTAAAGCCTGCATCGGCGTGGCACTACTGATCACCGCCGTTCAGTTATGGGTCGAAATCAGTCCCTGGTACCTGCGTCGGGCGCGGAGCCAGCGTGCCTTCAAGGAGAAATTCGACCAAACCCGGGCGGGGCACCGCCAGGGCGGCAGGGCGGCGGCCGGATTGCCCGGCCACTTTTCGATCGCCACGATTGAGCGTTCCTGGCGGCACGTAAAAATCAGCTACTGGGGACATGAGGTGACATTGCCGACTTTTTCCATGCTGGTGACCGGTTTCGGTGTCGGTGTGGCGGGTGCGGCACTCGGCATCGGCGGAGGATTCCTGCTGGTGCCGGTATTGGTGATCGTCTACGGCCTGCCCATGTACGTGGTGGTGGCCGCCAGTATCCCCTATGTGATCGTCCTGTCCGCGATCGGCCTGCTTTCTTATCTGCTTCTTTTGCCGTTGCTGACTGGGATACCGACATCGGTCGACTGGAGCTTCGGTTTGTTTGTCGCGAGCGGCGCCGTATTCGGCGCCTGGCTCGCCGCCAAGACGCAGAAGTATATCCCCGAAAGTTACCTCAAGCCGATGTTGGGCACGATTACCGGGGTTGTGGGAGGACTTTATGTTGTTAATTATTTCTACCGCCTGCCATTCAGCGTATAGCGCAATTCCATGAAACGCCTCAAGCGCTGGACCCAGCAACTGCTTCCACTACTGCCGTTTATTCTCCTGATCTGCGCAGTGTTAGTAGCCGTTTATCATATCCGGACGTACCGGTAGGTTTTTATCAAGCTTGCCTGGCGGGTTTATTTTCTCCAAATACCTCATAGGGTGCAGAAAGCAGGCGTCGCGTGGAGTCAGTCGTGCAGTGGCGGCGGCCGGTAACAGCCGCCATCGCTCTTCCTGTCTGGCGAACTGGGGCGCGTTCGGCCTGACCGCATGCCCAAGCTTCGCAAGTTCGCGGCCCCGGTAGCGTTTACCGGGGCCGCGGTACTACGGCGCTTGGTCCGGCATTGACAGCAACGAAATTGAGCATTAGATTCTGTCTCACTTGGCGCCGATTTGACTTCAGCTTGCGGGCGCTTGATAAATGCAGCTAAAGCGAGGCGACCCCGCCCCCGCTGCATGCGGGTATTTTTTTGCCCTACAGGGACGTAGTAATGCCGCGAAAGCACATGGATGTGCGTAGCGGCTGCCCTACAGGGACGTAGTAATGCCGCGAAAGCACATGGATGTGCGTAGCGGCTGCCCTACAGGGACGTAGTAATGCCGCGAGCGCGGCTGCCCCGTGATTCTGCCTGTAAGCTGGATCGCCACGATCCGTGATCTTTTAAGAAGGAAGTAAGGAGCCGCAGACATGTCCATCGAATTTAACGAGTGGGGTTTCGACACCCGCGCGGTGCGTGCGGGTCAGCACCGCACCAACGAGGGCGAGCATTCCGAGCCGATTTTCACAACGTCGAGCTACGTGTTTGTCAGCGCCGCCGAGGCGGCGGCGCGTTTCTCAGGAGAAAACCCCGGCAACATCTACTCGCGTTTCACCAACCCCACGGTGCGCTCTTTCGAAGAACGCCTGGCGGTGCTCGAAGGCGGCGAAAAATGCGTGGCCACGGCCTCGGGCATGGCGGCGATTCTGTCCACCTGCCTGGCGCTTTTGAAAAGCGGTGACCACATCGTCGCCTCGCGCAATGTCTTCGGCCCCACGGTGTTGTTGTTCAACAACTACCTCGCGCGTTTCGGCGTGGAAACGACCTATGTGTCGCTGACCGACTATGCGGCATGGGGAAAGGCCATCAAGCCGAACACCAAACTGCTCTATCTGGAGACGCCCTCGAATCCGTTGACGGAAATTGCCGACATCGCCCGGCTGGCCAAGCTTGCCCATGCCAAGGGTTGTCTGCTGGTGGTGGACAATTGTTTCTGCACGCCCGCGCTGCAACGGCCGCTGGAACTCGGTGCGGATATTGTGATTCATTCGGCGACCAAATATCTCGATGGTCAGGGCCGCTGCATCGGCGGCGCGGTGGTCGGCAATGCCGAACTGGTGGGCAAGGAGGTGTACGGGTTTATGCGCACAGCGGGCCCCTCCCTGAGCCCGTTCAATGCCTGGGTGTTTCTCAAGGGTCTCGAAACCCTGAGCC
>CAYJBG010000186.1:0-3957 GCA_964368085.1 uncultured Acidiferrobacterales bacterium | reverse complement strand
GCGGCATTACTACGTCCCTGTACGGCACGGCATTGGCACGTCCCTGTGCGGCACAGACGCGCGGAGCGGCGATCCGCCATCAACGAAATACCTTTTTCAACAGATCGGTGGTGCGGGCAAGGGGGTTGCGGCGGATGCGCCGTTCCTCTTCCGCCATCAGCAGATAAAGCCCGTCGAGCGCGGCGCGTGTGACATGGGCATCGAGATCGAGTCGCCCGGGTTCCGCAGCCTTATCCAGAAACGCGACCTTCTTCATGAGCCGCTTGTAGGCGGCGGTGACGTTGGCGCGCGCCGTGGCCTGCGCCACAATCGGCTTGAGACGCTCGCGCAACGCCGCGTCCGTATGCACGCGGAAATAGCGCGTGGCGGCATCGTCACCGCCGCGCACGATGTCCAACGCATCGCTCAGCGACATGTCGCGGATTGCCGTCAGCAGCACCGGCTTGGCCACCGGCACCGCCGCCTCGGCGGCGCGGTTCAGGCTCTCGGTAAATTCTTCGACGTAGCGTTCCAGGCCATAACGGCGCAGGGTCTTCTCCACGCGCTGGAATCCTTCGGGCAGAGGGATGCGCACCTGCGGATTTGTCCAGTAACCGTCCGCGCGTCCCAAACGGTTTACGGCCGTGTCCACGGACTGCGACAGCGTCTGGCGGACGGCTTGCGCCAGTATGTCGGGGTCCGTTGCTGAGACATCGCGCGCCTGCCCGTTCAGCGCGCCGGCGCAGGCAGTCAGGAAGAAACAGAACAGGAGTATGGCAGGGACAGGCTTCATAGCCATGAAGCATGGCACGAATTCGGACTGGTGTGCACGGCAGCCGTGCACTCCGGCGTCCGGCACGGCGCGTCTGTCCGGGAATCGGCTAGAATAGCCGCGGCCCTCAACTCAGGAAATGTCATGCTCTGGCTCAAGGCATTGCACATCGTTTTCATGGTCACCTGGTTCGCCGGACTTTTTTATCTCCCGCGCCTGTTCGTCTATCACGCGCAGAGCGCCGACCGCGTGAGCCTCGAACGCTTCAAGCTCATGGAGCGCAAACTGTATTTTGGCATCATGACCCCGGGTGCGGTGCTGACCATTTTCTTCGGTGCGTGGTTGTGGATCGAGTATGGCTACGGTATCGGCTTCATCTGGTTCAACCTTAAGCTTGCTCTGGTCGCAGCCCTGGTTGCCTATCACCTGTACTGCGGCAAGCTGCTGATGGATTTCAAACACGACCGCAACCGCCATGGGCATGTGTTCTACCGCTGGCTCAACGAACTCCCGGTGCTGATCCTGATTGCCAGCGTGCTCTTGGTCGTGCTCAAACCCTTCTGAGAAACGGCCGTCCTTGTGTATTATCAAACTCTAATATAGTTGTTCCGGTAAATTTATTCGGACAGGAACAATCGTTGCCGGTTTTTAAGGAGGGCGTCATGCCAAGAAATTTCCCATCACTGGCCCTTCTGGCGGCGATCCTGTTGCCCACCTGCGCCGCTGCCGCAGAACTCTTAAGTCTCGATGCAGCGCTTCGCCATGCCTTGAGCCAAAACCCGGCGCTGCGTGCCGCCGACCGGCAGGCACAGGCCGCGGACGCGCACGCGGACGCCGCCAAGGGCGCATTCCTGCCGCAGATCGGTGTGCGCTATCTGGTGCGGCGCAGCGACAATCCGCTCGACGCGTTCGCCGACAAGCTCAACACCCGCAGCGCCAACCCGGCCGACTTCGCCAGCGCCCAGTCGCTGAATTATCCCGACGCCAGCACCCTGCACGCCACCCAACTGTCGTTGGAGCTGCCGCTGTACACCGGCGGCCGCCTGGCCGCCGGCATGCGCGCGGCCGGCGCCACGGCCCAGGCGGCGCGCCTTGACTACGAACGCCGCCAGCAGGCCACCGCTTACAACACCTTGCACGCCTACCGCGCCGCGCAAGCCGCCGCCACCGCGCTAACCATTACGAACGATGCGGTCGACGCGGCGCGCGAACACGCGCAGACCACCGCACGCCTGGTGCGCCAGGGACGCATCGTGGCTTCCGATCGCATGACGGCCGAACTCAATCTCGCGTCCGTGGAGAGCCTGCGCGAACAGGCCGCGCATCGTCAGCGTCTGGCGATTGAGGAGCTGCGGCTGGTGACGGGACTGGCCGCGGATGCCGAGCTGCTGCTGCCCCCGTGGGAGGCCCCGACCGCGGCCGGCGTCTTGCCCGCGGCTGCGCAGAGCGAACAGCGCGCGCTCGCCACCCGCAAGGACCTCAAGGCGAACGAGGCGCAACTCATGGCCAGCCGCACCCGGATCAGCGCGGCGCGCGCCGCCTTCCAGCCGCAGATCGGGGTGATCGCCGCCGACTCCTGGTACGACGACAGCGCCGCGCTCTCCAACAAATCGCAGAGCATCATGGGCGTGGTGAGCCTAAATCTTTTCAATGGCGGGCGCGACTGGCACGGCCTGACCGCCGCGCAGCGTGACACCGAGCAGACCGAACTGCGTCTTGAAGGCATGCAGCAGGCGGTGCGCGCCGAAGTGCGCGCGGCCGCAAGCCGCCTGAGTGAAGCGACTGCGCGCCGCCAGATCGCCGCTCAAAGCGTCGACAAGGCGCGCGAGAATGTGCGCCTGGTAAAGCTGCGCTATGGCGAGGGCCGCACCATACTCATCGACCTGCTGATGGCCGAGCGTGTGCTGGTCGAGGCGCGCAACGAAGAACTGACCGCCGGCCTCAGCCAGGAATTAAGCGCCGCCCAGCTCCAGCTCGCCGAAGGCAGCCTGTTGCTGCCGGGCGAAGCGCCCGGCCACTGATTTCTTTCCAAGAGCGCCTGACAAAATGAACCCGGCGCTCGACCCCCTCCCATTCCCTTCCAGGGGGAGGGAATGGGAGGGGTTGCGACGTGAAGGGTTGAGCATCCGCTCATTTTGTTAGGCGCTCCAAAGGAGTTTCCATGAATTTTCCGATTCGCCCGGTATCTGCTCTGGCCCTTGCCATGCTGCTGCTTGCCGGTTGCGGCAAAAAAGCTGCGGAACCTACGCCGGGCAGGAGCCCAAGTGCCGCGGAGCACATGGATGTGCGAGAGCGGCCACCGACTGCGGCGCTGACGCGCCCGCTACTGACGCTGGATGCCAAGGCCGGCCGGGTGCTGGTGCCGCAATCGGCGCTCGTCGAGCGCGGCGGCGTTCCCGGCGTGTTCGTCTTCTCTGAAGAAAATCAGGCACGCTTCCGCATGGTGCGCAACGGTAAAAACCTGAACGACAGGGTTGAGATACTCAGCGGCCTCGGCGGCAACGAAACCCTGGTCGCGGGCGACCTGCGCGACGTGCACGACGGCAGCCCGATCCGACCGCCATGGATGGCGGAAGTGCCGGGCGCGAAGCCGTCCCTACGGGGACAAACGCAGGAGCAGTTTTCCGGCCAGGGAAAATAAGAGACTCATCCCATGGCCAAGAAAGACCAAGACGTGGCAAGCGGCGAACTGAACGTTGCCGGGCACATTGCAAACTATTTCGTCGACAGCAAGCTGACCCTGCTTATTATTCTGGTGGCGTTGCTGGCCGGGGGCATGGCGACCCTGAACACGCCGCGCGAGGAGAACCCGCGCATCGTGGTGCCGGCGGCCAACATCATCGTTTCCAAACCGGGCGCATCGCCGCAAGAAGTTCAGCAGCTCATCGTTAAACCACTGGAGGCGATTCTCCAGGGCCTGAAAGGCGTCGAGCACACCTACGGCATGGCCATGGATTCGATGGGCGTGGTGAGTGTGCAGTTTGCCGTCGGCCAGAACCAGGAAGACTCGCTGGTCAAACTGTACGACCGCATCCTGAGCAACATCGACCGTCTGCCGCCCGGCACGCGCCAGCCGCTCATCAAGCCGGTGGACGTGGACGACGTGCCGATCCTGACCATCTCGCTGTCGTCCGCGACGCTCGATGACCGGCGCCTGCGCGCCATCGCCAACGACGCGCTCGAACACCTGCGGCGCGTCGAGGGCG
>CAYJBG010000185.1:0-3969 GCA_964368085.1 uncultured Acidiferrobacterales bacterium | reverse complement strand
ATCCGGCACGCGGTGAGCGAACTTATTCGCGCGGAGATGAAGTCGAAGAACGTGGAGGGCTTAAGCATCGCACTGGTGGAGGACCAAAGAATCGCGTGGGCGGAAGGCTTCGGCCATGCCGACATCGCGCGCCGCCTGCCGGCGCAAGCGAACACGCTCTATTCCGTCGGCGGGCTTTCCACGCTCCTGACCGCCGCCGCCGTGTTGCAGCTTGCCGACCAGGGTGCGATCGACCTCGACCAGCCGGTCAAAAAATACCTGCCGGAATTCTCGGTCCGTTCACGTTTCCCCGGCACGCCGGCCATCACCGTGCGCCACCTGCTCTCGCACCACTCCGGCCTGCCGGCCATGCATTTCAAGGACATGTGGACGCCCAAGCCGGAGCCGCTCGCGGCGTTCGTTGCGCGCCTCAAAAACGAATACGCCGCGTACCCGCCGGGCCATGTCTTTTCACCTTCGTTTCCGGGCTACGACGTGCTCGGGCGCGTGCTCGAAACCCGTTGCAAAAAGCCCTTCGCCGTATGCATGCACGAGCAACTGCTGGCGCCGCTCGGCATGCCGCACTCCACCTTCGACGTCGAGCACGCCCACCGGCCGCTGCTCGCCATGCACTACTTGAAAGACAAACCCATCGCCTCGCAGACCGTGCGCGACGCGCCGGCCGCGGGTTTGGTCAGCAGCGTGGCGGAGCTTTCCCGCTTCATGCAGATGCTGTTCGCCAACGGCAAATCGGACGGCAAACAAATCATGAAGCCGGGCAGCGTGAGCGAAATGCTGCGCGTGCAGAATGCCGGCGTGGCGCTCGACCTCGACACGCGTGTGGGTCTGGGCTGGCGCTTGAGCGGCGTGCGCCTGCCGCAGACAAGCGCTGTCGCCTGGCTCAGCAACGAAAGTCCGTTTTCGCGCGGCCGCATGGTGATGGCGCCTGCGCACAAGGTCGGGATGATCGTGCTCACCAATAGCTCCAACTCGACCGAAGTGGTGGAAAAAGTCAGCGAACGGCTGATGGAGCTGGTATTGCAAACGCGCAAAGCCGTCGCGCCGCCCGCAGTGCGTCAAACCGCGGCCACCCTGCCGGCGGCGGCGCCCAAGCGCGACGACATCGTCGGCCATTACGCGACCGCGCTCGGGCTCATTTCCGTCAAGGCCGTCAACGGCCGCTACCGTGCGCAGATGCTCGGGAAATCACTCCGCCTCATACGCCAGCCGGAAGGCCTGTTCGCTCCCGAATACCGCTTTCTCGGTCTGTTCCCGATTCCGATCTCGGTATTGAAGGAATCGCGCATGGCCACGGCGAAGATCGGCGGGCGGCATCTCGCCGTCGCCTACTACCGCAACCAGGCGCACCGCCTCGGCGAGCGCATCGCGCCCGTGCGCCTGTCCCCGGCGTGGCGCAAGCGTCTCGGCGACTATCGGCCGGTGGAGCCCGACCCGTTGCTTGAGCTTTTGAAGTTCGGCACTGTCACCCTCATCCATTCCGACGGCCTGCTCTACTTCCGCTACCGCGTGCCCGGCTGGCTCGGGCTCACCGCCAACATTCCGGTGAAACCGGTCTCCGACACCGAGCTCGTTCTCGAAGGCACCGGCTGGCTGCTGGGCGAGACCGTGCAAATCGTGCAGCGCGACGGCAAGGAAGCGCTGCGTTACTCCGGCTACGAACTCCGGCGTATTGGGGCTGCGCTGAATCAGTAATTCCAATTCCATTTTAATCGGCGAATACCTATATACCCTCTCCCCGTTTCGGGGAGAGGGTTACGACTCCATGGTCGGTGACACAATGGCAATCACCCATCCAGACCCCGATCATTCAGAAAGCGAACATCGTTCTGTCACCTTGCGGTATGTCTCGGGACCATCGTTTACTGGTTGTAGCGCATACCGACCGAGGCGGTAGCCCGCGTAGGGCGAAATAGCGCAGCGTATTCCGCCGGATGTATTACAGGTTCGATCGGTGGGTTACGGCGCGCCCCTCTCCCCTTACCCTCTCCCGCTTGCGCGGGAGAGGGGGAGTAGGCGGTACGGCGATATTAATATCGGCGCCTAACCCACCCTACGCATACTAATGTTTTTCCCGTTACTGATGCTTGGGTCCTGGTTTTGACGTTGGGACAGGTAACACCTGCCTGCACTACTTCACCCTCCGCCGTCCAAGATTCTCCAGCCACATGTCCACCCTGCCCCACAGATGCTCGCGCAGCCGCGTGATCCAGCGGCGTCGCTGCCACTGCTCCTTGTCGATTTCGACGCTTTCCATGAAATCCGCCTCCATCATGGCGCGCACACTCCCGGCGAAGTCCGGGTCATCCACTTCCTGATTTGCTTCCAGGTTCCAGCGCAGGTTCCAGCGGTCGAAGTTGCTTGAGCCGATCGTCACCCACTGGTCGCAGAGCAGGGTCTTGGCGTGCAGGAAGCGCGGCTGATATTCGAAGATACGCACGCCGTGACGCAGCAGCGAGCTGTAGAAACGCCGCCCGGCATGGCGGATGGCGGGATGATCGGTGTACGAACCGGGCAGGAGCAGGCGCACGTCCACGCCCAGTTGCGCGGCGCGCTTGAGTGCGCGCAGGAGCTGGCGCGACGGTACGAAGTAGGCGGTGGCGAGCCACACGCGCTGTTCGGCGTCGCGCACGCGGCGGAACAGCGAGCGGCGGATGTCCTGCGCACGAAGTGGGCTGGCGGTTGTCACGCGCCCACGCATGTCCGCCAGCTCGGCGCGCGGTGCGGGTGCGGGCAGAACCAAAGCCTGCGAGACGTGCCGGTTCCAGACGTGCAGAAACAGCTCCTGCCAGTCGGTCAGCACCGGACCGGTTATGCGCACCGCGGTTTCGCGCCAGCTGCGCGCGGGTTCCTTCGGATCATCGAACTCGTCGGTGATGCCGGTGCCGCTCACGAACGCCACCTCGCCGTCCACGACCAGCAGTTTGCGGTGGTCGCGGAACATGTTGCCGAACCACTTGCGCAGGAGCACCGGGTTGTAGAACAGCAGGTCCACGCCGGCGGCGGTGAGGCGTTTACGGTCACTGTCCAGAAGCTTTGCGGCGCCGAAATCATCGGTGAGCACCTTCACCAAAACACCGCGCGCGGCGGCGCACGTCAACGCTTCGATAAAACGGCTGGCGACCGCGCCGGACTCAAACAGGTAGATCTCAAGAAGGACGTAACGGCGTGCCAGTTCGATTGCTTCGAGCATACGCGGAAAATACGCGTGCCCGTCCACCAGCAGCTCAAAGTGGTTGCCGCGGCGCCATGGGAATTGGAATTTCAGCCGGGCCGGATGATTCATCCTGCGATCGGTGCCGCTATTTTATGAAAGGTCATGAAAGGGCCCATACTCTTATCCGATACGGTCGCGGCAGCTGTCTATCACTACAATATGACTGGGCGACTGGCAATGATCGCACATTCACACCGTCAGCGGTTTCGGGCTATGATGGAGTGGCTGATCCTGCCAGGGAACCTGCATGAAGCCGTTCGCTGCGTTTGCCGCCATCCTGCTGCTTATTTCCACGCCCGCCACGGCGCGCGACCTGGGCGGTGTGAACATCCCCGACAGCCTCATCCTGGTGGGCGAAAAAAGTCCCCTGGTGCTGAACGGCGCGGGTTACCGCAAGAAGTTTTTCATCAAGGTGTACATCGGCGCGCTCTATCTGGCGCAACCGGCCGGCCAGAGCGAGGCCATCCTCAACGCCGGCACGTCGCGTGCCATGCGCATGCACTTCCTGCGCGACGTGAGCCAGGACCAGTTCGCCGGCGCCTGGAACGATGGCATCGCGCCCAACCACACAGCGGTCGAGATGCGGGCGCTGCGCGCGCGGCTGGATCAACTGAATATCCTGATCGGGAATCTCCGCCACAAGGATGTACTGCGCATCGAGATGCGGGCCGGCGGCGAGACCGAGATATGGGTCAACGACCTGCAGCGCGGCAAAATCGGCGGCGCGGATTTCCAGCGCGCCCTGCTCACGGCCT
>CAYJBG010000184.1:0-4033 GCA_964368085.1 uncultured Acidiferrobacterales bacterium | reverse complement strand
CCAGGTCGGCGCTTTTGTAGGCGGCAATGCCGCCCGTGACCCCGAGCAGGATGCGTTTATTGACGAGGGTAGCCATATACTATTTAGTGTACTTGACGCGTCGAGGGTATCCAAACTTGGAGGCTTGAGGCGCACTCCGTACGCCACACAGGGAGGTGAAGATTTATGCCGATTACCGACTGGCCAAAGATCGAGCGGCCGCGCGAGAAACTGCTGGCGCGCGGGCCGCAGGTCCTGTCCGACGCCGAGTTGCTGGCGATTTTCCTGCGCACCGGCGTGGCCGGAAAAACCGCCGTGGACGTGGCGCGCGAGCTGCTCACGCAGTTCGGCGGCTTGCGCCCCCTGCTCGCGGCCGAACGCGCGGCGCTGTGTGCCGCGCCTGGGTTGGGGGATGCGAAGTATGCACAGCTCATGGCGGCGCTCGAACTTGGGCGGCGGCACCTCGGTGAAGCGCTGACGCGCGGCGCGGTGCTCGAATCCGCACGCGACACCCGCGAGTTCCTGAAGGCCTGTCTGCGTGACCAGACCCATGAGGTGTTTTGCGGGTTGTTCCTGGACAACCGCCACCGCGTGATCGCCTTCGAGGAACTGTTCGCCGGTACGCTCAACGGCACAGCGGTCTACCCGCGCGAGGTGGTGAAGCACGCGCTGCGCCACAACGCCGCCGCCGTTATTTTCGCGCACAACCATCCCTCCGGCGTGGCCGAACCGAGTCGCGCGGACGAGGTGCTCACCGCGCGCCTCAAGGAGGCGCTGGCGCTCGTCGATATCCGCGTGCTGGACCACGTGGTGGTCGGTGACGGCGACATGGTTTCCTTCAGCGAGCGCGGGCTGCTCTGATTCGCCCCGCTGCCTTGGGCAAAGTCCACTAATAGCGGCGCCTGGATGACTAGAACCAGCGGTACAACCAGTACTTCTCGTACAGCAGCTTGCCAAGATGCAGAAGTCGGCCGGGCGGCCTGAGCGCCACCTGCGGCGCGGGCTCGGCGTAGAAATTGCCGCTCCCCATACCAGCGCGCCCGGCGCCGGTTTCCAGAAAACACTCCCCGTGCCCCAGGAAACGCGCGCTCGCGGGCGCCGCGTTGATTTCCGCGGCGATGTTGCGCGCCACCACCTCGGCCTGGCCGTGCGCGAACACGCCGGCCTTCGGTAAAGGCTTGCCGATCGCGAGCGGTATGCCGGTGACATCGCCGATCGCGAACACGCCGGCAAAGCTCGTCGCCAGCGTCGCGCGATCCACCGTCACCCAGCCGCTCGGTCCGACCAGACCGGCTTCTTTCACCACCGGCGGCGCGCGGTGCGGCGGCACATAGACCAGCAGGTCGAATTCGGCGCTCGCACCGTTGGCGAAGGTGATGTGTTTTTTCCCGGCATCGACTTGCGTCACGCTGTGTTCCGGGTGATAGGCGATACCCTTGGACTCGACCATCTGCCGCACCTGCTTCGACACCTCGGGCCCGGCAACCGGCATGGGTCCGGGCTCGGGTGTATACACATCGATGGAAACGGCCGCCCGCACGCCGCGGCGGCAGCAATCGTCTGCGAGCAGCATCGCCGCTTCATAGGGCGCGGCCGGGCATTTGAACGGCATGGCGCTCACCAGCACGACGATGCGCCCGCGCTGGAATTTCTCGCGTGCGGCACTCAAGGCCTGTGCACCCGCCAGGCTGTAGAGGTTGTGGCCGGCTTGCGCGAGACCGGGAATTGCTTCGGGCGCCAGTTCGGCGCCCAGGGCGATCACCAGAAAATCCACAGTCTGTTTCTTGCCGTTGACCACAACCATGCGCCGCGCGGGATCGATGCGCTCGACGCTGCCGCGCACCACCTCGATGCCGCGACGCGCGAGCCGGGCAATCGGCCGCCTGATCTGATCCGGGGTACGCCAGCCGAGCATCAGCCACAGCAGCGATGGTTGAAACAGATGATCGGCCTCGCGCTCTACCAACACCACGCGGTGTTCGCGCGCGAGAAGCCGGCGCAACCGGCTGGCCGCCACCACACCACCGATCCCGCCGCCCAGCACCAGTACCGTCTCGCCCATATTGTCCTCCTCAGAAAACCAGAACCTTGTCGGCCCATTGCGTCCACTCGGCCCACTCGGCGAGCGTGCTGCGGCGCGCGCTGTCCACGAGCTCGGCATCGCCGATGCCGCGCGCGTCCATGCAGGTGGCACACACTCCGATCTCGCCGCCGCCGTGCACGATCATCTTGAGGAACGACTCGATGTGGTAGTAACCCTGCGGAACCTTCTGGCCGCTCTTCGCGCAGGCCGCGGCATCCGCGACCAGGAACACACGCACCGCGTTGCCCTTAGCGGCATCCTTGAGCAGCTCACGCGCCAGGCGCAGGCCGTTGTAGGAACGTTCCGTGCCGTAGGGTGGATCGTTCAGCACAAACAGATATTTCATGACGAGACCTCCGGCCGACTGGCCATAAGAAACCCTTTCCCCACCGTCTCATACGGCCAGGCGAGCGATACACACTTCGACTCGCACGCAACGGGCGCGAGTCGCCGGACTACAGGCCGATCTTGCTGACTTCCAGGCCGCGCTCGCTCACATGCTTGCGCAGCGTCTCGGTATCGATCACCTGCGGATTGAAGGCGACCTCCAGCATGTGCGGGTGCTGGGCGCTGAAGTGCACCGAGACCACGCCGTCGCACCCCTGAATGTCGCGCTCGATGTCGGCGCGGCCCTTGGCCGAAAGATCGGCCGGTACGTGAAACAGAATGTCTGCGATGTCCATGATGACCCTCCTGTCGTATTGACTCACTCACGTCGTACACCTTCGGGTGCGGCCGGCTACTCCTGCAACTCGCGCCGCATCCGTTCGTACTCCTCCTTGCTAATCTCCCCGCGCGCATAGCGCGTCTTGAGAATCTCGAGCGGCGTCTCGCCGCGCCGGGTCGGTGACCATGCCAGCCACTTGATGAGTGCCACAACCCCGGCAATCACGAGCACCCACACCAGGATCATGAACAACCAACCGAAACCCGGTCCGAACCATCCGAAACTGCCCATGTCGCCCATCATCGTTCGGTCCTTTTATTAAATATGCCCGGTATCCGTCGAGGCCGCCTTGATCTGAGACAGTCAGCCGGCCGGATTGAGCCGCGGGTGTGTTTCCTCGCCCCAAAGCTGCACGATCAGCCCGGACAGCGCCATGGCAATCGCAACGAACCACAGCCCCGATTCCAACCGGCCGGTCAGGTGCGCTACCAGCCCAAGCAGCAGCGCGCCGATGCCGTAACCCAGATCGCGCCAGAAGCGGTAGATGCCGATCGCAGATCCGCGCCAGTTGGGATGGGCAATGTCGGCCACGGCGGCGGAGAGATTCGGATAGAGCAGCGCCATGCCGAAGCCGGTGACCGCGGCCGAGGCGATCCACCACCACACCGCCTCCCCGGCGAGCATCATTGCGACGCCAGCACCGCAGATCCACATACCCCACACGATCGGCTTCTGCCGACCGATGCGGTCGGAGAGGCGGCCGGTGAAAAACTGCAAGCCGCCCCACACGAATCCGTACACGCCTACCACCCAGCCGATGTGCGCGAGGCTCAAACCGCGTTCGTAGAGATACACCGGATACACGACCCAGATCAGCGCATCGACGAATTTCTCAACCAGCCCAGCCTGGCTGAGCGCCGCCATGCGCTTGTCGCGCCAGGACATGAGCGTAAACACTTCCCAGGTCGTCGGTTGTCCGGAAATAGTCTGCGCAAAGCGCGGTACCGGCCCCATGCTCTTACCGGCCGCGTGGCGCGCGCCCTCGGCATGCGCCCAGGCAAGCGTCTCCTTCACCCACAGCGCGGTCAGCACCAGCGCCGTGACGATCACGACGGCGCCGAACACGAACAAACCCATGCGTGGACCTAAAGCGGTCGCTAGATAACCGGTGATAATCCCCGCCACCGCAACTCCGACGTAACCGGAAAATTCGTTGAGCCCCATGGTCAGCCCGCGCTGATCGGCGCGCGTGATGTCGAGCTTGGCGGTCTGGGTCATGGACCAGGTGAAGCCCTGGTTCATGC
>CAYJBG010000183.1:0-4056 GCA_964368085.1 uncultured Acidiferrobacterales bacterium | reverse complement strand
CTTCCGCCCTCCATGGATGGAGTAATGCCGCGAGAGGGCAGGAGCCCGAAGCGGCCGCCATCCATGGCGGTCGGCCGGAAAACTGTTCCTGCGTTTGTCCCCGTAGGGACGGCTTCGCGCTCGGCACTTCCGCCATCCATGGCGGTCGGCGGAAATCAGTGAAGAATTTCCTGCTTGTTGCCGATCCGTGTCGGTGAGGCATGGTGCATAACCATGCGCCAGCCGTTACCGGTGAGGCGGTAAACGTTGGTGGCGATGACCGGCGGCTGGTAGTTGCTGTCCTTGCCGAGGCGGATGTGTTCGTGCACCACGTGCACCGTCAGGTTCTGATCGTCGTAGCGCGATTCGTCGCTCAAGCGGAATTCCATGCCCGGCGAGTGCGCGAAGATCTGCTCCCAGCTTTGGCGCACGGCGGCGCGGCCATCGAGACGCTGGCCGCCGGGATGCACGCACGAGATATTTTCATCGTCGTCCCACACCGCCATCATCAGACCGAGATCGTTCTTGTGGAGAGCACGGTAAAAGGCCGCTTCCGTTGCCTCGGGGCTGGAGAATACGAGCTTGTTGGCCGGCATGGGATTCCCTTCAGTAATTGCGCATGGCGGGATCGATCTCGCGCGCCCACGCGTCCACCCCGCCCTGAAGATTATAAAGCTTTTTGAAACCCCGGCCGGCCAAAAAACCAGCCACCTGCAGGCTGCGCACGCCATGATGGCAGACCACCACGGTTTCCTGTTCGGGATCGAGTTGCGCGGCGCGCGCCGGAATCTGACCCATGGGGATGTGTGTAGTACCGGGCAGGGCGCAGAGATTTATTTCCCAGCCCTCGCGCACGTCGAGGAGCACGGGCCTCGCGCCGGGTTGTGCCAGCCGTTCCTTGAGCTCGCGTACCGTCATCTGTTGCATGTTTGCCGCGCCCGATCAGGGGTCAATTTCTTCCCAGTTGTCATGACGTTGCCGGCGTTCCTGACGATAGTTGGTGATTTCCAGACGTGTTCCGTCGGGGTCGGAGAAGAATACCGCAAAATAATCCGGAGCGTACTCCGGATAGCGTTTGGCTTCGTTCACAGCAATGTTTCGCTCTTTGAGCATACTCGCTGCCTTTTGCACCTCTTTTTCGCCCTCAACTCTCAGACAGAGGTGATGGAGCCCGGGGGCATAAGGATTATGCCGATTCGTAATCCGCGCAGGACGGAGTACATAACCGAAGTGGCGGTTGTAATACTGAATGTGATTTTCAGCGCCGATTTGAAACGGGCTCTTCCGGAAGTCGAGGATTCCCATCACCACATCATAGAATTTCTCGGACCTTTCCATGTTCGAGACGGTGATGTAGATGTGATCAATGCCGATGATTTCGGGCATGTTTAATTTGAGCCCTAACCCCGGAATGACGGGGTTGGATGTGTCGCTTTCAAATAGCTGTTAAAACACGAACGCGCTGGGCGCGAGCGCGTTCTTGAGCGGCGCCAGGTCGGTCTCGAACAAACCGCGGGTGTCGAAGCCGTTCTGGGTCACGCGCACGATCAGCTGCGCTTCCATCGCCGGCGACTGGCCGACAATCGCCGCCAGCCGACCACCGGCGGCGAGGTTTTTCTTGAGGCTCTCCGGCAAGAGCGGCAACGAGCCGGTGACGAGAATCACATCATACGGCGCGTGCCGGTCCCAGCCGCGCGCGCCGTCGCCGATTTCGAGTTCGACATTGCTCGCGCCGTGCGCGGCCAGTTTCTCCGAGGCGCGCCGGCTGAACTCGGGAATCAGCTCGACGCTGTGTACCTTCCCCCCCAGTTGGTTGAGCAACCAGGTTACATAACCGCTGCCGGTGCCGATCTCAAGAATCTTGTCAGTCGGTTCGATCGCCAGCTCCTGTATCAGGCGCGCCTCCACCAACGGCGCCATCATCACCTCGCCGTGGCCGAGAGGAATCTGCATGTCGGCAAATGCGTAGTGGCGGTGCTCGGCCGGCACAAACTCGTGGCGCGGCGCACGGCGCACGAGCTCCAGAATGCGCTCATCCAGCACCGAACCGGTACGTAGCTGGCTTACCACCATGTTGTAGCGCGCGGTTTCGATGCTGGTTTCGGACATGACGGACCCTTTCTTAAAAGTTGCGTGTGTCTGACTGGCGGCGGAAAATCTGCTCCTGCGTTTCCCGCACTTCCGCCATCCATGGCGGTCGGCGGAAAATCTGCTCCTGCGTTTGTCCAGTGAATAAAGCCTCCTTCACTGACGGCTCCACGCTCCGCACTTCTGCCCTCCATGGATGGAGTAATGCCGCGAGAGGGCAAGCCTAAGCGCTGGCGTGCCGGCAGGCAAGCCATGCGGATTAACAGGGTTATCGACGCTACTGAATGGGCGCCGTCCCTCGGTTATGCAGGGTGGGGCCCTGCCCTACCATTCATTTTCTCCTTTAGTTAAGGTTGTATTCATGCGCCGATTCCGTTAGCTTTGCCTGCTTGCAGCTGGGGGTGCCCGCGAGCGGGCTGAGAAACACCCTTTGAACCTGATCCGGGTTGTACCGGCGAAGGGAAGCCTGCCTTGCTTCCCGGCGTGTGCCATCCCCAGCCGACCGCCATGGATGGCGGCCGCTACGGGCTCCTGCCCTCTCGCGGCATTACTCCATCCATGGAGGGCAGAAGTGCGGAGCGCGAAGCCGTCCCTACGGGGACAAATGCCGGAGCATTTTTCCGCCTATTCGCCCGTTGCGGGCCAGGAGGATGCAACCATGAGCGCCAACCCGAAAGATTTTTTGAACACCTCGTCCAGACTCCCGGACGCCGTCACCGCGCCGTTCCCCGGTTCGCGCAAGATTTACGTCACCGGCAGCCGGGCTGACCTGCGCGTCGGCATGCGCGAAGTGATCCAGCAGCCGACGCCGCTCATGCACGGCACCGAAGCAAACCCGCCGATCCCGGTTTACGATACCTCCGGCCCGTACACCGACCCGGACGCACACATCGACCTGCGCAAGGGTTTGGCGCCGCTGCGCGAGAAATGGATTCTTGAACGCAACGACACCGAACAGCTCGACGGCCCGTCGTCGCAGTTTGGCCGCCGTCGCCAGAGCGACCCTGCGCTTGGCGATCTGCGCTTCGAGCACCTGCACAAGCCGCGCCGCGCCAAAAGCGGCGCGAACGTCAGCCAGATGCACTACGCGCGCCAAGGCGTGGTCACGCCGGAGATGGAGTACATCGCCATCCGCGAGACCCTGCAACGCAACGAACTGCGCAAGGACCCGCGCTACACGAAGCTGCTTAAACAACACAAAGGCCAGGACTGGGGTGCGGCTATTCCAGAGGAAATAACGCCTGAGTTCGTGCGCAGCGAAGTCGCGCGCGGCCGCGCCATCATCCCCGCCAACATCAACCATCCGGAATCCGAGCCGATGATCATCGGCCGCAACTTCCTGGTGAAGATCAACACCAACATCGGCAACTCGGCGGTCACGTCGAGCATCGAAGAAGAAGTGGAGAAAATGGTGTGGTCGGCACGCTGGGGCGGCGACACGCTCATGGATCTGTCCACCGGCAAGAACATCCACGAAACCCGCGAGTGGATCATCCGCAACGCGCCCATGCCGGTCGGCACGGTTCCGATTTATCAGGCCCTGGAGAAAGTAAACGGCAAGGCCGAAGACCTTACCTGGGAGATGTTCCGCGACACGCTCATTGAGCAGGCCGAGCAGGGCGTGGACTACTTCACCATCCACGCCGGCGTGCGCCTCAAGTACGTGCCACTCACCGCCCAGCGCGTTACCGGCATCGTGTCGCGCGGCGGTTCCATCATGGCCAAGTGGTGTCTTGCGCATCACCAGGAGAGTTTCCTCTACACCCGCTTTGAGGAAATCTGTGAAATCATGAAGGCCTACGACGTGAGTTTCAGCCTGGGCGACGGCCTGCGCCCCGGCTGCATCGCCGATGCCAACGACGCCGCCCAGTTCGGCGAGCTGGAAACCCTGGGCGAGCTGACAAAAATTTCCTGGAAACACGACGTGCAGGTAATGATTGAAGGCCCCGGCCATGTGCCCATGCAGCTCATCAAGGAGAACATGGACAA
>CAYJBG010000182.1:0-4065 GCA_964368085.1 uncultured Acidiferrobacterales bacterium | reverse complement strand
TGTAGGTTCGCCATCGGATCGTCCGGTACCGGGCTGCGGCTTTAAGTGCCGGGATGGGGTTACATCAACGAGGCTGCGGCCTCATGCAAACAGGAGATATTTATGATTAAGAGACAAGCAGGTTTCACTTTGATTGAATTGATTATGGTGATTGTCATTTTGGGCATCCTGGCGGCCGTGGCTTTGCCGCGCTTTGCCGGTTTGCAGGGCGATGCGCGCCTGGCCAAGGGTAATGGCTTGCTCGGCAGCGTCCGGGCGGCGTCGGCCCTGACTCATGCGGCATTCCTGGCGCGGGGGACTACTCCTATTGCGGTGGAAGGTGCGACGATAGCCATGGTCAATGGGTATCCCGACGCTGAGAGTATCGCTACCGTTAATGGTGGTATCACTGTTGCGGCCAATATTATTGCAGCTAACGATCTGGTGACCATTACTGCCGTTGGCACCACCGGTGTCACCATTGACATGAATGGCGCTACAGACCCCACGCTTTGCCGTATCACTTATACGGAAGCGGCAGCGGGAGCTGCCCCGAACATTGTCTTTAACGGCACAGTGGCGGGTTGTACTTAAATTGCAATAGGGATGTGTTAAGCCACTCGCGGTAGGGTTTGCTTAAACAACCGACCAAGGGGCGCGCGAGCGCCCCTTGGCATGCAGGGGTAGGGCTTCAGCCATGTTGCAGCCAGCCAATCGCGATACCGGTAACGCCGTGCCAGCGCCTTTTCGGGCGCGCGGTTTCACACTGGTTGAATTAACCGTCACGTTGGTGGTAGTGGCGATTCTGGCCGTGGCGCTGTTGCCCCGGTCGCCGGAAAGACAAATCAATTTAAGCGCCCAGGCCGACCAACTGGCCAGCGATATTCGTTACACCCAATCGCTCGCCATGACCCATGGCCAGCGCTTTCGTATCAACTTCAATGTTAATCCGACAAACACTTACCAAATCGACAACCTCACCGGTGTGCCCCCCGTGATTCATCCGCATACCGGAAATTCAGGCTCTATTCCTATTCCTATTATTGGAACCGGTATTACGCTTACCGGCGCCACCTTTCCCTTTATCGTCTTCGATGGGCGCGGCACACCTTACGATAACATTGGTACGCTGCTAGCGGCCGATGCAGTCGTTACACTTACAGCAGATGGGCAAACAACACGGGTGCTAATCAGCCCGCAAACAGGAAGGGTTAGGGTCACAGCCCCATGAGCTTAGCCAAACGTAAACGTCCTTTACTTTCCCCCGGGTTGGCCCGGCAGGCGGGCGTGTCGCTGGTGGAGTTGATCATTTTTATTTTGGTGGCGGCGATTGCCGGGGTGGGGTTGATGGCCGCCTATACGGGCTTGATGCGCGGCCCGCCGATGTCGGTAGTGAATACCGTGGCCACCCAGCTTGCGCAAGAGCGCATGGAATTGATCCTCGCGCGCCGGCGCGCGGTAGGCTTTGCCACCTTTAACGACCCTTGCGATCCGGGACCGGGACCGGCCATCTGCACTGCGCTCGATCCGGCGTATACCATCTTAATACCGACCATACGCGGCATAGGTGTTGCGCCGGCCAACGCCAATCAACGAGAAATTATCGTGACGGTGCAGTCGGGCGGAGTCACCGTAATGACGCTCAGCACCATGGTAGCGAGGTACTGATGCGCTCGCCGACTAAAGCCGGAATTCTGTCCCGCAGCCCATCCCATCGCCGGCCGGGTGGCCTGTTGCAGCGCGGTTTTACCCTCATCGAGATGGTAATGGTCATTATTGTTATGGCCGTCCTTACCGGTCTGGGGGCGAACTTGTTGGCCAGCGGCTTTCAAGCCTACTTTATGGGCCAGGATTTAAGCGAAGGCAATTGGCACGGACGTATCGCGCTGGAGCGCATCACGCGCGAGCTGCGCGAGGCGCGCGCGCCTGGCGATCTCACCATTGCGCCTGCTACAGAAATTACTTTTACCCGTAGCGATGGGGTTGCGGTTCGCTATTGCCGCGCAGGTGTGGGTACCTGCCCCGTCCCCGTTGGCCCTGTCACCAATGCGTTGATGCGCAACACCGACCCGCTGGCGGACAATATCACTGCGTTGAATTTCACTTATCTCCAAGGCGATGGAGCCACTGCCCCCATCGCCCCCCCCGCTGACGTGCGCTATGTGACGGTGGAGGTAACGGTGACCCTGGGTGGGGCCGCTTTTACTCTGCGCGATACGATAAGGCCGAGGAGTTTCCCATGAGCCGCCCGGTCTTGCAGCGCGGGTTTTTGATCATCGCCGCCATGGCGCTGATTGTCATTGTCGGTTTCCTGGTGATGGCCTTGGCGTTTATTTTCACCGGCGACGTGACTTCTTCCGGCACGCACGCCCAATCCGCAAAGGCTTTGTTCCTTGCTGAAACCGGCATAGAGGTCAATACCGGCCGGCTGCTGTCCCCGACCTTGCCCCCGACCTTGCCCCTGACCTTACGCCGTGTGGCCTGTACCGACGCAGCGCTCAACCAGATTGTCCCACCTGTCGCCTATGGCGAAGGAATGTACACGGTCACGGTCATGAATCTTGACTTTACCGCCGCCGGTACGGCGCCTGTTTATGCGACCGGCGCGACACTCACAGGTGCCGGCATCGACGCCATCGTAAACACCATCCCGGTCGACAGCACGACAGGCTATGCCAGCCGGGGGCGCATCATGATTGACCGCGAGATAATTGACTACCATGGCATCGTCGGCAACAGTTTCGTCAACGCCGTGCGCGGGATGGATGGCAGTATCCCGGTCCCGCATGTGGCCGGCACACGGGTCGGGTACTATCAATGCAACCTGCAATCTAGAGGGGGTGTGCCGGATTTCACAAACATCGACGGGCAGCGCTGGCTGAATATCGGTGTGCAACTGCAAGAGGGTTGGGCGGTGGGCCAGCGTACTGGAAACAACCTGACTTTTCTGCGCTGGAACAGGCCGACTCAAATTGCATGGAATAATGCTTCGTTTAACGTCGGGGGCGTTGCTCGGGCCGATCTGAACTCCGTGTCTATGTTGAATTACGCTGATGGCTGGGCGGTGGGGGATGAGCGCAACGGCTTCACCATCCGGCGTTGGAACCCTGCTGGCAACACCTGGGCGGCTTCCCCTGGAATCCCTGCCCCCGCTGGTGATTATATTCAAGATCTGCGAGGAGTCTCCGCAGTGTCGAGTTTAGAGGCGTGGGCGGTGGGAGTGCGTGCTGATGATCCTCCCGGGGCTCCCCAGCGGAGATATACCGTCTTGAGATGGAATGGCGCTGGCTGGTGTCTCTTGGTGCCTGCTCCCGCAGCCGCATGCAGCAACGGCATCACGATTCCTGCGGATAGTAATGCCAATACTCGGGATTTGGATGCAGTGCATGTGATTGATACCGATGGCAATGGATTAGGTAATTTTGGATTCGCCGTTGGAAATAACGGACGGGCCTTACGCTACACCGGGGCAGCATGGGTGGAAGATAATCCTCCGGCAGGGACCCCACGTCTGAGAGGTGTCTACGTCTTATCCGCTGCGCAGGTATGGGCAGTAGGGAGTAATGGTGCCATCAGGCGATGGCAATCAGGGACATGGACTTCTTTTGCCTCCCCAACGGGGGAAAATCTTAACAGTGTTTATATGCTAGATACCAACGGCGATGGGCTAGCTGATGATGGCTGGGCGGTGGGGGATGAGGATGGAAATGAATTGATTTTGCGGTGGAATGGAGTGGCTTGGGTACGGTTTGGGCCTGGGCCTGCCCCTGATGAGCCCCTGAGGAGTGTCTATTGTGTGGGTGTTTCTGATTGTTGGGCAGTGGGTGATAACGAGACCATTCTGCATTGGGATGGGGTGGCATGGGGCGATCAAAGCCCGAGTCTGACGGGCAATGACCTCAGAAGTGTCGCCATCATCGGCGCCCGCCTGAGCCCGCAGGCAGGTTGGCAAGAAGACTTTCAGTAGGATGGATGAAACCCATCGGCTTTTCTCGCGGATGGCCGGTGGATGACGGGTTTTCATCCACCCTAAAAGTCCATTGACAACAGTATGTTACTTTTAAAACCTTGAGCTATACTTCAGCA
>CAYJBG010000181.1:0-4082 GCA_964368085.1 uncultured Acidiferrobacterales bacterium | reverse complement strand
AGGAGCATTCCGAATACGCCTGGGTGCCGTTTGCGCAGGCGGTGGAGCGGGTGTTTTCCTGGACCAACCGCGATGCGCTGTTGCTGCTCATGAAAGAGAGTGGGTTGCAGCCGGCCGCGCGCCGCGCCTGAGACCGCGCGCATCGCATGGGTGTTAAAGAGTGTGTCGTGCTGGTGAACGGCCTGTGGCTGGGCGATCCGGCGCTGTGGTTGCTGGCCTGGCGTCTGCGGCGCGCCGGTTTTCGTGTTCATATTTTCTCTTACCCCAGCGTGCGGCACGACCTGCTCACCAATGCCGCTCGCTTGCGCGATTTTCTGGCGCGCGTGCCGGGCGAGATTGTGCATATTGTTGGTTACAGCCTCGGCGGTCTCGTTGTCCGCGCTTTGTTTCACTTGCAATCACCGCCGCGTCCCGGACGCATTGTGTTGCTCGGTTCACCGCAAACCGGAAACCGTGCCGCGCAAATGCTGGCGCAGCGCCATCTCGGCGCCAAGTTACTCGGTCATTCGGTGGCCGATCTGATTGCCGGCCTGCCGCAACGCTGGAGTTGGCCGGCGCGTGAAACCGGTGTGATCGCCGGCAGCCGTTCGCTTGGGTTGGGGCGCCTGGTCGCGCGGCTGGCGGTGCCGAACGACGGCAGCGTGGCGGTGGAGGAGACGGTGGTGGCCGGTGCGCACGTCCAGTTGGTGTTGCCGTTGGCGCACTTTGCGTTGTTGTTGGCGCCGGTCGTGGCGCGGCAGATTGCCCAGTTTTTGCGCCATGGCCGATTTGAATCACGGTGCTAGCGCGGGTTGGGCGGCTCGTCACCCAATGCTACACTGGCGCGCAATCGAATGCGCCATTCCCCGGGTGAGGTCCCACAGCAGCATGCCGGCTGATGCGCCAGTCATATAAAGTGGTGCGCACCGTGCGCACCCTCGGCTCACTCCCCTCTCCCTCCGGGAGAGGGGGCGGGGGTGAGGGCTGCAAGAAGTTGCCAGAGACTGTCGGTTGCCCTCACCCCGTCCCTCTCCACCCTCACCCTCATTCCCTCTCCCAGAGGGAGAGGGAGGCGAGCCGAGGCGCGCGTGGCGCGCACTTCTTTACCTTGTGGGAGTTGGTTCGCTGATGCGAATTTTAGGAATTGACCCCGGCTCGCGCCTGACCGGCTTCGGTGTGGTGCAGGTTTTGTCTTCCGGAAAAGTCAGCTACGTGGCGAGCGGTGTGGTGCGGGTGCCGGCGGTTGCGCTTGCCGAGCGTCTCAAGGTCATTTACGAAGGTGTGGCGGAAGTGATCGCTGTGTACCGGCCGGAGGTTCTGGCGGTCGAGAAGGTATTCATGGCACGCAACGCCGATTCCGCGCTCAAGCTTGGGCAGGCGCGCGCCGCCGCGATCCTCGCCGGTGCGAACGGCGATCTGCCGGTAAGTGAATACACCGCGCTCCAGATCAAGCAGGCGCTGGTCGGCAAGGGCCACGCAAAAAAGGAACAGGTAAAACACATGGTCAAGGTGTTGCTCGCGCTTTCCGGAAATCCGCAGGCCGACGCCGCCGATGCGCTGGCCTGCGCCATCTGTCATGCGCACCACGCACAGGGTGCGCGTGCCCGCAGCAATGGCCTGAGCCCGCGTTGGCGTGCACGCCACGTTGCGAGGCGCTCGGCGTGATCGGGCGACTCAGCGGCGTGCTGGCGCGTAAAGAGCCGCCGGCGTTGCTCGTGGACGTGAACGGCGTGGCATACGAACTCGAAGCGCCCATGTCCACGTTCTACGACCTGCCGGCCACCGGCGAGAAGGTGACGCTGTACACGCATCTGGTGGTGCGCGAGGACGCGCAGCTGCTGTACGGTTTCTCGCGCGAGTCGCAGCGCCAGTGGTTCCGCAGCCTGCTCAAGGTCAACGGCGTCGGTCCGCGCGTGGCGCTGGCGGTGCTCTCGGGTCTGTCCGAGCAGGAACTGCACGGCAGTCTTGCCAGCGAGGACATCGCGCGCCTCACCAAGGTGCCGGGCATCGGCCGCAAGACCGCCGAGCGCCTGGTGGTCGAGTTGCGCGACAAAGCGGACGCGCTGTGGGCGGGCAGCGGGTCGTCCGCCCGTCCGCCCAATCTGCCGGCCGATCCGGTGCAGGAAGCGGTCAGCGCCCTGATTGCGTTAGGCTACAAGCCGGTCGAGGCGAGCCGGGCGGTGAGCGGCGTGCCGAGCGCGGGGCTCAGGAGCGAGGACATTATTCGCGCGGCGTTGAAGGGCTTGGCGGGGATCAAATGAACAACGTAAATGAGGAAGCCCTCTCCCCATCCCTCTCCCCAAGTGAACAGGGACGCGCGCAAGCGCGCTCGGCTTGCCCCGACCGAAATATGGACTCTCACCAACTTCCCCTCTCCCTCTGGGAGAGGGCAAAGGGTGAGGGCCCTCCGGGAGAAGGGATGAGGATGAGGGGCGGGAGAGGGGGAGTAGGTAGGACCGAAGGAAGCCCTCTCCCAGGCCTCTCCCGCTTGCGCGGGAGAGGGGATTAGGACAACGTAAAATGAGGAAGCCCTCTCCCCATCCCTCTCCCGCTTGCGCGGGAGAGGGGGAGTAAGTGTAAATCTATATTTATGATCGAAACCGACCGCCTGGTATCCGCAAAACCGGACGCTGCGCCCGATGAGGCCAGCGTCGAGCAGCGCCTGCGTCCGGCGCGGCTTGCCGACTACGTCGGCCAGAAGCCGGTGCGCGAACAGATGGATATTTTTATTTCCGCGGCGCGCGCCCGTGGCGAAGCGCTCGATCATGTGCTCTTGTTCGGGCCGCCGGGGCTCGGCAAGACCACGCTCGCGCACATCATCGCCAATGAAATGGGCGCGCAGCTGCGTCAGACCTCCGGGCCGGTGCTGGAGCGCCCCGGCGACCTGGCCGCCTTGCTCACCAACCTGCAACCGAACGATGTGCTGTTTATCGACGAGATTCATCGCCTCAGCCCGGTGGTCGAAGAAATCCTCTATCCGGCCCTGGAGGATTACCAGATCGATATTCTCATCGGCGAGGGCCCGGCGGCTCGCTCCATCAAGCTCGACCTGCCGCCGTTCACGCTGATCGGCGCCACTACCCGCGCCGGCTTGCTCACCTCGCCGCTGCGCGACCGTTTCGGCATCGTGCAGCGCCTGGAGTTCTACAACGCCGAAGACCTGACGCGCATCGTGCGTCGCTCGTCCGGCATCCTCGGTGTCGAAGCCGAGGAAGATGGCATCACTGCGATCGCGCGGCGCGCGCGCGGCACACCGCGCATCGCCAATCGTCTGCTGCGCCGCGCGCGCGATTTCGCCGAGGTCAAGGGCAAGGGCGTGCTGACCGGCAGTATCGCCGAGCAGGCGCTGGTCATGCTGAACGTGGATGAGGAAGGTTTCGATGCGCTCGATCGCGGCCTGCTGACAGCGATCATCGATCGCTTTGGCGGCGGGCCGGTGGGTGTGGATTCACTGGCCGCGGCGCTGGGTGAGGAGCGCGGCACGATCGAAGATGTGATCGAGCCGTTCCTGATCCAGCAGGGTTTCCTGGCGCGTACGCCGCGCGGGCGCGTGGCGACGCACCGCGCCTGGCAGCATCTTGGCCTTACGCCACCAGCATCGGCCGAGCCGCAGCGCGGGATATTTGATGAATAATAGTTTCTACCGCAAAGACGGCCGCTCTCGCGCATCCATGCGCTCTGCGGCATTCGTACATCCTGTACAGCACAAGGACGCAAAGAAGAAATTGATAACTATGACCGGTGCCGCCCAATTTAGTTTTCAAGCATCTTTCTTTGCGTCCTTTGCGCCTTTGCTGCGAGAATTAATATGAAAGCGATTTTCTCGATCCCGGTGCGCGTGTACTATGAAGACACCGACTCCGGCGGCGTGGTGTATCACTCCAACTATCTCAACTTCATGGAGCGCGCCCGCACCGAGTGGCTGCGTGCGCTCGGTTTCGAACAGGATGATCTCGTGCGCAGCGACGGAGTCCTGTTCGCGGTGAGCGCGGTCAACATCCGCTTTCAGCAGGCGGCGCGCTTCAATGAATTGCTGGAGGTGACCGTGGCGCTCGATCGCTGCGGGGCGGCGAGTCTCGGCCTGCTGCAGGAGGTGCGGCGCG